>CAMFIS010000122.1 GCA_945952345.1 uncultured Fimbriimonas sp.
GCCAGGAGACTTTGTTTTTGTCCCTTGGAATTGAATGAGAAAGACTAAGAAAGTGAGGGAAATACTGTGGTTTCTTTTGATAAACGTGGAAAAAGCTTATCAAGCGACGGTGCGAATATGAAGAAAAGCATAGCTCGAAACGGACGAGGCTTTACCCTTGTCGAAATCATGATCGTAATCCTGATCATTGGTGTTCTCATGAGCATTGCTGTACCAAGCTTTGTCCAGGCCCGAGAGTCTGGACGACGATCGTCATGTTTAGGCAGCCTCAAAGAAATCGAGACGGCCAAAGAGCAGTGGGCGATGGACAATAAGAAGACAAACGGCGACACGGTGGACTTTACGGACCTGGTTGGTTCGACCCTCTACATTAAGTCCACACCAAGTTGCCCTCAGGGCGGTACCTATTCCGTCAATGCGGTCGGAGCGACTCCGACTTGCAGCGTTTCGACTCACGTCTTGCCATAAGAATTGGCTTGATTTGTACCGAGTCCTGCATTTCTACCAGGGCCTGACCGCTTGAGAGGTGGAACACACATCTTAAGATGTCCGTGAAAACCAATCGCAGAAAGGGAGGGTTCACGCTCGTTGAAACGATGCTTTCGATATTCATGGTGGCTTGCGCTGGGGCAATCTTAGCCAGCGCGATGCCGGTCTCGACCGTTGGTCGAACGAAAGCAAACTACCTAAACAAGGCCGCGAACTTTGCCCAGAAGGAGATTGAGCTTATGAAGGCACAAGGTTATCCCAACCTAACCGCAAGCAAACTCTACGCTGCCGATCTCATCGATTACAACACGGACGTTAATGCCACGACCTTTAACTGCAACGGTACCGATGCCGCTGTAGGAGACCGCATTGGTGATTTGCTGCCGAGCGGAACTGCAACTGTAAAGGTCGAGCAGGTCGATTTAGAACTTAAGAGAATCACCGTGACTTTGTCGTGGACCGAAAGGGGGAGGAGCCGCAGTTATGTCGTGGCTTCGCTGGTGGCAAACATATGAGGGTCCGACGAAACTCTCGAAAACGTGGCATGACCTTGGTCGAAACCGTCACCGCTGCCGGTCTCTCCGTCCTAACTTTGGTAGGCGGAGTTGCTTGCTTTATGTCCGGCATGATGAGCTGGATGAAGGGAGTTGGCGCGATGGACTCGATTTCAAAGTCGCAAGACTCGGTGCGGCTCATGGCTCAGCAGCTGCGCGAGGCAATGACCGTCACAGTTAGCACCGACGGAAAGACCTGCACGTACACGCTGCCATCGAAGGATTCCAGTGGCAGCTATGTTTTGCCTCTGACGGCAGACAGCACAACGCGCAGCTTCCAACTTTCGAGCGACGGGATCTTGACCCAGACAGTTGGATCGACAACCCAGACACTCACAAAGAACGTGCTGGCAACCGATCCAAGCACGAATTCGACATACAAAGTTTTCAACGTAAACGCTGGTTCGGTTGCGCGCCAGGTCGTGATTACGTTGGTGACATCGAAACAAGGATTTAGAAACAACTGGACACCATCCCGTTCTCGCGAGAGCGTCTACTTGCGAAACGTCCCCCAGTTGTCGAGGTAGCTATGAAAAGAAACCGAAGCAAAAGAGGCTCTACCTTTCTCGCTGCAACCATGTTGATGGCTCTTCTGAGCGTCGCTGGCATGACCTATATGAATACGGCGTCGGACGCCATGAAGACATCGAAGCGCAAGGCTCTCGATGTCCAGATGACGCAACTTTGCGACGCCGGAGTGCAGACCCTGCTCCGAACGTATTGGCGTGATTTTCGCGATACGCAGGACTTTTCGACGATGACAACTGCATTCACGGATGCGTCGATCAGCTCGCCCAAAGGCACGATGACGGGTACTTTGCCAGGCGTCGGGAATTACTCCGTCGCGGTCATCAGCTTCGCGACTCCGTCCAACGATACGTACTCACGAACGGTTACGGTTCGCGCTGTCGGATTCATCGATCGGAATAGCAACGGCACGCTCGACAGCAATGAGCCGGCGAAGATCGTCGACGTGAAGGTAACTTTCCAGCTTCAACGAAGCGCGGTTTTCGACTACGTCTACTTCGTGAATAACTATGGTTGGATGGACGGTTTTGGCCCGACTGATCTGACCATGAACGGCGATCTCCGTGCAAACGGCGACTTCTCGTTCACAAACGGATCGCCAACGGTTAATGGGACGATTATTGCAACTCAGAACGAAAAGTTGAGCACTGGCGTTGCCGGCAACATCTCGGGTGCTCCGGTGAAGTGGTCCAACTCGACCTACGCGACCTATCAAGCCGGGTCGGGAGCATTTGTTTCGAGGATGCGGCAAGCTTATGATTCGACGAAGCATGGCGCCAAAACGGCGGCTGGCTATCAATCTTGGCAAGACATCATTTTCGAGTCGACAGGAAGTATCGTTAATAATCGACTCGATGGCGCGACTCTATCGAGTTCGTCTGGTTCGCAAGGTTGGCAGAAGGCGACGTCGAGCACAACTCCTACATACAACATGATCGACCCAGCACCGACGCAAGAAGTGGTCATGCCCGACCTTGGCGATATTGCGGACTACCAAACTGCGAGTGCAGCGTATGTTGATACGAAGGCAACTTATGCTGACGGAACGACAAATCCGTACTACAACCAGGGAGCCTGGCTGGATGTTTGGAACACGTCGACCAATGCCTACCAGCGACTGACCACAAGTGGTTACGTGAATGGATCGGCAGTCATCGTTGGAACCTCTTCGCACCCAATTAAGATCCATGGCCCGGTAACGATCGCTCAAGACGCTGTTATCAAAGGCAACGTCCAAGGTCAAGGCACGATCTATACGGGTCGAAATGTCCACATCGTTGGTTCCATTAAGTACGTGAACCCTCCGGATTTCCGAGGCACGGACCCGACTGCATTAGACAACGCCAACGAGAAGAAAGATCTTCTCGGGCTGGCGGCGCGAGCGTCCGTGATGATGGGTAATCCAACCCAGTTTGATGCGTACACATTGAGCTATATGAGTCCGCCATTTACCAAGTCGCGACTCGACAGTAATGGCAACACGATTCCCGCCTTTAACGCTAACGACACCGACTCTACCGGTCGAAAGAAGTATCAGAGCGTTATTTCCGATTCAGTCATGAATGCGACGGCTGAAGGCATCAACCAAATCGATGCCGTTATGTACACGAACTTTGTAGGCGGAGGCGACCTTGGCACTGCTGGCGGAGGAGTAACGATCAATGGGACGATCATTAGCCGTGACGAAGCCATGATCATCTACAGCTTGCCGATGATGATGAACTACGACACTCGCGTGAAAGAGCGAAGCCTTTCGCAGAAACCGTTGGTTGACATCAAATTGCCCCGCAGCCCGGTTCTCATGAAGAGCACCTGGCAAGATCGAGGAACTACTTATGGAACGTAAGATTGCGTATGTTGCGGTCGTCCTGGGACTGGCCGCATTTAGCCCAGCTCCGATCAATGACGTGCATGCCAAGCGACCGCACCATCCTGAGCAGAGTCAGGCTCAATTGGCTCAGCAACAGAAGTTCAACGGTATCGTGCCGATTGTTGGGCAGGTTCCGCCCAGTCTCGACGAGGTTGGACAGCCGCGGAGCCGTCACGGTGGAATCGCGATTTCCCATGATGGAGACGACTCCATGTCTGTAGGGACAGCCAATGCCGATAAAGTCGGCCAAGGTAACGAGGCGATTGCGGCTGCGACGGGCCGAGTGGAGGTCGAAGAGAAGTCTGGAAAATACAACCTTCTCTTCGGCATCTTGCTTGCGGCGGCCGGTTTCCTGGGATGGAAAGGTATTCAATACAAACTTGACAAATCCCTTCCTGTTCCGGAGATCAATCCGAAACTCCTGAAGAATTTGCCTCAAAGCAAGGCTTAAGCCTTTGCTTTGAGGTCCGCTTCGATGGCGGCGACGACGTCGGCGCTGTCGGGCTTGGTTCGGGCCGAGAATCGCTGAACGGTTGAGCCATCTCGAGCGACGAGGAACTTCGCGAAGTTCCAGTCGACATCAGACGTGCTCTTGGATTGAGCAAGCAGCCACTTGTAAAGCGGAGCGATGTCGTCGCCCTTAACCGAAATCTTGCTGAACATCGGGAACTTGACGTTGTAGGTGCTGGTGCAGAACGTCTTGATTTCTGTGTCCGTGCCGGGCTCTTGAGCGCCAAAGTTATTGGCCGGGAAGCCGAGGACGACCAAACCTTCCTTGCCATACTTTTCGTACAGGGACTCGAGAGCCGCGTACTGAGGAGTGTTGCCGCACTTGCTGGCCACGTTGACCACGAGGAGTACTTTCCCCTTGAACTTTCGAAGCGGCGTAGGCTTGCCGTCGATGTTCGCCATTGTAAAGTCGTAGATGGAGTTTGCCATGGGCTGTCCGGGCTTCATCGCTAACAGAGAAGCGATCGCGAGAGTGGTAACCATGCCCTGATTCTACGTCATACTCTTCGCCAAAGTGTCCCAAAAACTCTATTTCATACGTATCGGTGGGACCGCCATGGGCGGGGTCGCGGCCGCCTGCCGCCAGCTTGGATACGAGGTTTACGGTTCTGAAGAAGTCCTGTACGAACCCATGAAATCGTACTTGGCCGAGAACGGAGTGGAAGTATTTTCGTCCTTCGATCCTGCGCGCTTGCTTTCGCTGAATCCAGACTTAGTCGTGGTTGGCAACGCCGTCTCGCGCGGGAATGAAGAATTGGAGTTCGCACTCGAGCACAAGCTGGACTGCATTTCACTCCCCGAGTTGGTGGCCAAGACGTTGATCGGAAAGAAGACGAGTGTCGTGATTGCGGGTACGCACGGCAAGACCACCACAACGGCCATGACGACCAACATGCTCGCAGTCGGTGGACTCGAGCCAGGGTTCATGATCGGCGGCGTTCCGGGCAACTTCGAAGTTTCTTGCCTGCCTGGGTCGGGGAATGTGTTTGTGACCGAGGGGGACGAGTACGACTCAGCCTACTACGATAAACGTCCGAAGTTTCTGCATTACCGTCCAGACATCGCGGTGGTGAACAACATCGAGTTTGACCACGCGGATATCTTTGACGATTTGGAGGCGATCAAGAAGCAGTTTCGTCTGTTCATTCGCCTGGTTCCACGCAACGGGATCGTGCTCGCCAACGGCGATGACCCGGTGGTGGCGGAAGTCTTGAAAGTGGGATGCGCTCCGGTTGAGACTTTTGGTTTTGGGGAGAACTGCAACTGGCGAGTTGTGGGTTTGGCGGAGTCGCCAGATGGTTCAGAATTCGACGTTCTTCGCGATGGGGTTTCGATCGGGCACTTTCATTCTCCGGTCACGGGACGGTTTAACGCATTAAATATGTTGGTGGCTATCGCGTGCGGACTACGACTCGGCATGACGGTTGAGAAGGCAAAGGAGGGAACCGAATCGTACCGACCTCAGAAGCGCCGAATGGAAGAAAAGGGTATGTGGCACGGGGCATTGGTCGTGGATGATTTCGGCCACCATCCGACGGCGGTAAAGCAGACGATGGCTGCACTGAAAGTTCGTTATCCGAACAAAAGAATCATCGCTTGCTTCGAGCCACGAAGTAACACCACCACTCGGAATTTCTACCAAAAGGAGATATTAGAGAGCTTTGAAGAAGCAGATGCGGTCGCGATTGGGGCCCTGGACCGACCGTGGAGATATTCGGAATCCGAACGATTAAATGTTGAGGAATTACTGAAGGCTTTGGGTAAGCCGAGCATTGGAGTCACGATCGAGCAAGGTAAGGAGTCGGACTGGGGACGCTACATCTATCAATGGCTCGAAGAGACCGTGCAACCGGGAGACTTGCTCGTTACTTTTAGTAACGGCGACTTTGGCGGGCTGCGAACAATGCTGAGTTCCGATGAGTAAGCTGTGAAAAATGATTCCTGCAGCTATCCTCGCGACCACTACGCCAAATCTCACGGCCCTTGATGCCGAACTCCAGAAAATTTCGAAGTCATTTCACGGCCGCTGTGGTTACTGTGTGGTCGATCTCGAGTCAGGTAAGCGCATATCTTATCGCGGGGAGGAGGTTTTTCCCACGGCGTCGACGATCAAGACGAGCGTGGCGCTCGAAGCTCTGTGCCAAGTCGACGAGGGCAAGCACAAAATGTCCGACAAGTATCCGCTGCTTCCCACCGAGAAGCGACAGGAAAGCATGTGGACCTTTGCGATGAAGGACGGCACGCAGCTGGATATCGACGGTTATGTGAACCTGATGATCGGAGTGAGCGATAACACGGCCACGATGACGCTGCAGGACTTTTTGGGCAGCAAGCCGGTGAACGCCCGCATGATGAGTTTGGGCTTGCTGAATACCAAGATCCTTGGGCACCGAGATGACCGCGATAACCAAGAGTCTGCTTGGCGGGAGAAGTTTGGCTGGGGAATGACCACTCCTCGCGAGCAAGCTCGATTGTTCGAACTGCTTTACCTTCACAAGGCGGCGAGTCCAGCGGTATGCGAGAAGCTCTTGAGAATTCTCGGGCGGCAATACTGGGACGACATCACTCCCGCGATGTGTCCGATCGACGTGAAGGTGTGTTCGAAAACCGGAGCGGTGAACCAGAGCCGGTCGGAGGTCGCGATTGTGTACGCCTCGCGGCCCTACGCTTTGGCGCTATACACGGCTGACCAAAAGGATGAACGATGGGTACCGGATAACGAAGGTCTGGTCGCACTGCGGACGATGTCCAAGCTGATTTGGAACACATTCGAGCCGAAGCGGCCCTTTTCGCTGCCGAAGGGGTACGAGAAATTCGCTCCTACCGGCGGCGGAGCTTAGGTTCCGTCGGCTGCCTACCAACTACGGATCCACACCGTAGCCTTTGTGCGGCATGTCAACCTTCATTGGCGTGGAAACACGCATCGATGGGTCTTGACCACAAGGAAGACGAAGGCTCCCTTGCATCGATACGTGCCACACGGGCTTGCTTAACAGACCTGACGACTTTGTCCGATTGCTGACGATCCATCTCGGGGTTTGAAACTCCCGCGCACCCTCGCGCGTTACCTTTGGTGCCGCCCCGAAATGCTTACCGTAAAGCTGGCTGATCAGACGTGAGTCCCATAGACTCAAGTTATTTTATAAAAAAAGACTAAAATTTATGGAACTATATGGAGTGAGGTCTCGTTTAACTATACAAAGCACCCGCTTTTCAACCTAAGGAGGAGATGAAAGCAATGACAACAACCTATACACTGAACGACAAAGACTCAACTCGATTCAATGAATTGATGAACGAGACATATCGTAAGGTCTATAACATGGCTTACCGGCTGAGTGGGAGCCGACCTGACGCCGAGGATTTGACGCAGGAAGCGTACTACCGGGCCTACCGATCGTTCGGAGACTACGAAGGGGATCGGCCTTTCGAGAACTGGATTTTCCGAATCGTGACTCGACTTTATCTCGACTTACTGCGAAACCGACGCCGACGTGTGAATACGGTCAGCTATGACAATTCGCTTCCCGCCGAAGTTGGTGGAGATACCATCCACTTCGAAGTGGCCGACGACAAGCCGTCACCAGAGCAGCAGCTGATCGAGAATGCGTACAGCGAGCCTTTGCAGCAGGCGTTGGAATCGCTGACGCCTGACCAACGGGAGCTGATCGAACTGGCGGACGTGCAGCAGGTGCCGTACAACGAGATCGCCGAGATGCTTGGCGCTCCAGTTGGAACGATTCGGTCTCGACTGCACCGAACACACAAGGCCCTGCGAACAAAGCTGGAACAGGCGCGGGCTCAGCAAGCTCTGCGCGGTAACAAGTCTTAAGAACTGCAAAACCTAACAACACCCCTCACTAGCCGCCCGCAAGGGCGGCTATGTTTTGTCTGGGGGCTTTGGGGCCGAGAACCGGGATCCGGGAACCGGCAAATTTTGGTCGGGGCTGTCGTAACTTTCGAGTCAGGTTGATTCGCAACTCCTCTTGTACCTCGTTCACTCTCCAATTGGTCGCAAATGGGTAGCCCTAGCTTTACGGTGAATAGTCATGGGTTTGAAATTGCATTGGGGCAGAAGTGTATTGCTCGACGAGTCATGTTTCGGGAATTGACAAGGCTAATCACGGGTTGAGGTTGAATAGGAAAGATGGTCAAGGGATATTGGTTGGTGGCAGGTTTGATACCCTCGTTAGCTTTGGCATCGGGCGCCACGATCAGACCTCGGTGGACGGGGAAGTCAATCATTGAAAACTCGCCAAAGATCCTCGCGGACTCGGAAAGTGTTTATTCGTGCGAAGGAAATGAAATCCTGTGCAATGACCTTTCAAACGGTCGGTTGAAATGGAGAATTCAATTGCCATCCAAGCGTTTCTCGAAGGGAGGATTCGATGCGATCATGCTCGATCACTACCTTCTCGTTCAAGCGGAATTTAACGGCAGCCTCGTCCAAATTGTCGACAAACGATCTGGATCGACGACTCAATTGAATTCACCGAATGGAAGGCAAATTGCCTCCATTGTTCCGGTCAAGGACAGCGCGCTCGTGTGTTTGAAAGGCGAGGGGCGTCCGATCGACCGCATTTCCACTCTTCTGGTTGATAAGACTGGAACCGGGCAATACCGAAGCGGTGTGCCCACCGAGATCCTGAATGAGATTGCAAGTCCGTTTGTCCTCGATGGCCATCCGTATCAAACGCTCAATCGAAACTCGAAGATGGTCTTTATTGGAGACTTTGACATTAACTATGCCCGGTATCCACTGGCTAATTTCACGACGGATATTTGGATGATGCCGCCTAGTTGGAATGCCTTCATCACCCGAAGCTACGCTGAGGAATATCAGCGCGAGATTCCTTTTGAAAGAGGCATGCACACGCTGAGCCTCTGGAGCAATGGCGGATTGGGGAGGCAATATTGGTCCCACTCAACTTATGTTGGAGACGGGAATATGCTTCTTCTCGGAGGGGCCGATATCGTCGTCTGGCGTGACAAGGTCTGGACGAGCGGTGGCAAAGTCTATCGAGTCCCCAAGGAACCCGATGAGCCGTTCATCGAAGAAAAGCAACTCAACGATGTTTTTGTCGTAAAAGATACGCTCTATGGGAAAAGCGATAAGGGCCAGCTCTTTAAATACGACGGGAAGCGATTTGTCAGGATTGGTTCGTTTCCGGCGGTCCCAAAGGGGAACGAAGTTATTTACTACGACACTTTGACTTCCGCGGGAATTGTTCGATGGATCCGGACAAGCAGCAACGGAATCTTCAATGCTGAATTGCAATTTTATGCGCTATAACTCGAATCGGACGGAGTTATAATCTGCGCCATGGTTCTGCCCATCGCGATTCTGGCGGCGACGAGTTCGAGCGACATCGACATGGTGTTCAACGCTCGGTTTTACAAGCAGGGCAAAGCCAAAAGCACGTATCAGGTCTTCCTGGCGAACCACACCGGCGCGAAGCGAAAGCAGATATCAGTCGGCAATTTCCGGTGCGATGCCCCTCTTTGGGTCGATCGGAATCATGTTGCTTACGTCCAGATTCTCAGCGTTGCAACCAACAAGGACCCCGACGATATCGACACCTGCAAGGCCCGAGTCATGCTGTACGATCTCGAATCTGGCCGAACAAGGACTTTGGGAAACCTACCCGATAATACGGAGCCCTTCGATATTCGGAGTCGTGGCAATGAGTTTACGGCTTCGTTGCGTCTGGCCAAAGGTTCACACCGAGATTTGATCTATAAGGTCAGCGTTCAGGGATTGAAGAGTCGCGATGGAGACTTTCCGGAAGATCCGGAGATCGGAACTCCGACGGCCAAGGTTGAAGAAGGGCAAAAGCCTCCCCGAAAGACCACGATCACTTCTGGCGCGGGTGCATGGGACTTGGCTTGGACTCCGATCCATAAAGAGGAAAGTGGTGACAGCGCGAAGGAGATGGCAAAGGCCTATACCATTCAGCTCAAGAGCACTTGGAAAGGGAAAACGTCGAACATTACTTTGCGTGGCGAAGATGTCGAAAAGGCGTTCATCGGCGGCGACGGAACTGGAATCATCATGACCAGCGTGGGATTCAACCGGGAATATCACGAAAGCTATTTGTATCGATTCGACAAAGGGTTCGGCAGTCGCAAGCTGGTCTGCCACGATGTTGGTTACCTGGTGGTGAATGAAGACCAGCCTCTTTGGCACGGATATCAGACGACTCAGGGCGCATTCTTTATGGAAGGATTGAAGGATGGTCGGGGCGTCTATGCCAATTGGCTGTACACGGGGAACTGGAAGACGGGCGAACAGTGGACGGTTCTCACCGGTCTAGTCAATACTGGCTCGGTTCGGTTTCGGCCGTTGAAGTGACGATGCAGCTAAATATTGCAGGCTGGAAGCCTGCGCTCCATGACGGCTCAATCATGATCGAAGCAATGGGTGATCAGGTTCGAGTCAGGACAGAAGGGAAGGACGATGGAGAGCGCAGGCATCTTGCCTGCATCTTTTGAGCCGAGACGCTCACATCTCCCACGAACGCTGTATCATTCGCTTATGATCGCTTTGCTCGGCGTTCTCGTAACGGCAGCATCTCCAAACCTGGATTTGGCATATTCGGCGCGCTACTACTTTCAAGGAAGGAAGCACAGCTACCACCAAATCTATTTGGTGAACCACACAGGCAAGGGTAAGCGGCAGATCACGCACAACGAATTCGAGTCGTACGCGCCAATGTGGGTGGATCGAAATCACTTGGCTTGGGTCGAGGTGTACCAGCGCCTTCCAAATAAGGGAGAAGTCATGTATGGTTCGTATCGCCTTCGTGTTGTGTTATTAGATTTGAAGGCGTGGAAACGAAAGACCGTTGCCAACCTCACATCAGAAGTGCCTGGATTTGGTATATGGGCGACCGCCAATACGTTCGAGTTGAATAGGGCCGGACCCAATTACACGCTTGTTCCGACCACCTACAAAGTTTCATTGAACGGGATTGCGATGGTCCCAAGCAAAGATTCGCGCATCATGGACTCTCAGTTCGGCGACGATGACGATATTGGGATGGGTGATTCCCTGGGTGGCACGGGCAAAGTAATGCTGAAGAGCAAGTGGGGACCTTGGACACTTCATTGGTCTGGCAACCAACTGACTGAGATAAACGACCTGGATGAAACAGTTAATAAGGTTCACATTGACCTGGAGTCAAAGTGGAAGGGCACGAGTCGAACATTTCGCCTGAAGGGAAACCACGTAGACAAGGCAATTATTGATCGGTGGGGAAATCCTGTGATCGTCACGACGTTTGCCTTAGAAAAGTACCGCCATGACAACTTCTTGTACCGAATGTCAAAAGATCAAAAGTCGATGACCAGGGTTTCAGGGAAAGTGGGAATGATCAAGTTGCAGGAGGATCGCCATATGTGGACCGGACACCAGGTCGGAGTTAAAGAGGGTTCGATGGGGGAACTCGACGATGGCCGCGGGGTTTATACGTTTTGGCTTTACGTCGGCGATTGGAAGACAGGAGATCAATGGACGATCGCAGATGGATTGGTCGAAGTGACGGGCAGCCAGTTTAGGCCGCTGTTGTAGTGATGCAGGCTGTCCCGATGATGCTTCCTCTTTCGCCTTCGGCTACAGCGGACGAGTCGCATCCTTCCCTCGTACTGTCTCTTATACACATCTGACGCTGCCGACGACTCC
>CAMFIS010000123.1 GCA_945952345.1 uncultured Fimbriimonas sp.
CCATTGGAGCAGCTTTGATGCTTCCAGTTGTCACAAAATTCTCGCAACTCCGAACCCCGGTGAGAGTCCCTCACGACTGGAAGACTGCGGCGCCAACATTTGTCGCAGATCCGCCTGCTTCCGCATCAGAAGCAACTCCATCCGTCCAATCTGAAAGGCTAACTCGTCGAGAACTGGGCATAACTTGGCCTGTCTTCCTTTGGACCGTTGGTGCGAGCCTCGTTCTCTTCCGCTATGCTGCCGGTTTAGTCAGCTTGCAACGCGCTCAGAGCAGTTCAACCATCCTCCGAATTAAGGATGGAATCGAGATCCGCACAAGCACACGCAACTCGGTCAGGACCGCTATGACTTGGGGAATGCGCAATCCTGTCATCCTCCTTCCCGCCGACTCTGCCAATTGGTCATCCGAGCGGCTCGAAATGGTTTTAGCCCATGAATTCGCCCACCTGCGCCGACGAGACTATGCGAGTCAAATCCTCGCGGAAATCGCCTGCGCCTTGTACTGGTTTCACCCGTTGGTGTGGTTCGCGACCCGCACCCTAAGGGAGGATGCCGAGCAGGCGGCGGACGACGCCGTTATCAGCCAAGGCATTAAGCCGACCGACTATGCAGAAGAGCTCCTGCAGATGGCGGTTGGCCTGAACCGAAAGGATCGACCGCTCGCAAGGGCAGGAATCGCTCACATGAATCAACCTCAAATCGAAACAAGGCTCAAAGCCATCCTCGCCAACAACAACCGCCGACGCGGACTGACTGGGCTCTCTGTGATAGGCCTCGTTGGGATCGTCGGAGGAGCCATGATCGGTGTTGCATCACTTAAGCTGCAGGACAACGATAAAGATCCCAAGGTTCTTCAGACCCGTGCGCTGTCGAACGTGAAGGAACTCGCCACTGCAAGCCTCATGTATTCGCAAGACTACGACGACCTCTATCCACATGTGACCTCGACGAAAGACGCAAAGGTTGTTCTCTCGCCGTATGTCAAAGACGAAAATGTGTTCAAGTCTCCCCGGGAGGGCGCTGCGCTCAACTACAACCTAAATATCGGCGGCAGCGCAGCCAAATGGATCGAGGAACTTTGGCTTGTTCCTGTCTGGTACGAAACAACTCCAAAGGGAATCAATCCCGCAGTTGGATATGCTGATGGTCACGCCAAAATCGTGACCCCCGACAAAATGCCCGAGCTGACCAAAGCTCTCAAAATTGTCCATCCTAGGGACCGAAAATCGAAGCCGATTGGAATTGGCCAGATTCCGCCCGCTCCTTAGTTCTTAAACTGGATGCCGTGCTCTCGCATGGCATCCTTCAATATCATCATTCCGTTTTTCCCAAATCCGTGAAGACTGAGAATTTGTTGTTCGGAATGATCAGCAAGATCTTCCAGGTGCTTAACTCCAATACTGTCCAAAGCCCGTATAGCCGGGGCCGCAATTTTTGGTAAAGGGGTCATCCTACTCTGTCAATCCATTGCGCGAAGGTTTCAAGATAGCTCGTCAAGAACTTTCGAGTGCCTTCATTGACCATCTTCCCATTCTCGTCGAACAGCTTGTCCACCCCGCCGAGGGCGACGTTGGGTTGCGACATCACGAAAATATTGACATTGCCGAGAGACTGTCGCAAGGCATAGTTCGCCGAGATTCCACCCAACGGACCGGGCGACGTGCTGATGACGGTGCCAGGCATGCCATCCCAAATGCTTTCTTTTGGCGGGCGTGAACCGATGTCCACAGCATTCTTCATTGATGGTGGTACACCGCGGTTGTATTCGGGAGTTACGAAAATGACGGCATCTCGCTCTTTGATCTGCTTACGAAACTCGGCCCAGGCTGCCGGCGGATTCTCTTCCAAGTCTTGATTAAATAATGTCAGGTCGAGGATCTCAACGATTTCGAGAGATAAAGTATCGGGTGCAAGCTCGACCAGGGCATTGGCCGTCATCCGACTATATGCGCCTTTTCTCAGGCTACCAATGACGACCGCCACGCGCTTCTTGGTTGGAGGTTCCACCACCGAAAGGCTCGAGATAGGGTCACTGGCAGGGAAGGATTCTTCGAGGGCTTCTTCCAGCTTTTCGTCGTCCTGGTTCATGTCCTCAGTTTGGACAATTCCGGGATGGAATTGCCCAAACGCTAGGTCCATTACAGAACGGTTACGGGAACCATTTTCAGGTTCGCAATTCCGATGATGCCGCCGCCATGGGGGATCGGCATTCGAACGATGCTGATTGTGGCTCGGCGCGAATTCTTGGAGTTCCAGTTGAATTTCACCTCTTTATAGGCGAGCTCACCCGCCGCTTGGGCTTCGCTCCGCTCTCCATTCACACGAATCTCGTAGGTCGGAATCCATTCAACGCCTGCCGTGAGACTGATTGTATCAAATTTCAGTTGGTACGTCGTGTTCGGCTTGCACTCCACGTTGCACTGGAGGATGATCATCGTATCGGTTCCGCCAGCATTAGCGTAGAACGCCATCTCATTTCCGGACTTCCGGTTCGGCGCGGCAAAATCCTGAGCTTTCACCAGGTGGTGGAGATGAGGAGAATTGAAGCTGGCGGCTACGGTGTAACCGTTGCTCCACAGGCAGTTATCGACGGGAGGAGAGTAGTTGAGGACCGGTACGGTGAATCCCTGATTACCCAGCGAGAAGTCACCATTGAAGATCAAGTTCTCCGAATTGGTGACCTTGATCGGCTCATCTTTCACCGGGTTATCTTCGTTGTATCTCTCAAGCATTCTCTGATACTTACTGGCAATTTCGAAGGTGCGCGAAATGTCAGGATCGTCGAGTCTCGGGTAGCGGCTCTTGGCATTGGTCAACGATCTAGTCAGCAGGCTTTGGGCACGACCATATTGCTTTTCCTCGCAAGCCGACGCCATGTCGTGAACAGATTGAGCCAGCTCGGCGATGGTGTAATTCTTTGCCACCGAGTCGTCTTTAAGCGCATCGGCTTCGTTCGAACCCGACACGTTCAGTGTCGTTGTTTGGGTCGTGGTGATTGTCTTCTTACTTTCAAGATCGAAGTAGGTGAGCTTCACCTTGACCGGAATGCTTGCCTCGTTCGTGTGTGGTTTGAACTTGAGGAGTATGACCTCGGTTGCTCCACTATTGAGGTTGGGCAACTTCACCGTGATATGGCTGCCGAGGGACCTAGAGTCATATCCGTACAACTTGGTCATCTCCAGGCCATTCTCGTAGAACACTTCGACGTTTGGCTCGGTCGCGACGGGAGAAACCAGGCTCTGCATCTCATCGACGAACACCTTTTTCACGTCGTCGTTATCTCCGACGAAATGGTAGAGCCCTCGGCCGCTTCGGGCGAGGGTTTGGAGGAGATCGCGATTGATGTCTTCACCAACGCCGATCGTCGAGATATCGATTCCGCGGTCGTTGTAGCCCTGCGATTCTTGGGCGATGTCTCTTGGCGCAGTCATGCCTCGGTTAGCGATGCCGTCGGTGAGCAGAATCACCCGGTTGGTGGCATCCTTCTGGTAAGTCTTGGCCGCCTGTTCGTATCCCAGCTTCATTCCTGCTTCCAGATTGGTGGAACTGCCGGTGTTGATCGACTCAATGATCTCGACAATGTGGTGAGGGTTATCCACTTTGGTGGCTGGCATCAAAACCTCTGCCTCATCGTCGAACGTGACAATGGAAATCGTATCGATCGGGCGGAGCTGCGAGATAAACGTCTTCATCGCATCCTTGACCCGGGTCAGCTTGTTGGCGCTTTCCATCGAGCCGCTTTTGTCGATCACGAGCGAAACGTTTAGAGGTCGTAGCTTTGCTCGGTCATGCACCAACGCGGTGCTGAGTCCGACTTGGAGAACAGCTTCCTGACCTTTTGAGACTCTATCGTTACCCCAGCGGACATCGAGGCCCACCGCTTCATTAGCCTTTGGACGACCGATCTCGTGGCGATGGAAATTCACAAAATCCTCGACCACGACATCCTTGGGAGATGGGATGACCCCCAGATTGCCCAGGTACCGAGTGCGAGAAGCACCAGCGGTGGAAACGCCATCTTGTGCGGTGGCAACTGCGGAGAGCAAAATGCCTCCAAGTAAAGCGACGGCGGTGAATCGAGCTACGCGAAAATCAACCAACATAGAAACCCTCGCAGATAGGACGCCCGACTATTGCACGCGTTACCGAAAGTAAAATCACAACCATGCTCGGCCAGTCGTCCCTCTCATCGCTCCCAGTTTTGCGTTCGTATCGGTCGCAGCGGGCAAGCTCGTACGAAGTGACGGGTGGGAACCGAGATTGGTGGGTAATTCCGGCCGGAGTCGAGACGACGGTGATGGAGTCCTCGAAGCCTGGATGCATCAAGCACATC
The DNA here is from genome assembly GCA_945952345.1 of uncultured Fimbriimonas sp. Classification (GTDB taxonomy): domain Bacteria; phylum Armatimonadota; class Fimbriimonadia; order Fimbriimonadales; family Fimbriimonadaceae; genus Fimbriimonas. The sequence goes on from CAMFIS010000123.1 coordinate 4,334, forward strand.
TGGATGACCGTCGGTGAGGATGATGAGTATTGCCGCAAAGCCGTGATTCGGATGTATTGGGATGACCAGCCTCACGCCGCGGTCGAAGTTCCGCTCGGTGACTTCTTCGGAATCGGGCACGGCATGTTCAAGAACTTCGTTTCGGCCCCGCTCCAAATGAGTCCCGAAGATGGCCGAGGAATGAATTGCTGGTGGGCGATGCCTTTCGACAAGGCTCGAATTACCATTGAGTACCAAGGCGAGAACGCCAAGATTCACCTTTACTTTTACATCGACTACGAAGAGTATTCTTCGCCTCACGCGGCAGACGTGGCCCGGTTCTGCGCGTTCTGGAATCGCGAGAACCCCACCGAGGGATGGCTGAAGGAAAAGCTGGAACCGCACAACTATATGCAGATTTGGGATGCCCACCCCAACCTATCCGATAAGGACAACTACCTAATTCTGGAAGCGGAAGGCAACGGAATATTTGTGGGTTGCCATCTGAATATTGACTGTCGCGAGCGCCCAGGACAGGATTGGTATGGCGAGGGTGACGACATGTTCGTTATCGACGGCGAGCCGTGGCCACCAAGGCTGCACGGCACGGGCACGGAAGACTATTTCAACACTGCATTTGGTCCGGCACAGGAGTACTGCGCCCCCTACCACGGCATTCATCTGTACTCTGGCGATGCCGAGTGGCGGTGGAGAGGAAAGAACTCGATGTATCGGTATCACATCGAAGACCCGATCCGGTTCGAAAAATCAATTCGAGTCTCAATCGAGCATGGCGAGGCGAACGCCTTGTCGCACGACTTTTCGTCGACGGCGTACTGGTATCAGGTTTTGCCGAGCCTGCCCTTGGCGCCACTGTTGGCTGTCGAAGCACGAATGCCGAATCCTGACACGAAGCCATAGCCACCTTAAGTTCGTCTTACAATCTAAACCATGGCCGTGATCCCCTTCCTGCTCTTCACGATTTCCATTCGTGCCGACTCCGTGAAAGACGTGTGCGAGAAGATGCATCTGACCCTCGATGTGCGATCCGCCGACTTCTCGGACCAGGGACGTGGCTACAAAGTTACCGGTGGCCAAGTGACTGAAAATTCCATGCAGAAGTACAGCGATCTCTGGGTGAAGGAGTGGTCGAAATACTCGTCGGCGGTGTTTGAAAAAGCCAAGGTAACCAAGGTGGTCTTCGGCGAGAAGTTATCGTTCAGCGGCCAAGTTCGAGCGGCCGTGCCGGCATGGGATTTGAATACCATGTACTACGATCCAGCGTTGGGGAATTACAATCCGAATTATCAGCGGAACGTCATCCACCACGAGTTCTTCCACATGATGGATTACCGCATGGGCAAGCTCAGCCGCGATCCGGAATGGGCCAAACTGAATCCTAAATCTTTTCATTACGGATCGGGCGGAGCCAAGATGCGCGACCCAAAGGTTGGAGTTCTCACCTCTGAGATCCCAGGATTCCTGACAATGTATGGCACGGCAGCCATCGAAGAAGACAAGGCGGAATTGTATTCTCACCTCTTGATTGACCCAGACTTTGTCGCCAAACAAGCGGCGAAGGACACGGTTTTGGCCGCCAAGATCGCCCTGCTGAAATCCCGGATGTCGGCTTGGGATCCGGTGTTCAACGCCGATTTCTGGACGAAGCCCCAAGGCTAAGTTCGAATCGTTTACAATAGGGCCATGCAGCAGGGAAGTGGGAATCACCTGGTTCGGCAGATCGGCCTCGGCAGCGGAATCGCGGTCGTCGTCGGTAGCACCATCGGCTCGGGAATCTTCAAGAGTCCGTCTGGGATTGCCGAGAAACTTCCTGGCCCGATTCCCATGTTGTTGGTGTGGATCATCGGTGGCCTCCTTGTTTTGTGCGGTGCGTTGACCTTGGCCGAAGTCGGCAGCGCTTTCCCATATTCCGGAGGGTTGTATGTGTATGTCCGGGAAGCCTTCGGACGTTTGACGGCATTCTTGTTTGGCTGGGCCCAGCTCGCTCTGCTCAGACCTTCGAGCATCGGCGCCGTTGCAGTCGTCTTCGGCAATTACGCCCTCAAGCTGTTCGGCGTGCCCGACAGCCATCCTCAGTTTGTCGTATGGTCAGGAGCGCTGGCGGTTGGAGCGATCATTGTCGTAACGATCGCGAACGTGGTAGGCGTGAAGTTCGGCACCGGGATTCAGAACTGGACGACGATTATCAAAACCGCCGGTCTGGTTCTGATGGTTTTACTGGCGTTGACGATTGGCCTTGCTCGCAGCGGCGGAGGCCACTTTACACCCGCAATGCCCGCTGGTAGCTTCAATCTGTCTTTGTTCGGTCTGGCTTTGGTGTCGACTCTGTGGGCGTACGACGGCTGGGCGGATGGCTCGTACGTTGGTGGAGAAATGAAGGATCCCCGCAAGACACTTCCGAAATCCATTCTGTTCGGCACTCTCCTCGTCATCGCGGTGTATCTCCTCGCAAACCTTGGATACTTGTCCGTTTTTTCGGTTGGACAAATTAAGGACAGCCAGGGAATCGCAGCGGACACCATGAACTCCTTAGTGGGCCGGTTCGGAGCCACCTTCATCGCCGCCACGGTCATGATTTCCACCTTCGGAACACTGAACGGATCGGTCCTGACTAGCCCCCGAATCTTCTTTGCCCTTGCAGAAGATAAGCTCTTCTTTCCAGGCATTGGCGCCGTGCACCCCAAGTATAAGACTCCGTGGGTTTCGGTTGTTCTGTGCGGCGCTTTGGGGATTCTCTACGTCGTCGTCGCCACAATGAAGGCGGGAGATAAAGCGTTTGGCGCCCTTACCGATGCCTTCGTCATCGGGATTGTTCCGTTCTACGCTCTCTCGGTCGGGTCGGTATTCGTCTTCCGAAAGCGGGAAAAGCAGCGACGAGTCGACCAGGGTATTCCCGAAGATTCGCTCATCGATCCCGTCGAGCCCGGGCATTTGGAGACTCACCCTCACCCGTACGTTCCTGCCGTCCACACGCCAGCATTTCCAATTGTTCCAATTCTCTTCATCGCCTCGACGATCTTTCTTTTGGTCAACTCCTTGGTGGATAGAGACTCACGCAATCCAACTTTGATCACGATTGGCTTGGTGCTGATCGGGATTCCCCTTTTCTATGCGGCGTTCGCGAGCCGCAAAGAGGCCATATGAGCATTGAACTGCACAACATTTGCACGCTTATCGAAGTTTTCGACATGGACAAGTCGATCGAGTTCTATCGACAAGCACTTGGGTTCCAAGTGCATCAGTCAGCAGGAAGTGAAAAGGGCCTGGGTTGGGCTTGGCTCAAAAGGGGAGACATGGACCTCATGCTGAACTCGATGTTCAATCCTGGCGAGAATCCTCCCTCGCCCGATGCATTGCGATCGGGTCACCACCGGGACATATGCCTTTATTTCGGATGCCCCGACGTCGATGGCGCCTATGCTCATTTGACTCAAATGGGAATAAAGGCGAATCCGCCTGAAACAGCGCACTACGGAATGCGACAATGCAGCTTCCTCGATCCTGACGGTTACAACATTTGTCTTCAGTGGCCGACATAGGACGCCAAGTAATCAAAGCTAAGAAACGTGTTTTTTTACATATAAGGCTTGTCTTATATAACAAGACTCTTATATGATATATGCATGGTCATTCACTTTCAAGACTTCCTCGGCGAATCGACTCGATCCATTGAAACCAAAATCTTCCGCGGACAAGAGATGCGCGTCCTCACGATCCGGCGTCCGTTCGAAACGAATCAAGATAATTTGTGGAGTCTGCTCACAACGGCTGAGAAGATCTCCAAATGGTTTCTTCCCGTTTCGGGCGAGCTCAAAATTGGTGGCAAGTATCAGTTCGAAGGCAATGCCGGTGGCACAGTGGAGGAATGCAATGCTCCCGATAGTTTCTTGGCGACCTGGGAGTTTGGCGGCCAAGTGAGCTGGGTTCTGGTGAGCCTAGAAGGTCACGAAAACACAACGGACTTTTTGCTCGAGCATATGGCGATGGTGCCCGAGGAGATGTGGCAGGAATATGGCCCTGGTGCGGTCGGTATCGGTTGGGAAAGCGGACTGCTAGGGCTTTACCTTCACCTTCAGACCGGTAACGCGAACGACCCGGCTGAGGGTATGGCTTGGATGCTGTCACCCAACGGTGTCGACTTCGTGACCGAGTGCAGCCGATTGTGGGCTTGGGCATCGATCGAGCATGGAACATCGGAAGCCCATGCTAGAGCCGCGGCCGAGCGTTCCACCGACATCTACACTGGCAAAGCATGAACGCCTTCGCGATTCTAGGAGATCAGGTTAGGCGTCGCATCCTTGAGCTCATCTCCAGCGGGGAGAAGCGCGCGGGCGATGTCGTCGAGGTTATCCAAGAAGAGTTCGGCATTACTCAGGCCGCGGTCTCTCAGCATCTTCGGGTGCTGAGAGAATCGGGTTTTGCCACCGTGCGGCAACAAGGTGCGGCGAGGCTTTATTGCATAGAAAACAAGGCACTTACAGAACTCGACAATTGGCTTGAGAGGATGCGCGGCAATTGGCAGACCCATCTCGACAAACTTGACGCCGAGATCAAGAAAGAATCTTAGTTGTCGTCCGTTACGTGGCCAAACATATGCCGCACCGAATAGATTTGTCCGGTGTGGTACGCCACGTGGAAGCACATATATTCGATGTTCTTCTGCCACGTCCACCAATCGCCCGGTAGCCACGGGATTTTGCCCTCGGGCGAGGGATCGAGGACGCGAACATTTTCGATGCTAACCTTGTGAACCTTCTCGATTTCTGCAATCAGAGCTTTAGCATCGAGATCATAAATGACCGGCTCACCGATCGTGTGGACATAATATCGAAACCGCTCGTCGAGGAAGGGAGTTTCAAAAGGAAACTCTCCTTTGGCAAAACATCGTGTGGCCTCGCCATATCCAATGTGTCCAACGATTTCACCAATACTGAGAAGGTTGGGATGGGGCCTGGACCAGAGTCCCGCGTCAGGCAATTCCTTGAAAGCGCATGACAACTCGAAGTGGCCGGTTTCCCACGCATCGAATAGTTGCTGAAGCTTGAGCATGCTGAAGAGTATAGTGCATGTATGTCTACATGTCAACATTGTCGAAAACTGCTGGGAAAATTGCGCGTCAGGGATGTATGGGTTTCTTGCCAATCGTTTGCTTTTCTGCCGTGAATCAGGCGCTTCATACGCCTCCCGATCGCGCTCTCCTTGCCATGGGACGCGCCGCTTGGATATCGACAGTGCAAGAAAAAGTCGGCACCGATGATGGCACTTTGGCTGAAGCCGAAAAGTCATTCACCATGGCTGTGGCCCGAGAGAATGGTTCGCTCATGCAGGGTTCGCGAATCAGGAAGTCCATTGAAGACCTCCAAAACTTGATGTCCAACATTACCAAAGGCACGTGCCGGATCGCAGACTACAAGACTCTCGAAACATCCACGCCGCTTTGGATCAACCAAAAGGCGACCGGTTCCATGGTTTCAACTTTGAACCGAATTCTAAAGTCCGCACCCACTTCGGCAAGAATCGACCAGACTGATGTGTGGAACAAGTACCGATTGATGCGAGATGTTCAGACGGCGAATCAGAAATTGATCGAAGCGTACGAGCCACGGGGGGGCTACTCATTCAAGCAGCACATAATTGAGTACAACTCGCTCGGTTGGTTCTTCGAAAAGGCATTCGCAACGGCAAAGGACTTTCCTCCGTCGGCAAAGATCCACCTATTTGCTTATGCCAACCAGATGATTGCGCTTACAAACGGCGAATCCCCCATTCCGTAGCCTGCCACTAAAGGTTCACGGCGAGCTTTACCAGGAAGTCGATATACTCGGCATATGACTTTAGAGTTTGCCGGCGAGGCGATCTATTGGCGCGGGCCCGCGCCATTCGTCTTCGTCCCAACTCCACCCGATGTTGCCCAACAAATCAAAGATGTGTCGTCGCAGGTGACGTATGGATGGGGGTGCATTCCAGTAAAGGCTACGATTGGCGGCACGCAGTACACAACCTCGTTGTTTCCCAAGAATGGCTTGTATCTGGTACCGGTCAAGGTCGCTGTTCAACGGGCAGAAAAGATCGAAGTCGGCGATATGGTCTTCGTTTCGATGGAGATCGGAAAAGCGTAGAGAAGCGATGAGTTCGGAGCCGAGCCTGAATCCAAAAATTGAAGATGGTCGGACTCTCTTCGACTTGATTGGTGGAACTGAAGGCTGCGCGGCGCTGGCGCAAGCGTTTCATTCTCGGGTGGAGCAAGACAATCTCCTTCGCTCGGTCTTTCCCAAGAATCTTCGAACTCTCGATCAACGATTCGCGTTGTTCCTCGGCGAGAGGTTTGGCGGTCCGACCGAATACCGAGCGACGAGAGGAAAGACGAGCCTGGTTTGTCGGCATGCCCACGTCGCCATCGGAACCAAAGAAGCTGAGCGTTGGCTTTCACTGATGTCAGCATCACTCGACGAGCTAGCAGTTCCCGAACCCGCTATATCTCGCCTCCGAACGTACTTTGCCGACACTGCGAAGACGCTGACCGATCCTTTCTATCCTTACTATAAAATGCCCCTGGATCAGCTCCGAGGCGCCATCCAAGAAAATCCGTCCTTGGCAACCTTGGAACACTATGGCAAGTCCCTGATCACAGATGCCGCCATGCATTGGGACACTCCCCGTGTACAGACATTACTTTCGCTCGGGGCGCGACCCGACCCTCGAGATCCGAAGGAACATGGCGCTCTGTATCGGGCCGCAAATGCAAACTCGGACCAGCCGGAAGAGATTGGGTGCGCCATCATCGAGTCGTTACTCATCGCTGGAGCGGAGGTGAATCGAACGAGTGGACCAGGCCGATGCGCACCCTTGCACATGGCGGCCAGGCGAGGCCACATCCAAATCGCAAGATTGTTGATTCAGCGAGGTGCAGCCATCGATCTTCCCGATGCCAAGGGTGAAACCCCTCTTCGGCGAGCCGTGAATTGTGGCCACGTCGAATTCGTGCGCGAAATGGTTCGCCTGGGTGCGGACTCGTCACAACCGGACAAAAAGGGAATAAGCCCAATGAGAGCGGCAAGAACCGAAGAGATGCGATCGGCGCTGCAGGAAAAGCGATAGGAACCATGTCGGTACTTAACCGTCGAAACGAATATGCGCTTGGCTCTACCTCTAGTTCTACTTACGTTTGCATCGGCCGCCCATGCCGACATGATGGGGCCGACCACCATGCCCGCCCCGAGGGTCATCAAGAATCTCGAAGCGCGAATCGCCAAGAATCCGAAAGATGGCCAAGCCGAATACATGTTGGGCCGAATT
>CAMFIS010000124.1 GCA_945952345.1 uncultured Fimbriimonas sp.
AGTGTACCAAGGAATCTGGTTGGTGTCCGAATTATTGGCGGTTTCTCGCTTTAACCTTCTCTTAATGGCATGAAATGCGCTACCATGCAGGATTGACTTCTTTCTAGACAAAGTTGTCTTGTTTTATTCGGAGATTCAGAATCAATATGACTTCCAAGAAGGGATTTACCCTTATCGAACTCTTGGTGGTAATCGCAATCATCGCGATTTTGGCCGCCATCCTCTTCCCGGTTTTCGCGCAGGCAAAGGCTGCCGCTAAGAAGACCGCGACCCTCAGCAACCTTAAGCAGAACGCTACTGCCGTGGCAATTTACGAGTCGGACAACGACGACATGTTCTCACAAAGCGCATACTGCGCCACCGGCTGCACGGCTACGGGCCAGCCTCAGCCTGGTTCGCAGTTGTTCACGGTCTACGACGCTTTGATGCCGTACACCAAGAACCGCGACATCATTAAGGACGTCGCTGAGCCGGAAGCAATTAACTTCGTGGAGTTTCTCGCGACGGTTGGCATGATGCCTTACCTCAACGGTGCGACGTCGGTTTCGACGGCGACGAACTACATCAAGTTCGCCGGCCTCGTGCCTAACTTTGCCGTGTTCGAAGATCCAGGCATCGGTGGCACCGATGATGGTGTCATCAGCGGAACGGGTCTCGATCTCCCGGCGGAGACAATCATGTTTGCCACCGGTAAGTCGGTGAAGCCTGGCAAGGTCAACGTCGATGTTCCGACGACGGCTCAGCCAAACCTTCAGGAGCGAATCCGCGTGAAGTATCTCGTGAACGCGGTTGGTTTGGGAGGCGAAGGCTTCCCGGGTGTCGCGCGACACAGCGGTCAAATTCTTATCAACTTTGCCGATACACATGCGAAGTCGATGAAGAACAACGCGGTGTTGAACACCACTGCAATGGATATTCCTCGCTATGGCGGTGCGAATACGCTGGAGCGCGTTTACAACCTGCCGTTTGACATCAACGGCATTCCGAACGTTCTCGCCGAACCGGGTCTCTAAGACTCCACGAGTGTCCCCCCGACCGGGTGCCGGTCGGGGGGATTTTTTTGGTGCGGTGGGCATCCTGCCCACCTCCATGCGGGCTGGAAGCCCGCAACTCCCATGAGGCATCCAATCGACAACACGGAAATTCCTTATCCGAATTGCGTAGAATGAAGTGGAAGCAATGAGTGCGACGGCAACGGCGACAAAGATTCGATTGACGATCCTGCGACAGGATGGCGCAGGGCAACCTCAACGATGGGACACCTTCGAGATTCCTTACAAGGACAAGATCAATGTCATCTCGGCTCTGATCGAAATTCAAAAGAATCCAGTTACTGTCGATAATCGAACCGTCAGCGCCCCCGTTTGGGAGGCGGCATGCCTTGAAGAGGTGTGTGGCAGCTGCACCATGAACATCAATGGCGGCATTCGCCAGGCTTGTACCGCGCTCATCGAGGAAGTTGGGATCCTTACCGGCGACACCTATGAGGTGAAGCTGGAGCCAATGAAGAAGTTTCCGCTCGTTCGCGATCTCATCGTCGACCGCAGCAAGATGTTCGACAACTTGAAGAAGGTTCGCGCTTGGGTTCCGATCGATGGCTCTTATGACCTCGGCATGGCTCAGCCTCAGGACGACCACGTCCGCCAGCTTCGCTACGCTTTGTCGCGATGCATGACTTGCGGTTGTTGCATGGAAGCGTGCCCCCAGATGAACGAAAAGTCTCCGTTCGTGGGCCCAGCTGCTCTGGGACAAGCTCTTCTCTTCAGCTTGCATCCAATCGGCAAAACTCTCGACGAGGAGAGATATCAGTTTTTAACTTCCGAAGATGGCCTCTCCGCCTGTGGCAACGCGCAGAACTGCGTCAAGGTTTGTCCCAAAGGCGTTCCGCTTACTCACGCCATTGCACAACTCAACCGTGACACGGTGGTATTTAAGTTGAAGAAATGGGTTGGGATTAGTTAGGGCCGGCAGTTGGCAGTCTCGACAGGTCCCGTACGGTTTTCTCAATTGGGCGAGGTTATCGCTCGCATACGCTCCAGAATTTCTTTCTGCTGGCTGCAGACTGCCGACTGCCGACTGCAATTTTAATGGTTCCTTCCATCCAACCTTAGAATCGTCAGCACGTCGCTGAAGTTGGATATCTTCGTCATGATCGAGGCCAGGTGCTGTGTGTCTCGCACGTCCAGGGTTGCGATGATTTCGGCCGTATTGTTTCCGCTCGTTCGAACACTGGCGGCCGAGACGTTGGTCTTGGATTCGCCAAAGATCGTGGAGACCTCCATGAGCAGACCTTGCCGGTTGATGCACACCATTTTCACGGTGACCGAGTACACACTATCGTCGGAGGGCCAATTGAACAGGATCAGGCGTTCCGGTTCTTTTTCGGCAAATTCCAAGGCGTGGGGACAGATGCGGCGGTGGATCATAATCCCGCGTCCCCGGGTGACGTAACCCACGATTTCATCGCCGGGAATGGGAGCGCAGCACTTTGCTCGGTTGAGAAGAATGCCTTTAAACCCGGCGGATGAGAGTTGAAGCTTTCCTTCTCGAGTCTTCGTGACCTCGATCCTTTCACCTTGAGCGGGCTCCGGTTGGTTCCCACGAAGTCGGGCAATGATGCGCTGAACCGTAATGAAACCCGACCCGACTTTGGCCAGCAAATCCTGGCCGTTCTCGATTCCGTCTAATTCTTTGGCAAGCTTATCCAGGCGATCTTCCCCGAGGAAATTCTTCGCATCCAGGCCAAGGGTTCGCAGTTCCTTTTCAAGGGCCTCCCGTCCGCGAATTGCGTCCTGTTCTCGCGTGAGCTTGCGGAAGTGAGCTTTGATTTTGCTACGGGCATGAGCCGAGCGGACGAACTCCAGCCAATCCAGGCTCGGTGACGCGTTCGAGCGGGTGATAATCTCGATGACGTCGCCGTTCTGCAGCTTGGTTTGAAGCGGACAAATGACGCCGTTGATCTTGGCGCCGACCATTTTCATTCCGAGTTGCGTATGTACGCGAAACGCGAAATCGACTGGAGTTGAACCTAAAGGTAAGTCGAGCACGTCGCCGTTGGGCGTAAATACAAACACCTGCTCCGCGAAAAGATCGGTCGACAGCGAACGCAAGAAATCAGAAGAGGTGCGGGCATCAGATGACCAGTCGAAAAGCTGTTTGCGAAGATCGGAGAAACGACCAATCTCTTTCTCGGCGTCCTTGCCCTCTTTGTAAGTCCAATGAGCGGCGATGCCAAACTCGGCCACTTGGTGCATTTGGCGCGTACGAATCTGAATCTCGAGCGGCTGGCCGTTGGGCCCTAAAACCTTGGTGTGAAGACTCTGGTATCCGTTCGACTTCGGCTTGGCAATGTAGTCGTAGAACAACGCGAGCAAAGGCACGAACATTTCATGGACGAGGCCGAGCACGATGTAGCAGTCGGAGACTTCCTCGACGATGATGCGGAGGGCAAGGAGATCGTAAATCTCTTCGAATGGGACGCCCTGCTTCACCATTTTGTTGTAGATCGAATACAGGTGCTTCGGTCGGCCCCGAATATCCACGATCTTGACTCCGCGCTCCTGAACACGCTCTTTGATCGCCAGGATGGTTTCTTCCAACTCGGCTTCGCGGCTGCCCCGGGTGCGAGAAACACGCTCTTGCACCATCTGATACTCCTTGGGGTGCAGGTATTTGAAGCTCAAGTCCTCGAGTTGCCACTTGATCTGCCAGATTCCGAGTCGGGCGGCCAAAGGTGCATACACGTCCAGCGTTTCCGAGGCAATCCGCAACTGCTTCTCGGGCGACATATGACCAAGGGTTTGCATGTTATGCATGCGGTCCGCGAGCTTGATCACCATGACGCGATAGTCGTTCGCCATCGCGAGCAGCATCTTTCGCAGCGTTTCAGCTGTGCGTTGCGTTTCTGCGGCTTTCTTCTGGCGTGAGGTCAGGTTCTCTTGCTGCTGAAGCTTGAGTTTGGTGACGCCATCGATGAGGTTCGCGACTTCGTGTCCAAAGTAGCCTTCGATTTCGTCAACCTTGATGTCTCCGTCCTCGACGACGTCATGGAGAAGAGCGGCAATGATGGTGTCATCATCCATCCCCAGATCGGCGAGGATTTGCGACACCGCAAGCGGGTGCATGATGTAGGCTTCGCCGGATTGGCGAACCTGGCCCGCGTGCTCCTTTTCCGCGATGTAGTACGCGAATCGAATCTGTTTGATATTGGCGTCGGGACGAGCCTCGCGCAGCCGAACCACGAATTGGTGAAAATCTTCGGGATCTTCCCAATCTCCAGGCAGTTCGTACTTTTCGGGCGGCATCGGCGGAACTCTTAGTATATTAGTTTCCTACGCCGAATAGGTGATGCCTCCAGTGGACACGGTTAATCCCAAGCTTTCGGCAAGCATCGACGATTGTGCCATACCGAACTTAGACTGGAAGTTGTGTAGAGAGGTACATCCGCACTTCGTCGGCTTGCTCTGGAGTATCTACGGAAACCACCGACCCCTTCCCTTCCACCATTCGAATCGCAATACCATTCTCTAGGAATCGCAATTGCTCCAGGCTTTCTGCCAATTCGAGGGGAGTTTGCGGCCACGATGGATATTCCATCAGTACCGAACGCCGGTAAGCGTAGATGCCGATGTGTTTCTTCAGCGGAAATGGCCGCGGATTGCGCGGATATGGAATTGCATGGCGACTGAAGTACAGGGCATTGCCTTTGAGGTCGGTCACCGTTTTTACAACCGACGGGTTATCTTCTTCCCCGGGCGGGCATTCCGAATAGACGCTTGCCATGTGGACGGACTGGTCATTAAATGGTTCAGCGATGGCCCTTATAGTCGCCATGTCGATCAACGGCTCGTCCCCCTGGACATTGATGTACACGTCGGCTTCAATGGTATCGGCAACTTCAGCAATGCGATCTGTTCCCGTGGGGTGGTCCATGCGCGTGAGCATGGCTTTCGCGCCGAAAGAAGCACACGCGTCGATGATTTCTTGATCGGGCGTGGCGACGATGACTTCCGAACTAACACCCGAGGCGATCGAGCGCTCGTAAACCCACTGAATCATTGGCTTACCGCAAAGGTCGACAAGCGGTTTGCCCGGAAACCTTGTGCTTCCCATTCTCGCCGGAATCACAATGACGTTAGTGGGCATTTTTCTGAGTCTGTAGCGGACTAGCCGCCTTGGAAGCATCGTTTAGAATGCCTAGTGCTTCGACAACTTTTTGATTTCCAACCGTGATCGTGACTTGATAGCGCTTTTTAGCGCCGGGGATTCGGGAAACTACCAACTCGTCCCGGCCAGAGGTCACGTACCAATAGTCGGCGTTGTTCTTTGTGATCGCCTGAAATCGACCAAGGTTGTTCACGTCTTGAACGTTGGCGAGGATGCCAGCGAACTCGTCGGGTTCAACAGATTCCCATTGGTGCATGGCCAGCACAACTTTGTCGTCGTGCAGTATCACGCCGAATCCTTCAGTGCTGCTCTCCCAACCTCTCGCGTGGAAGTCGCTTGGGAATCCGGGAATGCCATCTTCGAGCGGGAAGGCTCGCGATGGTTTGGGAAAGATCGATAGAGCTTTGTCGTCGGTGTCTCCTAGCGAGACAAAGCGGCGGCCGTTGGGCAGCTTGAGAGCGCTAAGATCGTTGTATTCGGGAACGGAAGTGCTGAGGCCCTTATTGACCGACATCGCGTCGGGAGTCGTATTGTCGCCACCTGAGCAGCCGCCAAGCATAGCGGCAACGAACGCGATTCCCAAAACAAGTTTCGCCGGATTCGACATTTTACATCTCGACATTGCGAACAACGTAACGAGTGGTCCCACCGGGGGTTTGGACTTCGATCACATCGCCAACGCCTTTACCAATGAGGTTTTCTCCCATCGGAGATCCGATAGACACCATATCTTTGGCCGGGTCGGCTTCGAACGATCCGACCAAGGTGATTGTGAGCTCGTCGTCGAATTCTTCATCGTAAAGCGTGACCTTCGAACCGAGGTGGGCGGTATCGCCGCTGCCTTCTGGGCGCTCTACGATCTTAGCGTGGAGGAGTGCCTTTTCGAGATCGTTGATCCGGAATTCGAGTCGTGTCTGGTTCAGCTTGGCTTCGTGGTAAGCAGCATTTTCACGCAGGTCGCCGTGAGACTTGGCTTCTCGAATGGCCTCGGCGATAGCCATACGAACGGGACCCTGGAGCTCTTCGAGTTCCTTTTTCAGTTTCTCATAGCCTTCTTTGGTTAGTTGAATTCCGTTTGCCATGAATCTGCTATTGTAGCATCGTTGAACCAAAAACCGCCAATTGTGAGCGTCATCATCGTTAGCTACAATACGCAGGAAAAACTGCGCAAGTGTTTGTCGTGCTTGGATTCCTCGGTCTGCGAAGTGATTGTAGTGGACAATGCCTCGTCAGACGGATCAGCTGAGATGGTGGAGAGAGAGTTCCCCTTAGTGAATTTGGTTCGTCAGGAGTCTAATCTGGGGTTTGGTGGGGCCAATAATATTGGACTCGATCTGGCTTCGTCGGATCTCATTCTGTTCTTGAATTCCGATGCCTACGTTCAAGGCGATGCGATTTCGGTGCTGTGCTCGGTGATGGAAGATACTTCGGTCGCAGCTTGTGGGCCGAAGCTTCTCAATATGGACGGTTCACTGCAGGAGTCGGTCGCGGGTCGATTGACCCTCAGCAAAGTGTTTCTTGAGCAGACTTATCTTGACGTAATTGCGCGTAAGGTTGGCAAAGGTTATTGGCGAACCATTCGGTTGCCCATGGACCGAAAGAGCGACGTCGACCAGGTGATGGGTGCATGCTTCATGATGCGGAAATCGAGCGGGGAGCGGTTCGATGAACGGTTCTTTCTGTATTGCGAAGACACAGATCTTTGCGCACGTCTGGTGCGTCATGGACGGATCGTGTACCAGCCAGCCGCATCGGTTGTGCATGAACTTGGCTCGTCGAGTTCGCAAAATCGGTGGCTAGCGGTGGCTCGCTATAACCTGGGAAAGGAATTGTATTTCCGAATCCACCATGGAGCAGTCGCGTCTACAATCTGTTGGTGTCTCAATCGGTTGGGGGCATTCCTGCGACTGGTTCCCGGAATCTTCGTCGTGACCAAGAACCTGCGCGAAAAGAAGCAAATCTTTGCGAAGGTCCTATTCGCCCGCAGCTCGGAGCTTAACCCTCGGCTCGGTAAGCGGAAATAACATCAGCCGGGTTGCCCTCTAGGCGAACGACGCCTTGATCGAGCCAGATGCAGCGGTCGGCAAATTCTTCCACGGTGTCCAGCTGGTGGGACACGAGGAGAATGGTGCCGCCGTTTTGTCTAAACTCTTCCACTCTCTGGAGGCACTTCTTCTCGAACCGTTGGTCGCCTACGGCGAGGACCTCGTCGACGATGAGGATGTCGGCATCGACGTGAACCGCAATCGAGAAGCCAAGTCGCGCCATCATTCCGCTGGAGAACGTCCGGACCGGAGCCTCGACCGCGTCACCGAGCTCGCTGAACTCGACAATGCTGGGCAGGCGCCGCTGGATCTCTTCTCTGCTAAGGCCGAGGATAACGCCGTTGAAATAGACATTTTCGATGCCCGTTAGGTCCGGGTGGAACCCGGCGCCGAGTTCGAGCAATGGGGCGACGCGCCCGTTCACTTCCATCGTGCCGCTCGTGGGCTTGTAGATTCGGGCGAGGAGCGAAAGCAGCGTGCTCTTCCCTGCTCCGTTCTTGCCGATGATGGCCAAACATTCTCCTTTGCGAACATCGATGCTGACACCTTTAAGAACATCGAGTTTTACGATGTTTCGCTTCTTCCAGAACACGATTAGGCTCTTGAGCGAAGCGATTCCCGCGTGACTCACTGCAAAGTCCTTGCGGAGATCCTTCATTCGAATGGCAAACTCAGACATTAAGGACGCTCCACAAATTTCCACTTCAAGCGGTTGAACAGCGAGTAGCCGTAAACCAAGATGACAAAGGACGTTATGGCGGCAACGCCAATGTATGGCCATGGGGTGGGCATATGGCCAGCAACTTCCTTGCCGACGGGCACGTCGACGGGGGCCAAGAGAATCTTTCGGAATCCGTGGCAAAGCGCGGCTACCGGGTTCAAATTGTAGAGCTTGTACAGAATGAAGCCGTGATCCAAGTTGAGCTTAGTGTTTGAAACCTGCTCGGCAAAGTAGATGATCGGACACATGTACATGAGCAAGTAAAGGAGTACTTGCACGATGTACTTCACGTCTTCGAAGAAGGTGTTGAGCGCACTGACGATAAATGAGATTCCCAGGGCGAGCATGAATAAAATCACCAAGAGAACCGGCAGATAGATCGTCGTGACCTGAAATGGAATGACCCGCGGATCGCGTATGTAGGCGAATAGCAGGAAGCCGAAGAAGATCACGAGCCCGATGAGCAGATGGATGAAATTTGCGATCACGGTAGCGAGGGGAAGGATCTCGCGAGGGAAATAAATCTTTTTGATGAGCGCGGCCTGAAGCAGAATGGATTGGGCTGAATCGAGGACGCAATACTGGAAGAACATGAACGGCAAATATGCCGAGAGCATGTACGCCGTGTAATTGGGAACCTGTATGTGCAGGAATGTGCTGAACACAAAGCTCATCACAAAAACTTGCAGCAGGGGATTGAGGAAGGACCAGACCACACCGAGCGCGGAATTCTTGTAGCGGATCCGCATGTCGCGCTGCACCATGACGTACAACAGCTCGCGATACGCCCACAGTTCTTTCAGCTCCTTCAGCATCGAGTTAGATCCGTTTGATTTCCAACACCTTGACGTACGCCACGGTTCCGTTATCCGGGTTGGCCACTACTCGCTGTCCTCGACGTCCGAGACCTTTGATCGCAAACTCCAAAAGGCTCTTTGGTTCGTCGCTGTACTCCAGCTTGAACGGCAGCGCTCTCGCCTTCGTGTCCAAGATCACCTTTGCCTTGCGGCCAATGACTTTGGTTTCCAAGGTGTACACAATCGTTCCGCCAGGTACCGGAGCCGGATCGCCGGGGGTTTCGTCCAACAAATAGTAAGTTGGAGTTTGGAGCAAAATCCCGACCAAAACGCTTAACATGTGTATTCTAATCAGGAATGGATTTGGTGACCATCCTGGTGGTTGGGAGCAGTGTACTCGACCAAGTTTCGCGAGTTGAACGATTTCCGGTCGCGGGCGAAAGCGTGCGAGGCTCCGATGTGCAGCATTTTGCTGGTGGCAAGGGGGCGAATCAGGCCGTCACGGTTGCAAGGCTCGGCGCGCGGACGATCTTTAGTTCGTGCGTGGGCAATGATGCCAATGGCCACGAAATGATTCAGGCCCTCCGGTGTGAGGATATCGACTGTTCGCACACCGAGTTTGTGAACGGAAAAGCGACCGGTACGGCGCTCATCGCCCTCAACAATGAAGGGCAGAACATGATCATTGCTTGCCTCGGCGCGAACATGGCTTTCAGCGCGGAGTTTGCCTACAAGGTTGCGCATGAGAATTTGCACCATGTTCTCCTCCTTCAAGCCGAAATTCCGCTCGAAACGGTGAAGGCGGCAGCCGAAGCTAGCCAGGGGATCGTCATCTTTAATCCGGCACCCTCGATTTCTATTCCAGCAGGCATTTACCCGCTTGTGGACTACTTAACGCCCAACGAGCATGAGGCGGCGCATCTGGTCGATCATCCCGTCAATTCAATTGCCGATGCAAGAAAAGCGGCCCAGGAATTGCTGGCGAGGGGATGCCGCAACGTGGTGATCACCATGGGATCGCATGGGGCGTACTACGCCAACGAGAAGGACTCGGGACATGTGACCGCGCCAAAAGTAAACGTGATCGATACCGTGGGGGCGGGGGATTGCTTTAACGGCGCGCTCGCTTTTGCCATCGCACATCAGACCCCGTTGCACGATGCCGTCAAGTTTGCCGTCGGCTGTGCTTCGATATCCGTGACTCACCTGGGAGCGCAGTCTGGGCTCCCCTACTGGGACGAGTTGCCCGCGAGTCTTAAGCAGAGTCTTGGTAGCCCGAAATTTGTATAAGCTCGCCAGTCACCATGTAGTGAACTCGCTCGGCAATATTCACCGAGTGGTCGGCGATTCTTTCCAAGTGATGGATCGCAAGGAAGAGCCAGCCGTGGGCAACCACGAAATCGGGATCGCGGCGCATCAAGAGAAATACTTGAGCCCGAAGTTCGCGGTAAAGTCCGTCCGCCTCATTCTCCAGTTCGGCAACGTCCCTCACTCGATCGAGATCGCGGCGCACATAGGCCTCGAGCGATTCGTGCAGCATCTTCCTGCATAACGTGGCAAATTTGCCAAGGTCGATAATGTCGGAGCGTCCCGCTTCGTTGTCGATTTTGAGAGCGGCTTTCGCGAGGTCCACCGCGAGGTCTGCGCATCGTTCCAAGTCGGCGATGATTTTGAGGCATGCCGCGACCAGGCGGAGGTCTTCGCCAGCGGGATTTTGCAGGGCGATGATCTTCATGCATCGCGACTCGATCGCGAGTTCCATTTGGTCGATAGCATCGTCTTGGCTGATCGCTTGACGAGCGAGAACCGGATCGAGCTTGATCAGGGCGCTCGAGGCTTCGGCCATCATTCGTTCGACGGCGCCGGCCATCTCAAGCAGCTCATGTTCGAGCTCGGCAAGCTCTCGGTCGAAATTCTGTCTGGCGTGACTCGTCTCCATCGCTAATCTGGATTGTGACAGAAGAAGGTTCGGTTGCCGATACTCGTTGCGGGTGGATCGACATCTTTACAAACCGCTAATTTATTCGGGCATCTGGATGCGAATCGGCACCCTTGAATACGTTCTTTGGGATCGGGCAACTCTCCTTCGAGGGGTTCGGGGAGGAACATCAGTTTTTCCAGAGTCGGTGCCGACTCCAGCAATGCCTTGGTGTACGGATGCTTGGGTGCGGAGAAAATCTCTTCCGTCGGTCCGGACTCCACGATCCGACCAAGGTACATCACCATAATTCGGTCGGCTAAGAATCGAACCGTTGTGAGATCATGCGAGATATAGAGGAAGGCACATCCTTTCTCGTTTCGAATGTCTTTGAGTAGATTCAAAATTTGAGCACGAATGCTGAGATCGAGCGCCGAGGTCGGTTCGTCGCAGATGATCAAAGGTGGTTCGAGTGACAAAGCTCGGCCGATGGCCACACGTTGACGTTGTCCTCCCGAAAGTTCATGGGGATACCGGTCCTCAAATCGCTCATCGAGCCCAACTTCTTTGATCAGGCTGTTGGTGTCGATGGCTCGGTTGGCAAGGACGCTCGGTTCTTCCAGCGACCGACGGATCATCCAGCGGGGATTGAGCGAGGCGTAGGGATCCTGCCAAACCATGCCGACTTTGCTCGCCATGTCTCGCGAAGTTCCTTGCACGGGTTGCCCCATCAGTCGGATAGAGCCATCCGTCGTCTTTTGCAGCCCCAAAATGGCTTTGGCAAGCGTCGTCTTTCCGCAACCGCTTTCGCCGACGACGGCCACGATTTCACCCTTCTCGATCTCAAGCGAAACTCCGTCGATCGCCCGCACTTCTCCACCCGAGACGGGATAGGACACATGCAAGTTTTGGGCGGTTAATACGGGAGAGTTAC
>CAMFIS010000125.1 GCA_945952345.1 uncultured Fimbriimonas sp.
ATCAGCCTCGGTCTCGTGGGCTCGGAGATGTGTATAAGAGACAGGAACAACGATGCCTGTCGACATCAAGCCGAGGGTCCAATTGGCGAGCCGGCGAAAGGCTAGAAGATTCTTTTTGGATGTTCCATGCTGTTGCATGGCAAAGCCCATGACGAAGAATCCCACCCACCCGAAGAGTTGCGAGTTTGCGTGAGCAAGGATGAATGGCGACCACGCCGGTTGGGTAAACGATCCTTTGGACGCGATGCCAATGAGTGAAATCGCACCGAGAAGGCAGCCAACGGTTAGGACGGATATGATTCCGGCCAGGAAGAAGGGACGATAGACGTCCACTTCTGCCCGGTCGGATTCGAGTGAAACCCCACAGGACAGGACCCGCAGGGGTGTGAGCGACTTTGCTCTCCCAACGAACTTGTCCTCTGAGATCAGCACGGCTTTTCGGCTCCCCGTCGGGCGTAGAACCACCAGTTGATAAAGGTGTTGACGAGGTAGAAGACGGTGAGTCCTTCAAAGAAGGGGGAGACGTCTCGACCCGTTCCCATCGTCATTCCGATGAGAACGCTAAAGATGAATGGTCCGTAAGCTGCTATCGCCGATGTCCATCCAATGACTCCGCTTGCTTGACGTGGTTGGAAGATCATGGGGATCTGCTTAAAGGTCGATGCGTTACCCATTCCGCTAAAGAAGAAGATTCCGAGCATCGCAAAGAGGAATCCTGGCCACGAAGCCAGCGATGTTGGATGAGCGAAAGGGATGATGGCGATGCCGCATGCTAGCATTCCGAACGCGCTTACCATCGTCACCTTAGCTCCACCAATCTTGTCGGCCACGGGTCCAAACAAGGCTCGAATTGCCGCTCCAATAAATGGGCCGAGGAAGGCGTACTTGAGTGGATCCGGAGCACCGGGGAAGCTGCCATAGAGTTGCTTAATCAGGAGAGGAAACGCTGCAGCAAGACCGCTAAATGAACCGAATGTCATCAGGTAAATGGATGTCATCAGCCATGTGTGCTTTTCCTTGAAGATGTCAAGCTGTTCCTTGAACGATGCTTGAACCGGCACGCTCTTGAGACCAAACCATGCCCAGATAGCAGCTACGAGAATAAACGGAACCCACAGGAATGCGGCATTTTGCAAGAAGACTTCTGCGGTCTTGCCACTCTTCGCATCGTGAAACGTTTGCGAAGTTCCAACCATCGAGATGCCAATGATCACGGGGATTAGGAACTGAGCAACGCTGACACCAAAGTTGCCTACACCGGCCTGGATACCCAACGCCGTGCCCAACTTCTTCTTAGGGAAGAATAGGGAAGTGCTCGGCATGAATGAACTGAAGTTTCCGCCTCCGAGACCGGCGAGAAAGGCAAGAAGCAAGAAAGTGCCGTAGCTCGTGGCCGGGTTGGAGATTGCCATTCCCCAGCCAATTGCTGGAATAAGCAAGAGAAGCGTAGAGATCGAAACAGTCTTGCGTGTTCCGAAAACGGGGATTAAGAAGGTATGGACGATCCGAAGCGTGCCGGCCGCGAGACCAGGCATGGCCGTAAGCCAGAAAAGCTGTTGGGGCGTGAGCTTAAATCCAATTCCGGAAAGCTTGACTACGATCGCACTGACCATGAACCAGGTTGTAAAGCTGAGCAAAAGGCAAAAGGTAGTAATCCAAAGAGTTTTCCAAGCTATCGGCCGCGCCGTTGAGTTCCAAAACTCTTCATCGTTTGGCCTCCAATCGAGCGTTTCAGTGCCCGTAGTCTGCGGCTTTACCATGATGGTTTGTGTTGACTTCATAGGTGTCTCCAGTTGAAGTCTCGACCATTAGGAAAAGGCTAAATATGACCGCCGTCATACTTGTGCTTGGTTTGCAGTACATCCGCAATCTAAAAAACTTCATTGGCCAAATATGACGTCGGTCATACTTCCCCCACCGATTGGTGCGCAA
This sequence comes from uncultured Fimbriimonas sp., assembly GCA_945952345.1. Taxonomy (GTDB): domain Bacteria; phylum Armatimonadota; class Fimbriimonadia; order Fimbriimonadales; family Fimbriimonadaceae; genus Fimbriimonas. The sequence goes on from CAMFIS010000125.1 coordinate 1,933, forward strand.
AATAGAATCGTGTTACATGTTCCTGACGATCATTGGGAACCACTAGCCGACTCATTTGGTCGGAGGCACAACTACTTGCGTCTCTCTATCACCGATCGGTGTAATTTCCGGTGCCAATACTGCATGCCGCAAGAGAAAATGCACTGGATGCCCAAGGACGAACTTCTGACATTCGAAGAGATCGAAAGATTGGTTTGGATATTCAGTCGACTCGGAATCGACAAAGTTCGTGTGACGGGCGGAGAACCAACAATCCGCAAGAACTACGATGAATTGCTGCATAGGATCTTGGCGATTCCAAGGATCGACTCGGTTCACCTCACAACGAATGGGCATCGCTTGGAGAAAGATGCTGAGCGCCTTACCGCCGCCGGACTCTCCTCGGTAAACGTTAGCCTCGACACTCTTCGACCAGAGCGATTTTTCGACATCACCCAACGCGACGAGTTCTCTAACGTTATGGCAGGAATTCAGGCTGCAATTAAGTGTGGTCTCTCGACGAAGGTCAACGTCGTCCTACTACCAGGAGTTAACGACGACGAAGTTCTCGACTTTGTTGAATTCGTTCGCGAACGACCAATCACGGTTCGATTTATCGAGTTCATGCCTTTCTTGGCCAATTCATGGTCTCCATCACGAGTGGTCGCTTCCAAAGAAATCCGAAAGTTGATTGCCGAGAAATACACGCTTACGGCCCTTCCATCTGAGATCAACGATGTTGCCACTGAGTACGAAATCAAAGGTTGCGATGGGCGAATCGGATTTGTGTCGAGCGTGACCGAAAGCTTCTGTGAAGGCTGCAATCGCATTCGACTAACGGCTGACGGGCAAATCAAGAACTGTCTGTTTCTGCCGCCGGAGCGCAGCCTTCGCGACCAACTACGATCTGGAAAGACGGACGATGAAATCGCAATGAGTATTCGACAATCTCTGCAAACAAAATGGTCGGGGCATCCCGAAATGAACCGATGGCGTCAGTTGGATTCGCTGGCGATGGTGCAAATCGGCGGATGAGAGATATAACGAGCAAATTCTCCTCGAAAAGGACCGCGATTGCGCGAGCGATCTTGCATGCATCCCCAGAAACGGTCCAACGGGTCCGCGCTGCGGATATCCCGAAGGGCGATCCACTCCCGGTAGCCAAGGTCGCCGCGATCCAGGCCGCCAAGAAGACTACCGAGTGGATCCCTTACTGTCACAACATCCCCATCGAGCACGTTCGTGTGGATTTTGAACTCGACCCGGACAAGATCACCGTCGATGTCGAGGTATCCACGATCGCCAAGACCGGCGTGGAAATGGAGGCGATCACGGCTGCCGCCGCCGCAGTCATCACCCTCTACGACATGCTGAAGATGATCGACGATGAAATGGAAATCGGATCGGTTCGCTTATTGAGCAAGACGGGAGGCAAAAGCGACTTCGTCCGCGTGGGTTCTTGGTGCAGCACTGTGGTGGTCGTTTCTGACCGGGCGAGTCGGGGTGAATACGATGACGTCTCTGGGAAGGTACTTGCCGAGGGACTGACCAGTCACGGGGCGGTTGGAGTTGAGAGAGTCGTCGTGCCCGATGAGGTCGAGCAAATTCGACAGGCGGTCCAAAACGCGGTCAATGGGAAATCGGATGTGATCATCGTGTCGGGTGGGACCGGAGTTGGTCCGCGAGACGTTACCCCGGAAGCAGTCCAGCCAATGATCCAGGTTCCGTTGCCTGGCATCGTCCAAGCGTTTCAATCCTACAGCCGAGACCGGATTCCGACCGCGATTTTGGCCCGCCCCCTCGCTGGTTTGGTTGAAACAAGCATCGTCGTCGCGATTCCTGGTTCGCCTGGGGCAGCCAAAGATGCGCTTGGCAGCTTGTTTCCCTCGATTCTGCATGCCAAGCATGTCCTAACCGGGGGATCGCACGAGTGATCTCCTACTCGGAGGCTCTCCAGATTGTTAGGCAACTGCAACCGGAGGCCATCAGCAAATGCCTTCCGCTTCGGGATTCTTGCGGGTTTCACCTCGCCGAGCCTATTCGCGCAACCCTAGATTCGCCGGCTTTCGACAACTCGGCGATGGATGGGTATGCGGTCGGCTCGATCGGCGAAGGGCCTTGGAGCGTGGTTGGAGAAATCGCGGCAGGGAGCGGGCAAAGAAAGGAAATTACCGACCACGAAGCGGTTCGAATCTTTACTGGTGCCCCGACCCCGATCGGAGCTGTCGGAGTCATTCCTCAGGAAGATGCTGCCTTAGAAGGAAATACTCTGAGCACAACCCGCCCGGTTGAGCATCAAGACCATATACGAATTCAGGGCGAAGAATTCGTGTCCGGAACACCACTTTTTTCCACGGGCACATCCATCACACCTCCGGTCGTTGCCGCTCTGGCATCGTTGGGTCTTGACTCTGTCCGAGTCATAGCCAAGGCCAGGATCGCCATCGTCAGCACCGGAGACGAGATCGTGTTGCCAGGGCAGGAGCTCGCCTTTGGTCAAGTCTACAATTCCAATTCCGTCGCGCTAGCGACAACATTGAAGCAACTCGGATACTTGGTTGATGAGTGGCACGTCGCCGATAACCTCGACGCGATCGCACGGGTGATGGACAAGGCATTGGCTAAGGCGGACATAGTCTTGACGACGGGTGGTGTTTCGGTCGGGGCGCATGATCACATCCCATCCTTCATGAAAGGCATCGGCTTCGAATTGCAATTTCGCGGCCTGAAAATCAAGCCAGGACGACCCACCACGTTCGCAACTCGGACCGATGGCAGAGCCTGGTTTGGGCTCCCCGGAAATCCACAATCGACATGGACCGCTTTCATCCTCTTCGTCCTGCCGTATTTGGACGAAGACCTAACGTCGATGACCGGCACGGTCATAACAACCGTGGAACGAAAGTCGGGGCGTGAGGAGTTTATGCCCGCCCGATTCCACTTCGGTGAACGACTCGAGATCGAGCTTGTTCCGATTGTCGGATCGCATTCTGTGATGGGCCTCGCAGTTGTCGATGGAATCGTGCGAATACCGGCGGAGGACGCGGTAATCGAGGCTGGCCGCCAGCTAGAGTGCTTACAGTTTCCTTGGAGGCGAAGGCCATGACGGTCCATGTTCGATATTTCGCGATCTTGCGCGAGCAACGCGGGCTCGATCACGAGTCGCTAAGCACCGATGCAGTTACGGCCCGGGACCTCGTCCAACACCTGATCGATGAACACGGATTTACTTTGCCCTCCTCGCTGATCCGGGTTGCGGCAAATGGCGTCTTCGTCGAGGAGGATTACCGGATATCCGAAGGCGAGGAGATCGTCTTAATTCCTCCGGTGGCTGGCGGCTGATGTTTCGACTAACCCCCGATCCAATCGCCATCGAGCCATTTGATTCTGAAAGTGCCGGTGGATTTGTTTCTTTCGAGGGCAAGGTCCGAAATCATGCCTATGGACGTAATGTCGTTCGACTTGAATATGAGGCGTTCTCCGAGATGGCCGTCGCCGAAGGTGACAAACTGATCGCCGAGGCAGCGAAACTTCATGGCCTCACTAAGGTTCAGATTGTCCACCGAATCGGAATACTCGAAGTTGGTGAAACTGCGGTCGTAATCCAAGTCGCGGCACCACATCGACGTGAAGCTTTTGCCGGATGCGAATGGATCATCGATCAATTGAAATGGCGGGTCCCAATCTGGAAACGAGAGCATTTTGGGGATGGCACGTCGGAATGGGTGGGAATCGGGGACGAAAAGCAGGTCTCCCAATCCAACGACGCATTTACTCGCCAGATTCGTCTTCCGTTCATTGGAGAGCAGGGCCAGCAGAAACTACGCGATGCTCGGGTGTTATTGGTAGGTGTGGGTGGACTCGGAAGCGCCGCGCTTCCGTACCTCGTGGCGAGTGGAATTGGATCGCTCGGAATCGTCGACGGTGACCTTGTCGAGGTGACCAATCTGCATCGACAGATTCTGTACGCTGCGAACGAAGTTGGACGTGGAAAGGCAGAACGCGCCGCCGCCTTTGCCAGGCGCATCAACCCTCACGTACAGGTGCAAACCTTTCCAGAACGAATCGACTCTCACAATGCCGAACGCATCCTCGCCGATTATGATTGGATTGTTGATGGGACTGATTCGCTGGAAACCAAGTTCCTCCTAAATGCCCTTTGTAAACGCCTGGGTAAGGCCCTAGTCACCGCAAGCATTCACCAAATGGAGGGTCAAATTCTAACCGTTATTCCCGACGGGCCATGCCTCCAATGCCTTTTCCCCGAAATACCGCAGGACGGCTGCGTAGGTACCTGCTCCAATGATGGGATTCTCGGTGTTGTCGCCGGGTCGATGGGTATTTACCAGGCGACCGAAGTATTGAAGGGCATTTTGGGAATAGATGGACTGCTCAGCCACTCGATGCTTCTCGTCGATCTTCGGACTGGGAATTCAAATCGGTTGACTCGGGAGATGCGGGAGAATTGCAAAGGATGCGAAGGCATCGTCGCGGAGCTAACCCCATTCGTAATTCAGTCGCTAGCAGATGCGGAATCTCGATTTGGAAGATTCGATATCGTCGATATTCGCGAGTTGGATGAAACACCTTTACTCGCCGTGGCTCATTTGCGACAGCCACGATCAGAGTTGGGTGACCTCAGCAATATCGAACTTGAGGGTCCCACGGTATTCATTTGTGCAACCGGCCGCCGTAGCTTCCAACTCGTCGACCAATTGCGGCGAGCCGGAAAGTTCGATGCCTACTCGTTAGCCCGCGGGGTCGAGGGAGTTTAGCTAGTGGAACATCAACTCTGGTTCTTCGTCGCCGTCGGACTCATCGCGTTCGTCTACAGTTTGGTGGGGCATGGCGGCGCTTCGGGATACCTTGCCCTCCTCTCTTTTACGGCGCTTCCCACCAAAACCTGTTCCACCACCGCGCTCATCTTGAATCTGGTTGTTTCGTCGGTGACATTTTTAAGCTTTCGGCGTGCAAAGCACTTCGATTGGCAGATTGCCTGGCCCTTCCTTTTAGGCTCAATCCCGTTTGCATTTCTGGGAGGGTCGCTCAAAATGGAGGGTCGAATACAAGACATCTTGCTGGGCGCTACTTTGCTCTATGCGTCGGTTTTGCTTATCGTCGGAATGCCTAAGTCTGGCGAAGATGATTTCCAGCCTAAACGATGGGTTTGCATTCTCGCCGGGGCAGGAATCGGGCTGCTAAGCGGAATCGTTGGCGTTGGAGGAGGGATTTTTCTAAGTCCTTTGCTGATTCTCACCGGCTGGGCAAAGCCTCACCAAGCTGCAAGTATCGCGTCCATCTTCATTCTCGCGAACTCGGCCGCAGGTTTGGCTGCACGTCCCCCGACTGCCCTACAATCCACATTGGGTTTATGGCCATTAGTCATCTTCGGATTTGTAGGAGCGGTTGCCGGAAGTTGGATTGGCGCAACCAAGACTTCTCCACCCGGAATGCGTCGAGCTCTCGGAGTTGTTTTACTGATTGCCGTGGTGAAATTGATCTTCAAATGAGCTGTATGACGTCCGTCATATCAATTCTTCATCCAAGGGCCTAAAATGGAATCATGGCTAAACTCCCTGTTCCAATCGAAAGCTTAATCGATTCGTTTGGACCTCACGTAGCAAGCGTTCCACCAGGTGGATGGGTTGGTCGGGATGAGCCAGAAAAACTTGTAAAGACCCACTGTTGCTTTTGCGGAATGCAGTGCGGAATTCAGTTAAAGGTCAAAAGTAACCATGTTATTGGCTTTGAACCATCGGAAGAGTTTCCATTCAACCGAGGAAAACTCTGTCCTAAGGGCGTAAAGCGCTATCTTCAGGGCGGGCATCCGGACCGCCTGCTTAATCCGCTGAAGCGCAAAGAAGGCATCGGATTTGTGCCGATCTCGTGGGAAGAAGCGTTCAGTACAACTGTCTCTGAGATTCAGCGCATTCAGGAAACATACGGCAAGGATTCGGTCGCTTTCTTATCTGGGGTTTCGCTGACGAACGAAAAGAGTTATCTCATTGGGAAGTTCGCTCGTCTCGGGCTGCAAACGGCAAATCTCGATTACAACGGCCGCCTTTGTATGGTGAGCGCCGGCGCGGGAAACAAGAAAGCCTTTGGCCTCGATCGAGCGTCGAATTCCTGGCAAGACATCGTCGACGCCGAGGTAATCCTTTTGGCGGGAACGAATGTGGCCGAATGTTCTCCCATCACCACGGACTACATATGGCGAGCCAGGGATCGCGGCGCGAAGCTCATTGTTATCGATCCCCGGGTTACTCCGATTGCACGCACAAGCGATATCATGCTTCCGGTCCTTCCGGGTACGGATTCGGCCTTGTTGCTCGGGCTCTTGAGGGTGTTGATCGAAGAGAACCTGACAGACGAAGAATTCATCAGGAATCACACTTCTGGTTGGGAAGAAACAAGGGCTGCTGCCCTAGCGCTACCGCTCGAAGAGGCGAGCCGAATATCTGGCGTCAAGGTTGAGGACATTCAGCGAGCGGGTCGCCTTTGGGGAAATGCAAAGACAAGCTTTTTGCTCCACGCCCGAGGCATCGAGCATAGTTCGAAGGGCGTGGACAACGTCGTCTCCTGTATCAACCTCGTCCTTGCGACCGGCCGCATCGGCAGGAAAGGCTGTGGATACGGAACGATCACTGGTCAAGGCAACGGGCAGGGGGGACGCGAGCACGGCCACAAATGCGACCAACTCCCAGGGAATCGAGATATTTCCAATCCCGACCATCGCGCATATATTTGCTCAGTTTGGGGTTGCTCCGATGAGGAACTCCCCGGAAAGGGTCATACCGCGCCAGAAATTATGGAAATGATCCACGCCGGCCAGATTAAGTCGCTTGTTTCGATTTGTTTCAATCCGCTAGTGTCTCTACCGGATTCTAACTTCACGCGAGAAGCTCTCGAAAAGTTGGAGCACTATACGGCAATCGACTTCTTCCTAAACGAAACTGCCCACCATGCCGATATCGTCATGGCTGGGTCATTACATGAAGAGGAAGAGGGGACGAGTACCAGCGCCGAAGGGCGGGTCATTAAGATCAACAAGGCTGTGGATCCTCCTGGACACGCGAAAACGGATACATCAATCATTCTTGAATTGGCCCATCGGCTGGGTCGCGACAAGTACTTCTCGCACTTCCACTGTTCGGAGGATATCTTTAACGAGCTCCGTGTCGCGAGCAAAGGTGGAACCGCCGACTACTTTGGCATCACCTATGAGAGAGTCATCAACGAAATGGGAGTCTTCTGGCCCTGTCCTTCAGAAGGTCATCCAGGAACGCCCCGGTTGTGGGAGGACCTTCAGTTCAAGACTCCCGACAAGAAAGCGCATTTCAATGCCGTCACTTACCGGCCGCCCCTCGAAGAACCGGATGACGAATATCCCGTAGTCCTCACCACCGGGAGAGTGGTATCTCAGTATCTGAGTGGAACGCAGACTCGTCGTATCGGTGGCCTGGTCGACCTTTGCCCAGAACCCTACGTAGAGATTCATCCATCGTTGGCCGAGGCCTATGGCCTCCAGGACAAAGATTGGATGAAGGTTGCGAGTAGAAGAGGGGAAGTTGTCCTTCAAGCTAAAGTCGTTACGACGATTCGACCCGATACCGTCTTTATTCCTTACCATTGGCCCGGTCGGAAAGCGGCGAATAATCTGACGATTCGATCCTACGATCCTGTCAGTGGAATACCTGAATTTAAGCGCGCTTGCGTGAAGATTTCAAAGGCCGATCCTCCACAGTGAGAATTGGCCCTTGACTGGCCCCCACTTTGATTCGTTGGATGAGGATTAGTTAATCTTCATCAATCGCTGCACACCGCGCAGCATCCAAAGATTCGTTGCGAAAAGGGCCAGACTCGCGATCGCTCCAGGTACAGCCATCGCGGTGCGCCCAGCAAGCATATTTTCCAAAGTCATGACGAATAGCCAAATCTGAATGAAGAAAAGAATGAGGGCAAACAACATGAGGCCCAGGAAGACGATGGCTTTCTGGCGTCTGCGATAAAATTCCGGCGTGTTCACGCTTCCTCACCAACCTTAATACCGGTGGCCCAAATCTCGTCTCCTCGCTGTTCAAGCATGAGCTGCGGAATCGGGTGTGGTGGTGGTCCTTGCAGGACGCGACCGTCGTCTACAGAAAATGCCCCATTGTGGCAAGGGCAATAAAGTCGTTCGACATGATCGCCGACCTCGTATTGAACAGGGCAAGAAAGGTGGGTGCATCGTCGGCTGTAAGCCACGTATTTTCCATCTTTTCGGCAGATCAAAAGGCAGAGGTCCGAGGGGCGCGGGAACGAAAAATGGAGAGAAGTTCCAGGTTTAAGATCAGCGACTTTGCAGATCAGAGCCGGATCGAAGGACCGCTGGCCTTTGGGAATCTTAGAGTACGCCGCTACTGCGACGGTGCCAAGGGCCAATCCTCCGCTCGCTAAGGTCAGGAACCGAAAGAATTCGCGCCGGGTTACAAAATGGTCATCTTCCCATTCAATTGGAAATTCTTCTTGCAGTCTTTCGTTCATTTTTGTTCCTGGCTCGCGCGTTCCATGGGGCGCACCATTGTGAGCAAGTCGTTCTTTCGAATTTGAGCACCAGTTGAAACTCTCAAAGAATGCGATCCGTGCGGCATCATCAGATTCACCTTCGTGCGAATAGTTCGAGATCCGAATTGAAACTCGTTGATCGGAGTGCCAGATCTTTCCGCCGCCAGTTCTTCAGGAGTTCCGAAGAATAGCGCACCTGAAGGGCAAACCGTTGCGCACATTGGCTTTAAGCCAACAGAGGTGCGGTCATAACACATGTCGCACTTCATCATCTGGTCGACCTCGACTGCGTACTTCGGAACACCGAAGGGACAGGCGAAAACACAGTTGGTACATCCAATGCATCGCGGCTTGAGCGAGGTTTGAACGACCCCATCGGGAGTCTTTTTAATGGCATCTGCCGGACAAACCAACGCGCAAGCCGGATCGTCACAGTGCATACAGACAACGGGAGTTGTCTGAACCGTGTCGGCACGTTGTACCTGTTCCAAGTGGATCATCGAGACCCCCGCATGGGTATCGCATTCGCTGCACGCCTGAAAACAAGCATTACATCCGATGCATCTGCTTGGGTCGATATAGAACTGGCGCTCGCTCACTTGGTTTAATCTTGGGACTTAAAGTGACTGGAAACTATGATTTCCATCATATTAGGCCAACTCGATAACAATGGCAAGATGGTTCCACCCCCGGAACCCAATTTATCTCGAGACGGTGGAAACGAGTTCGTCGACCTCTTTTACGAGAATATGTTGGGACCGCGTGGCGATCCAACCAGCTTTCTGCCATTTACTCATGACACGAATGGTGGACTCGACCGTTGTACCAGCGATCTCGGCGATGTCTTGCCGCGTAAGCGGGATATTCAGAAGAGTTCCTTTGGCGTGTTCTTCGCCAAAGGAATCGCAAAGAATGAGCAGCACTGCCGCGATCCGC
>CAMFIS010000126.1 GCA_945952345.1 uncultured Fimbriimonas sp.
GTTCGGATATCGTATTATTTAGGCGATGCCGGACCACACTTTGAGGACAGGTGAGGACGTCGATGCGATTCTTAAGATTGCATTGAACCATGAAGTTACGTCGGGTGACGAGCTTCGGCACCGGCTTCAGCAATCGGCCAGTGAACTGGGAATCAGCCCGGAAGCGCTGGCGAAAGCAGAGGAAATCTATTTGACCGAGAAAAAGGTCGACCAGTTTATGGCCGCCAAGAAAGCAGGCTTGCAAGCGCACATGGTTTCTTTCGTTTCCACCAACGTGCTCCTCCACGTGATTTGGTACCTCACGTCCCGCGACTTCTATTGGCCGGGAATCGTGCTCGCTTCGTGGGGAGTATTCTTGGCGTCGCACTGGTTCTTCGTCAAGCAGCGCCCGAATATCAACGACAAACACTTTCAGCGGTGGCTCGCGCTGGGCGAGCCGACGTCGTACGTAAGCCAAGAGAACGCGGACAAGCCATCTGTGACGGTGGGTGTGCACATCGCGGCAAAGGATGGAAAACGTGTCGACTAGCACCAAGCTGGTCGCGCTATACCAAAGGAACGATTAGAGTTACCAACCACCTAACACTGGCAAACTCGCCCAAACGCTATTCCGAAGTTCAACTGGGTTGGGCTCGCGTGCCAGTGCCACGGCTGAAAGCTGAAGGCTGAAAGCAAACAGCCGAAAGCCGAAAGCCGAAAGCCGAAGCAGATTCTAAGTAAACTTCCTCTATGTCGCTGCGCGAGGTGATCGAGGCTCTTCCCAAGGTTGAACTGCATGTCCATTTGGAGGGGTCGATTCAGCCTGCGACGCTGCTGCGATTGGCAGAAAGAAATAAGTGCGAGCTCCCCGCCAAAGATGTCGCGGGACTGCGTGAGTGGTTTCAATTCAAGGATTTCCCCCACTTCGTCGATGTGTACGTCGCGGCATCCAAGTGCATCAAAACTCCGTCGGATCTCGAGTTGATCGCCGAAGAGTTCGCACGCGAGCAACTGAGACAGAACATCCTTTACACCGAAGCCAACTACACGGCGAAGACGATCCATCGGTACGCAGGCATTCCTTGGGATGAACAGCTCGATGCCTTAAACCGTGGATTTGCTAAAGTTTCTGACACAAAAGTTCAACTCATCATCGACATCGTGAGGGAGTTTCCGCAGGGAGAAGGCGAAGAGATTGCCCAGTGGTGCATCGAAGGAAGGGATCGCGGAGTGGCCGCCATCGGCCTTTCCGGATTCGAGGGCCAGACGCCGGTTTCACGCCATGCTCATGCATATAAGGTTGCCAAGGAAGCGGGCTTGAATTGCTCTGCCCATTCCGGCGAGACAGGAGGTGCGCCGGCCATCCGCGAAGCCTTGGATGTCGCTCTCGCGGACCGGATCGGACACGGAATTCGCTGCTTAGAGGATCCGAAGTTGGTTCAGGAATTGCGAGATCGCCAGATTCATCTCGAAGTGAATCCCACCAGCAATGTTTGCATTGGGGTGGTTCCCTCGCTGGCCGAGCACCCATTCCCTCGGCTTCTCGATGAAGGTCTCTCGGTATCGATCAACTCCGACGACCCGCCTTTATTCAGCACCACGCTCACCGAGGAATGGATTCGCTGCGCCGAGGAGTTCGAGCTCAGCACTGACATTCTCTACTCGCTGTGTTTGGGTGCAGCGGACAGGGCGTTCTTGCCGGACGCCGAGAAGGCGGATTTGAAGCGGCGGATTTTGGCGGGATGGCAGTTGTGAGCTTTCCGCAGAGCTGATACGCCCGCCGTTCATCCACTCCACCCATTCGCAGAAATGCCTCGATGTTCAAGTGCTAAAGAGCGAATGGGCACCCCTCCATCTTGGAGGACAACGTTGGTTGTAACCAGATTGAGACCGGGTGATCGTGGCGAATCGGCGGTCTTCAGCTTGTCGTCAGCAGAAATGATCTGCCGACTGCAGACTGACAGATGCTAACTGATTACCACCGAATGAGATTTGCGCCCCAGACAAGCCCCGCGCCGAAACCGACGGTGAGCACCAGCATTCCGGGCTTAAGACGTCCAGTCTCGACCGCCTCGTAGAGTGCCAGCGGGATGGAGCCGCCGCTTGTGTTGCCGTACTTGTGCACGTTCACAAATACCTTTTCGGACGGGAACTTGAACCGCTCGGCCGCGGCATCGATAATGCGCAGATTAGCCTGGTGAGGTACGAACAAATCGACTTCGGAGGCATTGATGCCGGCTTCCAGCAGCACTTTCTCGCAGGCATCGCCCATCGCCTTGATCGCAAACCGGTAGACCTCGTTACCTTTCATCTGAATGCCGTATTTGATGCCTTCGGGTGCGACGCAGTTGGGAGGATATTTAGTGCCACCCGCATCATTGGTAATGAACGGAGCGCCGCTGCCATCCGACAGCATCACCGTCTTGATTACACCGCGATCTCCGCCTTCGACTGCGCTCACCACGACGGCCGCCGCCGCGTCGCCAAATAAAATGCATGTGGAGCGATCGGTCCAGTCGACCTGCTTCGACAAAGCATCGACTCCAATCACGAGCGCATGCTCGATGACCCCGGTTTCAATTAGCGCCGTCGCATTTGCCAACGAATAGATGAATCCAGCACACGCGGCACTGACGTCGAAAGCACCCGCATTCTTGATTCCAAGCGCGTCTTGAACGAAGCACGCGGTCGAGGGCCAAATGTAGTCGCCGGAAACTGTGCCAACGATGACCATCTCGATGTCGCTGGGTTGCAGCCCGGATCGACGCAATGCCTCACGTCCAGCCTCAATTGCTAACGAATGACAACCCTCGTCTCCCGTGCAGATGTGCCGCTCCTTGATGCCGGTGCGCTGGACGATCCATTCGTCGCTGGTATCGATGCCCTTCTCACGAGCAAGCTCCTCGTTCGTATACACCTTAGCCGGTACCGCGTGTCCGACCGCTTCAATAACCGCTCGCCTACTCATCCACCGATTCTCCTTCTTCGCATGATTCTCCCAAATCTCGTACCACCGCGGTGCGGATCGCATCCACCAAGTCCGATTGTATTGCGCGGTCGGCCATGATCACCGCATTCCGAATCGCCTTAGCGTTGCTACGGCCATGTGCGATGACGCAGATGCCATTCAAACCGAGAAGCGGCGACCCCCCAACCTCGGCATAATCCAAGTGCTTTCGAATCGGGGCCATCACCTTCTTAACCGGCCAGTACAGAGCCTTCATGAAATTGTCCGGAACGCCGGCCCGAATGTGTTTAGCGAACATTTCCGCCACGCCCTCGGCGGTTTTCAGCACGACGTTGCCCACGAAGGCCTCACACACCACGACATCGCATTGAGCGTTAAAAATGTCCTTGCCCTCAATGTTTCCGGCAAACCAATCGTAGTTCGACAAGAGTTTAAAAGATTGTTTCGCGAATGCATTGCCTTTGCCAGGCTCTTCGCCGATGTTGAGTAGGTGCACCTTCGGGTTCTTGCGGCCCATCACCTTCTCGGCGTAAGCACGTCCCATGATCGCAAACTCGACCAAGTGCTCGGGATCGACATCGGGCGAAGCGCCAGCGTCCAACAAAACAAATCCACCGTGATGATTTGGGAGTTGGGAGCCAATCGCGGGCCGGTGGATGCCTGAGATTTGCCGCCAAACCAGCAAGGCTGTAGCCGAAGCCGAACCGGTCGAGCCCGCCGAAACGAAGGCCTGGGCCTTGCCTTCTTTTACCAGCCGAACTCCGACCATCATCGAGGAGTCTTTCTTCTTGCGATAGGCCTCGAGGGGCTTCTCGTCCATCTCGATGATCTGGCTTGCGTGGGCGATTTCAACCCCTTTCGGCAAAGGGTCGGGAAGGTATGGCTTCATATCCTCGGTTCTTCCAACCAGGATCAACTTACTTTTGATGTGGCCAACGGCCTGCAACCCGCCCTCGATGATTTCCTGTGGCGCATTGTCTCCACCCATCGCGTCCAGTACGATGCTCATCCTTCGCTGCCTTCCACTAGATTTTTCAGCTTCTCAAACTCCGTCCGTCCGGCTCCAGATGTCCCTTTGGCGACGCCTCGTTCTTTCGCGACCGGACACTCGCCCTCCCAACCGAATGCGCACAAAGGTTGCACAGGAAAGTTTAACAAGAGGTTCTGTCGGAGGAGAACCTCTACCATGAGATTGTTACCTTCGAAGAGCGGATACGGCTCGTCGGCCTCGACTTTGGCGAAGTCTTGATGGCTCATGGAACTCGGTACACCCACAACCGGAAACTGCTCATCGATCTCAAACGTGATGTCGGTTTCGATCGGACCGCTACATCGCGCACACTCTACGACAGCCCGTGTCGTGAACTCGCCTGTGATGAGAAGGAGATTGCCGGTGGAAATCGCGTCAAGGACTCCTTCGAGGGGTTTTACGAGGTCGAGATCCTCTTCATCCGCGAGTTCGGTGGAGACTTCAACCGAGAGTTGTCTGCCCGGATGTTGCAGAATATCATTCAGGTCGAGAAGGTCGTCTCTCCGCAAGGCGTTTTGAGTGTACCGCTTTCGGGAAAAAGCAAGAAAAATTGCATAATTTCACCGAAGACTTGATATACTGCGATTCACTCTCTACCATTGAAGGGATGATTATGCATCGTCAGATTGATTGGAAGACTATTAAGTGGACCCTCGGAGTCTTGGCACTTGGGGCCGTCCTTTTCGGTTGCGCTGGAAACTCTGTCATTGGTGGAGGAACAACCTCCACAACCTCGACTACCGGCGTAACGTTGTTCGACAACGTAGCTACGGTGAACCTGTCGGACGTCCCTGCCTCGATGCAGTACGTCTTCCTGACAGGCGCAGGTCGTGCCGGTGACGAAGAAACCGCTACGGTTCGAAACCTCCTGGCTACCGATACATTCGGTCAGGTTTCCTCGGGCCTCTTGCAGAAAACGCTTACGTTGACGCAGTACCAGGCTCAAATCCTGGCGACGAACGTCGACCTTGCCCAGCAGCAAAGCCGCAACTTCAACACGATCCAGTTGAATGCCGTTAACTACACCCTGACGGATAGCAACGGAACCCAATCTTTCAACAGCATCAACAACATCCCCAGCGACCAGCCTGTCCAAGTTCGAGTCTTCAAGGGACGAACGACGATGATCCCGATCTTCCTCGATCCGGATACGTTTGGTACAGAAGTGGTCGGTCCAAATACGGAAGCGATGTTCGATCCTAACTGGTTCGACACCATCAACCGAATTCAGGGAGACACCGTCGCCGTTCGAGGATTCCTCAGCGACTACATGTGCTTCAACGTTTCGAACATGAACCCAGGCGATCTGCCTTCGCTGAGCCAAGGCAATGGCGTTGCCACTAAGGTGTTCTTCTCGGGTGATGGATTCGCGATCGCCTCTGGCGATGCCGCCAATACTGGCGTTACCGGCGCTCCGTTCGAATTGATTCTGCAGGCAGGACAAGGCGCATCGGTTATCGGCCGATACAGCACCGGAGCTACGATCGGTGGAATCGCTACTCCCGGAACGTATACAACCCAGCAGGTCGACCCATCGGACGTTACAACAACCGACCCCGTTCTCGCCCACAAGATCACGTCCTTCCAGGGCCAGTGGCGCATGCACTTCAACCAGAACTTCAACACCCTTACCGGCAAAGTTGAAGACACGGGTTACCTGAAGAATGTCCACGCTTTTGAAGCGATTTCGATTCCAACCAACCTCGACGACGAGCGACAGCAAGTCGTGATGTTCACCGAGAGCGTCTCGACGGGCGTCAATGGCGCCAAGACGGCGACGGTCACGAACCTCATGTGGGGTTACCTCGATCTTGCAACCAAGAAGGTCTTCATTTACCCGCTCGCAAACATTACTGACCCAGACACGACGACCAACCATACCGGTGAAGTTGTTGGAGATATCGGAACGATGTACACAGGTAGCGGAGCATCCACGCTCTCGCCGCAGCAAATGCGATACGCCAAGTTCACGTTCTCGGCAGCTCCGGCAGGATTCCCGTCCAGCGGTACCATCGTCGTTCTACGAAAGTAGTCTTGGATGCGCCGTATCCTCGCAGGCATCGACTGTGAATACGGCATCCTGGTAAGCGGCAATAGCGCCGAAGACCAAATAGACGATTCGCAAGCCCTCGTTGAAAGTATTTCCAACGAGGGCTTTTTCGTGGATCGCAGAGTCTACGCCGGCTGGGATTACCGATTCGAAAACCCACGCAATGACCTCAGGGGTTTCCAACTCAAACACCTCCAAGTCGACCCAACCGACGCTCAGTTCGATGTTGGCCGCAACCAGCGGAGTTCCATCGAAATCCGCGCCGATCGAGTCCTCTGGAATGGCGCGCGATTTTACAATGACCATGGACACCCCGAGTACTCCACACCGGAATCGTTCTCGATCTTCGAAGCTGCTCTCTTGGATGCCGAAGGAGAGTCCTTGGTCAACCGAGCGGCGGCACAATTTGAGCACGAGGTGACGCTGTACAAGAACAATACGGATTACCACGGCGCATCGTATGGAACCCACGAGAGCTACCTCGTCCCTCGGCAGATTGGATTCGAAGACCTCTACAGAGCCTTGATTCCAATCCTCTTGTGTCGACAAATCCTCACCGGGGCAGGAAAGGTCGGCAGCGAAAACGGAGAATGGTGCGACTTCCAGCTGAGCCAGCGAGCCGACTTCTTTGTGGAAGCGGCGAACGCCGAAACCCTTTGGCGCCGACCCGTTTTCAATACCCGCGACGAGCCTCATGCCGATCCCGCACAATGGATTCGACTTCACGTGATCAGCGGTGATGCCAACATGAATCCCATCTCCACAGCTCTCAAGCTTGGGTTAGTTAAGCTGGGTCTCTGGCTGCTGGATGCGGACGAGGTCCCCGACTGGAAAATCGCTCATCCGGTCCAAGCATTCAAAGCCATAAGTCGCGACATGAGTCTTGAATTCAGGATCGACCTTGGTCGGAAGAACTGGACGACAGCATACGACGTTCTGGAGTCGTACTTTGCGGCCGCCGAGCAGACTCTTGGAGAGCTGAACGACGAGGCGAAGTGGACCATCGACACTGGCCGGGCACTGATGGCGAGCCTGCGAGGGGACGGAATGCTTGCCCGAAGAAGTATCGACTGGGCGACAAAGCGACATCTATTCGAGCAGCTCATCGAAGAGGAAGACCTTACGTGGCGATCGCCAACGCTCCAAGCGTACGATCTCGAATACAGCAACATCGATCCTCAGCAGGGCCTCTTCCACGCTCTGCAAGAGATGGGTGAGATCGAAGTCCCGTCGTTTCCGACCTCCTCATTCGAAGCCACAAGAGCGTTTGCACGCGGGCTGGCCGTCCAAAAGTTTGGCGAAAAGATCCGAAACATCGGCTGGCGAGGAATTACATTCGGCGATGAATTTATAGAATTGCGCCCCGATGTGTCGTATCCTGATTCACTAAGCGACATCCCGGACGTAGAAACGTTTATCCAATCTCTCAAGGACATCCATGCTTCAATTTGAACAACCCCAGCGACAGCATAGTCCCACTCCCGAGCGAAAGCTCGGCGACGATAGCGGTCCCAAAGCGCCCGACGTCAATAAGCCGGAAGGTGGCAACGAGCTTCTGCGACGACTGAAGCGAGTCGACCCTGACCAGGCTAAGAAGTATCGGCAGCGGTCGGGGCAATGATGACACCGCTCGCTCGACCGTTTGGAGAACTCGTTGCCGATTCTCGTATCTCAAGTCCGCTTAATCCCGAGATCGAAGCCCACGGCACCACCGTGCTCGCGCTTCGATTCAAAGATGGCGTGCTCGTTTTTGCCGATCGCCGTGCGACGATGGGAAATCTCATCATGTTCGAGCAGGCCGAGAAAGTCATGCCTCTCGATGACCTTACTGTTGTCGCGATCTCTGGTTCGTTTGCTCGTTCGGTGGAGATTTGTCGTTACTTAAAGCATTCCTTCAAGTACTATCGACGAGCCGTTTTGCAAGAGCTTACGCTCGAAGGAAAGCTTGCCGAGATTTCTCGCGCCTTGGCGGGCAACGTCGAGATGGCGATGAACGGCATTGGAGTATTCCTCCCCATCGTTGCCGCGTACGACGTGAACAAGAATCAGTTCGGCGTGTATTTCTTCGACGGCGCTGGAGCCCGGTTTGAGAACGGCGAGTACGCGTGCGCAGGTTCCGGTTCGGAGCGCATTCGCGGCGTGTTCGAATTCCTCCGCCGAACAGAAGGCGGCTTCGAGAAGAAGTCGCTAGAGAAGGTGCTGGAAGATGGCCTGCATATGTTGGATATCGCATCCACGCTCGATTCGGCAACGGGTGGATTCACCCGCATCGAGCCGTTGGTCCGCGTCCTCACCAAGGATGGCAACGTCCCTGTCGATGAGAAGCTACTGAAGAAGTCGATCGAGAAGGTACTGAAGGCCGCGAAGCCTTTGTGAGTCTGCAGTTTGCAGTCGACAGTCAGCAGATAAGTTGCTAACTGCCGACTGCAAACTGCTAACTACGACAACATTCCCTTCAAATTCTCAAAGCTCACACGGCAGCTCTCGATCGGGGTTCGATCGCCGTATTGTTCCTGCTCGACCACGATCCACTCTGCGCCAGCGGTTGGCAGAGCCTTGATGACTTCGCCAAACGGAACGTTGCCTTCGCCGATTGCTTCTCCGTTGAACGGGTATTCCTTGAAGTGCACCGTCACACCGCGGCCGGGGAAGTCCAGCAGCGGCTGAACCGGGTCCGAACCACCGTGCATGGCATTGGCGGTATCGAACTGCAGGATAAAGCTGTCTGGCGTGTTTTCACCCAGGATATACCACGTCGAACGGCCATCGTCGAGAGGCTTCATATCCGCATCGTGGGCGTGGAACCCGAGCCGGAATCCATCGGCCTCGACCTGATTCGTCAACTTCGTCAGCCGCTTGGCAGTTTCCAGAGTCGCCTCGGCGGTGGAGTGAAGTTCCAATGGCAGCCAAGGAATGATGATGTTCTTGGTGCCGAGCACTTCGTGAGTTCGAATGGTGCTTTCATACTGACCCTCTTCCAGCATCGAAATCGCGGTGTGCGTTCCCGAACAACGTAAGCCCAGATCGTCCAAAGCCGCTCGGAGGTCAGCGGCAGAAACGCCATGGTAACCGGCAAATTCGACGGCCTCATAACCGATTCCGGCAACTTGCTTGAGGATGCCAATAAAGTCTTTGGGAGCGTCGTCGCGGAGGGAATAAAGCTGGAGCGAAATGGGCAGGCTCATCGGAACCGCCAGTTTACACCCTCTAGCCAGCTTCCTCGTCTTCAGCCAACTTTCGGGCCTGTTCTTCCTGAATCAAGGCATCGAGCATGGTCTGGATATCGCCGTCCAAAAAGGCATTCAGGTTATGGACCGTGAGCTTGATTCGGTGGTCGGTGATCCGACTCTCGGGGAAGTTATAAGTTCGAATCTTC
The DNA here is from genome assembly GCA_945952345.1 of uncultured Fimbriimonas sp. GTDB lineage: Bacteria > Armatimonadota > Fimbriimonadia > Fimbriimonadales > Fimbriimonadaceae > Fimbriimonas. Next base: position 9,404 of record CAMFIS010000126.1, read on the forward strand.
TCCGAACGGTCGCCAGTGCCGATCTGCCCTTTGCGCATTCCCGATCTCTCCGCTTGGGCCTTTTCGATCTCCATCTGCAGCAACTTGGCCCGCAAAACGTCCATCGCCTTGATTTTGTTCTGCGCCTGGCTCCGCTCGTCCTGACACGTGCTCACCAGACCGGTCGGTTTGTGAATAATTCGAATGGCGGTTTCGTTCTTCTGCATGTGCTGGCCACCCGCCGAAGACGAACAGAAGGTCGATATTTCAAGATCCTTGGGATCAATCTGGAAATCTACTTCCTCGGCCTCCGGAAGTACCGCCACGGTGACAGTCGACGTATGGATGCGCCCTTGGCTTTCTGTTGCGGGGACTCGCTGCACTCGGTGGACACCGGATTCAAATTTAAGCTGCGAAAATGCACCAACTGCATCTACTTTAAAGACAACTCGAGACAGCCCCCCGATGCCACTTTCTTCGTGGTCGATGATCTCAACTTTCCAACGTCGGCGTTCGCACCATCGTGAGTACATGCGGAAGAGTTCGTTGCCAAACAGCGCAGCTTCGTCGCCACCGGCTGCGGGGCGGATTTCGACGATGACCGCCTTATCATCATTGGGATCTTTTGGAACGAGCATCAGCTTTAGCCGCTCCTCCATCTCCGACCTTTTGGCCCGAAGCGGGTCGATTTCCTCTTGAGCCAGCTCCTTCATCTCTGGATCAGACAGCATTTCCTCGGCTTGGGCGAGATCATCCAGAACCTTTCGATAGTCCCGAATCGCCATGACGATGGGCTCCAAGTCGGCGCGAAGTTTCCCGAGACGCTGCATCTCTTTGGGGTTCGACACAATCGCCAAGTCGTTATAGTCGGCCTCGACCGACGCAAACTTCTTCTCGATTTCATGGAGTTTCTCAATCATGGAGATGGTAGTAAGTGTACCGTTCGCACTTAAGCCACCTTCTTCTTCTTGACTCCGAAGACGCAGATTTTGTCGCGTCCCGATCCCTTCGCCTCGTACAGGCTCATGTCTGCATGCTGCAATGCCGCTTCGATGGAGTCGTGGTCTGCATTCACTTCAACCAGTCCAATGCTTGCGGTCAAAATGCGATCACCCATGACATCCGCAACTCGCGTCGACCGGATGGAATTCATTATCCTCTCGGCCACGCGCATCGCCACGTCCAACTTTGTGCGGTCTAAGAGTACGCAGAACTCCTCGCCTCCCAACCTCCCAAAGAAGTCGGTGGGGCGCAACACGCGTTGGCAACTCTTCGTAAATCGACGCAAGATTTCGTCCCCGGCGGCATGTCCAAAGTTATCGTTGATCGACTTGAAGTGGTCGATATCCACGATCATCACCGCCGACGGTCGAGCCTGCGAATGGAATCGGGCCACAAACTCGGCGCCACGATTCACAATTTCCCTCCGATTGAGCGCGCCGGTCAGTTCATCGATCGTCACGATTCGTTGAAGTTCTTTCTGCAGCTTTCTTGTTTCCAGTAGGGCAGCTTCGAGTCGCTCATTGACGATCCACAATTCAGAGTTTCGTTTGCGTAGCTGCTTGGATTCTTCCTCGACCATGTGGACTTGCTGCATCGTGCGCATTTCTTCGAAGTGTCGCTCAGTCTCCTGATGGTATAGATCGGAGTTTAGGGCGGTGTAGTGCTTCAGAAGTTTGTATGCCGCGGCTGAATCGCCCATCGAGAAATTGATTTCCGCCAAATTCCGGTAGCAATTAAGCTCGAGCGTGCGGCTCTTCAGCGCGACAGCCGCCCTGAGGGCTTGCGAGAGCAACTTCTTCGCCGATGCAAACCTTCCTGCTTCTTGCCGACGGATCGCGATCAGATAGATGATCTCCGCCTTCGATGCTTCATCATGAATCTTGCGCGCAAGCCGGAAGCTCCATTTCAAGTAAGACTGTGCGCTAAGAACGTCGCCGCGATCGGAAGCCACCCTGCTAAGG
>CAMFIS010000127.1 GCA_945952345.1 uncultured Fimbriimonas sp.
CTCCGAATCTTGACGAGGTGCTTTCGAAGCAGACCGGAGTCGTGGTCTTGAGCGAGATGGAGGACGAATCGCGAACCCTTCGCCGTGGGAGCGATCGCCTGTGTTTGGTCGTCGGACCCGAGGGCGGCTGGGCTCCTCGGGAGGTCGAGAAGATTCATCCTTACGCTGTCACGTTGGGACCTCGTGTTTTGCGAACGGAACACGCAGCGTTTGCCGCCGTCGCAAGTCTATTGCTTGGCTAGAGGGAACGTTGCCAATCGCATTCGATCATAAGCGATCTGGGCCAGGGTCTCCAAATTCACCACGTCGTCTCGGTTATAGGCGATCAGGGTATCCAGAGCCTTTTGGTCGCCGAACCGCTCAAATCGACGCCAAAGGGTGATCGCGTCTCGACCATTGAGGCCGTCGGTTTCTTCTCCTCGATTGATACCGAGTTCCTTCTCAATCTTTTTTAATCCACCCTTGATGCCGACTTCGCGCAGCGTCGGGCATAGATCGAGGTGGATGAGGTCCATGGGTAGCCGAGGAAATCGCTTGAGGATCATGGGGACATCGAACCCGAGCCCAAAGAACGTCACGATCATTCCGAATTCGGAGATGCGATCTCGAAAGTTTTCGAGGTTCTGGTCTTTCACATAAACATCGAACTTCTGACCATCGAACAGGCCAATCGTGGTGATGGAATTGCCGCTGCGTCCGCCGTCGGTCTCGATGTCGACATAGGCGCAGGTGTCGCGAAAGTCGGGCCAAGCCCGCCAGGCATTGCTATGACCAAGGGCTTTTGTGAAGAATTGATGCTCTCGGGTTTCGAGCGCTTCGACTGATTTATTGAGCACCATTCGCACGATGTCGCGCGACGCGGCTCCAAACGGGAGGTCGCTAATACCATTGAGCGCATCTTGCCACGTCAGGCATCCACGGTCCCAGAGGGCTCGCTCCATTTGGGAGCCGATTCCGGGAACGTGGATGAACGTGTTTTCAAGCAACGGGCTAGCCGCCGCCCTTGTTAAAGTGAACCTTCGGTTTCATACCTTGTGACTTCGAAGGAATCGAGAATGTAACCGAACCAGCGGTTCCCCAATCCTTCGGGTTTGCACCCTTGATCGTATAGGTTCCCGTCTTGTTGTCCTTATCGAACTCGCCGTACAATCTGCAGATCCCGTTGCCGACCCAGTTCATCGAGAGGTCTTTACCAAACCATTGGATTGCCTTGAATTTTCCGTCGAGGGTAATGCTGCCTTGACCAAAGTATTCGACCCGCTGTCGCTGATCGTTCTTGTATTCAAGATGTAGACCATTGCTGACTTGGATCGGGGTCTTGCCTTCGTAACCGACGATCAGACAAGTGCCTCGAAAATTCATTTGCACTTTGCCGAATGCCTTCACATCACCCGGGCTAAGAATTTTGAACGAACCGACATTCGTCTTCATGTCGACTTCGCCGATCGTCGAATCGGGGGCCTGAGCCAAGCTGGGGAGAACACACAGGAACGACAATGCTCCGATGCTACAAATCTTCAGTGTCATGGTATTGCTGTAAGTATGGCGGATTTTTGAGGCTGACCGAAATCTTAGGGGAGTCAAATCCGTATAAACAGATGACTCCCGACGAATTCGGGTACCTTTTAGGTTCCAACGATGAAAATAGCAACCATCGTTCCAATCATCGCATCTTTGATCGCTTTAGGTGCGGCAACGGTTGTTTTCTCCTCTGGATCGACGCCTTACAAGACCGTCGCCGAGGCCCGGAAAATGACGGGCGATCGAATTAATCTTGGTGTTGAAGTCGACAAGAAGAGCGTTCATCGCAGCTTGGAGTCCAATCACCTTGAGTTCGATGCCAAAGATCGTGACGGAACAAAAATTCATGTTCGACACGAAGGTGAACTTGTCGACCTTTCCAAGGCCGATCGGGTGACCTGCGTGGGCAAACTCGTTCACGACGACAAAATCAACCAGGACATCTTCGTGTCTCAACAAATCCTCGTCAAATGTCCAAGTAAGTACGAGGAAGAGAACAGCAAGAAGTAATGGATCCCCACCGTTCTGCCGGCCCCGACCTTAGCACTCTGCCCGACGTTTCCTCCTGGGCGCTCTTTCTGGGCAAGTTCGGTGGGTTTGCCGTCTATCTGACTCTCGGTTTGTTCATTGCGTCGTTCGCACTTTCATTCTTTAAAGACGAGAAGTCACAACGCGCTCGCCGGGTTGCCTTCCTCACTGCTTGCGCCGGTTTAGTGCTGACATTCGTCGTACTTGCGACGTTGTTCGTCACCGACCAGTTCGAATTTCAGTACATCTTCAATCATTCCGGGAAGGAGAATCCGCTCTCGTATAAGATTGCAAGTGTCTGGACGGCTCAGCAGGGTTCCTTCCTTCTTTGGGCGGTTCTTAGTGCGATCCTCGGCGCAATGACGCTTCGGAAAACGCAGGTTTACGAACGCGCCTACACTGCCACGTACGCCTCTTTCCTCGCCGTCCTCACCGGAATTCTTGCCTTGGACTCTCCGTTCGTTCTTCTCAACGACGTCAAACTGCCAACGGGAAGAATCATCATGCCCCCTGGCGGTTCGGGCATGGTTCCTGGACTCCAAAACTATTGGGTCACCATTCACCCGCCGATCGTATTCCTCGGCTTCGCATGTCTCACCGTTCCGTTTGCCTACGGCGTCGCCGCCTTGGTGACCGGTAACGCGAACGATTGGATCAAGCAAGTTCGGGCCCCCGTCATCTTCGGAATGAGTGTGCTCGGTTTGGGCATCTCTCTTGGCGGTTTGTGGGCGTACGAAACCCAAGGTTGGGGTGGCTTCTGGGGCTGGGATCCGGTCGAGAATGTCTCGCTCGTTCCGTGGCTCTTCCTCGTCGCGTTTGCCCACGGCATTATTGTTCAAAGTGCGAAGAGCGTTTGGAAATCCGCGAACCTACTCATGTCCGGTTTGCCGTTCCTGAGCTTTGCATACGGAACCTATCTCACGCGCAGCGGCTTGCTCGATAAAGTCAGTAACCACTCTTTCGCATCGATGAACCAGGGATCGAAAGTGATGCTCCTGGTGTATGTCATCGTCGCGTTCGTCGGCTTCCTCGGGCTTTACTTCTACCGAGCGAAGGGCCTGAAAGCGGAGGCAAAAGAAGCTGCTCCGGCTGCCGGCTATAACCGAACCAGCTTCTATCAGCTTGGATCGCTGACTCTTTGTCTCCTCGGTTTCGTGATTTCCCTCGGAATTTCCTGGCCTGTGATTTCGGCGCTGCGCGGCAAGGAAGGTGACCGTGTGGAACCAAACGTTTACCACCAGGCGGTGGTTTGGTTCTTTGTGGCGGTCATGCTGGCGATGGCGATCGCACCGTACGTTTCATGGAAGCGAGAAGGGCTGAAGAATATTCTCGGTCGCTTCGTGACGATGGGAAGCCTGGCTATTGGCGCGGTGGGAATCTTCCTGCTTCTGCCCAAGGTTTCGAACTTCGGAATTCGCATCGAACCGGGTGCAACCGCCGATCTGCCGTGGAAAGGTGGAACTATGCCTCTCCAATGGCTAATCGGATTCTTGCTTGCGTTCTGCGCTTTTGTAGCCATTACCAATCTTTGGCGAGCAATTGAATTGTTTAAGCGCTCGAAGATGGGCATCGGATCCTTTGTCGCCCACTTCGGCATGGCGGTTCTGCTCAGCGGTCTCATCATCTCGAAGGGACTGGAGCGAACCGAAATGACGGTCGTTCGAGAGGGAGCCCCCGGAAAGGCCCTCGACTATCGCATCGCTTTCAAAGACTTCGACCCTGACCGGTACTACGATCGTACAAACACGGTCAAGTTCACGGTGACCGACGCCGACGGTAAAGACCGGGTCATTGCTCCGAATCTGTACTACTATCAGTCAGGGGATACCGAAAGCGCCCAGGTTTGGCCCTACATCGAGCGTAACTGGGATCATGACAACTACTTCTTCATGAGTAAACCGGAGGTCGATGTTTGGGAAGGGCCGCTTATGATCAAGCCCGGCGAGACCAAGCTTCAAAACAAGATTTCGGTCAAGTATTTGGAGATGACGCACAAGGGCGAATTCGGTAAGGACGGGGTCCAATTTGCCGCCAAGCTCCAGATTTCATACCAAACATCGGAAAACAGCGCGTGGCAAACCCATGACGCAAATCCCACTTTGACCTTTACCGGCGGTCAGCTCGTACCGAAGTTAGAGCGAATTAGCCCCGACTTTATGGTTGCCATCACCTCGATGAATGCCAACGAAAAGTCGGTCGGCGTTCAAATGTTTTATGCTCCGCCCCTCTATCCCATCCAGGTCTTCTACAAGCCGCTGACCTGCTTGGTGTGGATCGGTACGGGCATATTCACTCTCGGCGGACTCCTCGCCGCGTTCTATCGTCGCCTGGCCAAGAAGGCCCCCGAAGGTGACTTTTCGGCAGAAACTGCCACAATAGTAAGTAAAGACTCCAATGCGCCTCTCGCAACTGCTTAAGGCTAAACTCCATCACGCCCGCATCACGTACTGCAATCCTGACTATGTCGGGTCGATCGAAATCGGCCGCGACCTCATGGAAGCGGTTGGTTTACAGGATGGGGAACTGGTCCACATTTGGGAAGTCGATGGCACATCCCGAATCCAGACGTACGCCTTCGCGGGTCCTCGCGGGACGATCGGTATCAATGGCGGCGCGGCCCACTTCTTTACTACCGGCGAGCGAGTCATCATCGCCGCGTTCGATCTCACCGACGAGCCAATCGTCCCCAAGATCGTGCTGCTGGGTGAGAATAACGAAATCGTTCGCGACATGACTCCGTTCAGCGTCCTCGGTTAATCCTTCGGGAATTCGCAAATCTTAACGCTCCAGACTCGCACATGCGGGTTTAATGGTTCTATCGTCCTGCTTCGATAGGGGACAAATTCACTGGAGAATTAAGATGGAAGCAACACAAACCAACGCGGTCGCAACGCTGCTCTCGACCCTCGTCATGGAAACGGCTCACCTTTGCAGCCGAGACCTTCAGGCTTCGCCCGAAGGCATGATCGACTGTACGCAAGACGGCAAGTGCCGAAATATGCTCGCGATGGCAGCTGAGCTCATCGGCTTCAACAACCTCGTCGCCAACGTCATCAGCGGAAAGGGAGGCTCATTCCCGACTCCGGAAGAGCGAGACGCTTTTGCCGCGACGATCAACACTCAGGCCGCAGCTCTGGCTGGAATCGAAGCCAGCGCAGGCGCCGTTTGCGCGGCCATCGAAGGCGTCGATGCCGACGACTGGTCGACCAAGATTATGGCTCCGTGGGGCATGGAAGTCACCAAGGCTCACATGTGCGCTTGGTCTGCGCTTCACATGGCGTACCACGACGGTCAGATCAATCTGATCCAGATCCTCAACGGCGACCACGAAGTCCACTGGATGAGCTAGTCTCAGCTAGCTGCCTGCAGTCAGCAGTTGGCAGCAAGGGGATTTCCTGCTAACTGCCGACTGTTGACTGCAAACTCTTAAGAATTCGCCATCAAAAACTTCATGAACTCGACCCAGCTGTCGTTGTCGGCTTTGGCGTTGTACTCCGCGCCCTTCACCTTAAAGCCCATGTCCTTTACCGTAAAGGCATGGACACAGCCCGGATACTGAACCAGCTTGAACGACTTGGCGGCCGCCTTCATCTCGTTCGTGCAAGCCTGAAGGTCTTCCTTGGAAACGAACGGATCGTCCGCGCCGTGCATAATCAGCACCTTGGCGGAAATCTTCTTGGCCGGATCCTTGCTCAGGCGAGCCAGTCCGCCGTGGAACGACGCCACGCCAGTCACGCCCAGGTTGCGCCGCGCGAACTCGAGCACGCCCGAACCGCCAAAGCAGTATCCCGCCAAGAACTTCTTGCCTTTGGTGGGCATTACCTTCATGCCTTCCTGAATCCGCTTCATGTAGAGGTTCGGATCTTTGTAATACTTGCCCGACTCGGCTGAGCAGGTCTCGACCGACTTGGGGCGCACTCCTTTGCCATAGATGTCGATGGCGAATGCGGCGAAGCCTTGATGGGCCAGCTTCTCGACGACCTCTTCCTCGTGGGCATCCACGCCGTTCCAGTCCTGGATGACATAGACGACAGGTGCATTTGCTTTCGCGATCTTGGGCCGCGCGCCGTAACCGACGAACGTCTCGTTGCCGATCTTGTATTCAATGTTCTTGCCGAGGACGTCGGCGAAGGTGAGGGCGAGAAGCGTGGTGGTCATGGTACTAACGTTACCCGTAAATCAGGGCAAGGGCAAGGGCAAGGGCTAGGCTAGGCGAAGGGGGAGCAATTCGACGGGAACAGTGGAAACTGCCGCAGCCGACAACCCGATCCGGAGGATCGCAGAACCTGATAGGATAACGCATGCCTTCAAGCTACGTGAGCCTCAATGTCCACATTGTATTCAGTACCAAATATCGCGCACCCTATCTCCAAGCAAGCATAGCCGGTCGAGTTCATGATTACGTTGGGGGGACGATTCGCGGTCTAGGTGCTACCCCGATTCGAGTAGGTGGCATCGAAGACCATATGCACGTTCTCCTTTCGATGCGCGGCCACCAAAGCGTTTCAAAGCTCGTTCAAGAACTGAAAAAATCTACGACACCATGGCTAAAGGATCAGATTCCTTCGTTTGGATGGCAGGAGGGTTACGGAGCCTTTTCGGTTAGCTATCGAGAGATCCCTGAGGTTGTCCATTATATTGATAATCAACGAGAACATCACCAACGACTTTCCTTTATCGAGGAGCGAAAGATGTTGTTTGAGCTCGCCGGGATTGATTACGTTGAAGACGAAGACTAATCTGCGATCCTCCGGATCGAACAAAAGAAATGTCTCACCAGGGATGCAGGCATCCCTGGCTATAAGCTGAGATCCTCCGGATCAGAGCAGACCTCAGTTCCGCTTACCCAACGCGGCGATGCCCGGCAGTTCCTTGCCCTCAAGAAACTCCAGCGACGCGCCGCCACCAGTCGAGACGTGCGTCATGTCATCGGCATAGCCAAACTTGTCGACCGCTGCCGCCGAGTCGCCGCCACCTACGATCGTCAGCGCATCGGACTCCGCCATCGCCTTCGCGACTGCCTTCGTGCCCGAGGCGAATGCGTCCATCTCGAACACACCCATCGGCCCGTTCCAGATCACCGTTCCGGCGCCAAGAATGATCGCGGCAAACGAGGCCGACGAAGCAGGGCCGATATCCAGGCCAATCTGATCGGCCGGCATGGCGTCCGCTCCAACCACCGTCGCCGGGGAATCTGCTTTGAACTCGGGCGCAACCACCACGTCGGAGGGCAGCACGATCTTGTCCGGATTCGCCGCCAGCAACCCGGCGGCATATTCCACGCTCTCAGCATCCAGCAGCGACTTCCCAATCTCGTGTCCCTGAGCCTTGAGGAAGGTGAATACCATTCCGCCACCGATCAGGAGTCGGTCCACCTTCGGAAGCATGTTGTCGATCAGGGCGATTTTGTCGTGCACCTTCGACCCGCCCATCACCGCCACCAAAGGGCGCTTGGGATCGTGAATCGCCTCGCCAAGGTACTTGATCTCTTTCTCGATGAGGAATCCCGCCGCGCTGGGCAGGTAGTCGGCCACGCCCGCCGTCGAGGCGTGCGCTCGATGCGCAGTTCCGAAAGCGTCGTTCACATAGAAATCCGCCAACGAAGCCAGCTGTTGCGCAAAAGCAGGATCGTTCTTCTCCTCTTCAGGGTGGAAACGAACGTTCTCGAGCAGCACAACTTCGCCTGCCGCCAGGGATTGGCATGTGTCGCGAACCTCATCGCCCACGCAATCCGGCAGCAGACGAACATTGCGATAGAGCAGGGAAGACAGCTGATTCGCTACCGGACGCAGCGAGAACTCGGGTGACGGTCCACCCTTTGGCCGACCCAGGTGGCTGCACAAAATAACCGCCGCACCGTGATTCAAAAGGTAATCGATGGTCGGCACCGCTTCCGAAATCCGACGGTCGTCGGTGATCGCGCCATTCTCCAACGGAACGTTGAAGTCGCATCGAACCAGAACCTTCTTGCCTGTGAAATCGAAGTCGCGGATGCTGGGTGTGGCCATGTGGTTTAGTTTACAGTTAGCAGTTGGCAGTTTGCAGTCTCAATCTTGGTTCAACGATGAGTTGAGGATTGCAATATAATGTCCACTAGTGGGAAAGGCTCGAGTTCAAATTGCCATCGCCTTGGCGGCGCTGTCTGCATGTGCCATTGGTACGTTTGGCTATCGGGCTTACATTTACGATAAGTTGAACTCTCAGGGAGCTGAAGGCTTTGAAGACTATAAGCATGGTCGGCTCAAGGTCCTTCCTGGACCATATTTGCCGGAAGGCAATTCGTCTGAGCTCAAATTCAAACCTGTTGACCTTGGTAATGGATGGATTCGAAGTGTGTCTGAGAAAGGCGATCTCCTCATGGCTTCGTATGGAGAAAAGCCTGCAATCGTGATCTCGGATGGCGATGCGAAGGGTTACCATAAAGAAACTCCCAGCAAAATCGGCCGGGTCGAGAAGGTACTTCGTTCCGACGGAAGTGTCGAAATTCTTCAATCATGTCTTGACTCTCAAATGTCGGCGTCGGGTCAAGTCTTCCGAATTGTTGGAAATCGGGATAGTGCCTATAAGATTTGGTCCGGGGCTAAGCTAGTATTCAATTCGGAAGCTGGTTTCACCAACCATCCAGAATCGCTGGCCAATTGGCGGGTTTTCGGCGAACCAGCCGGCCATGTGACGGATGACGGCATATTTGCATCCAGCGACAACACAGACGTTTTTTCCACTTCAGGATCCAAAGCATTGTTCGTCGATCGGATCATGAAAACGGACCACGGAGTTCACCAGTCCAGTAGCTTGGGAACGATTCTCATTCAACGTCAATTCTCAAAGACTGATCCAGATCATGCCGCAAAACTTGTCTGCATTCGATCTGGTTCGGTGAAGACCTACGATTTTCCCTCTCGGGTTTGGTCGCCTCAGATTGCTACTGGCCGCGATAGGCTCGTGTTTAGGGATGAAAACGACTGGAGAACAAAGCTTTGGCAGTTCAAAGATGAGAAGTTCTCGGAGCTCCCAATACCTTCTGGCATTGTCACGGTTTGGGTCGATGCGGTGAATTCTCGGGGCGACATGGTCTTAATTGTAAACCGGCTCGACGCTAACCGGGCAAGCAAAGACTATCCCTACAAGGGTTCAAGGATTTTTGTGAGCAGCGGTAAGGCCTACGAACTGAGTCAGATCCTTGCCGGTGTTGGTCTCAGCAGTGAAATTGCAAATGCAAACGGACCAGCGACAGCGCTGGACGAAAATGGAGACCTCTTTCTCAATCTAACTCACGAAGGTCAACCCAAAGTTGTCCAGCTCAAGCGGATCTGAGTCGGCGGCAAGCTGCCAAATTGCATCCGACTAGCTTCTTTTTCCAAACCGAATCCGGCAAACTGCCTAACGAACCGAGGGCGGACCCAGAACCACATTGACCCTCACTCGCGACCGGCGCACAATAGCGACATGAGTTCCACTCTGCAGACATCGCCGTCTTTCGAAACGCTCGTCCTTCATGCCGGTCAATCTGTAGACCCGACGACCAAGTCCCGCGCCGTACCGATCTACCAAACCACCAGCTACGTGTTCGACGACACCTCGCACGCGGCTCGCCTCTTCGCCCTCCAAGAGTTCGGCAACGTCTATACGCGGATCATGAATCCGACCACCGACGTTCTGGAGCAGCGCATTGCCGCCCTCGAAGGGGGTAGCGCCGCTCTCGCCGCCGCATCGGGCCAAGCCGCAGTTACACTTGCCCTCACCACCATCGCCCAGAACGGCGACGAGATCATTTCGTCGAACTCGCTGTATGGCGGAACCTACAACCTCTTCCATTACACGCTGCCCAAGTGGGGCATCACGGTCAAGTTCGTCGATCTCACCGACACTGCCGCCCTCGAAGCCGCGATCACGGATAAGACCAAAGCGATCTTCGGCGAGACGGTAGGTAACCCCAAGCTCGATACCTTCCCGTTTGAGGAAGTCTCGGCAGTGGCGAAGAAGCATGGAATCCCGATCGTGATCGATAACACGACGCCGACTCCGTTCCTGATCCAGCCCTTGAAGCACGGTGCCAACATCGTGATTCATTCGGCCACGAAGTTCCTCGGCGGCCATGGAACCTCGATTGGCGGACTCGTGGTCGACGGTGGCAATTTCGACTGGAGTCAGGGCCGGTTCAGTAGCTTCACCGAACCCGATCCGTCGTACCATGGCCTCAAGTTCTGGGAAGTCTTCGGCAACTTCCCGGGCCTCGGCAATGTGGCGTTCGCCATCAAAGCGCGGGTGCAGACCCTTCGCGACACCGGCGCGGCGCTCTCGCCGTTCAACTCGTGGGCCATTCTTCAAGGCGTCGAGACGCTGCACCTGCGAATGGAGCGGCATTCCTCCAACGCGCAAAAGGTGGCCGAATTCCTTTCCAGCCATCCCAATGTCACGTGGGTTAACTACCCAGGCCTGACCACGCACAAGGATCACAGCACGGCGAAGAAGTACCACTACCGTGGCCAGTACGGCGCGCTGGTTGGCTTTGGCATCAAAGGCGGCTACGATCAAGCCCTCAAATTTATCGATAAGTTGTCAGTTTTCTCGCTGCTGGCGAACATCGGGGATGCCAAATCGTTGGTCATACATCCGGCATCGACGACGCATCAGCAACTCAATCCTGATGAGCAGCTTTCGACGGGGGTCACGCCGGACTTCATTCGACTCAGCGTAGGGCTTGAGAACATCGACGATATCCTCGCCGACCTCGATCAGGCGCTACGCCACTAGTCTGCAGACCGCAAACTGTGGGCTGCCAACTGGCTTTTCATCCGTGATTCCATCGAAGACGGCCCCTCGCAAGAGGGGCTTCTTTCTTTATTGGCTGCGAGGTTCCAACTTGAATGAATTCCAACAAGTCACAAAACTGTCGACGTCCAATATTTATCATCTAAGTCTTTCCCTCCTTGCTGTGTTCTCCTGCTTGCGACGTAGAGCTTTGTGGGCGGCTCATTGTTTGATTGACCATTCCACTTACCAACTAGAAAGCCTCTGCCCTTTCCGAGTGTTAGCGCCTTCTTCAACTCATTGATTAAGTCCTCAGAAAATCCTAATGGGGCTTTGCTTGCTTCCAGGATTCCTTCCGACCCAATTTTCATGATGAGCTTGTTCTCGCACTCGGAAATTACCAGTTGGTCTATTTTGTCAGGTCGCTGCGTAATAAGAAC
>CAMFIS010000128.1 GCA_945952345.1 uncultured Fimbriimonas sp.
TAGGAACCATCGGCAAACGGGTTTGCTCCCGAATGCGCAACCACGCAGGCATCCAAACCGCGTTCGACTATGCCACTGAAAATGAACTCATCGACGATTCGAAGTCAGAGTTCGACTTGGCAATTCTCAAGGGTTGTGTCAAGACAGCGGTCGACGAGTTGCCCGAGCTATATCGGGAAATCTACATCGCCTGCGAACTGGATGAGAAGTCAGTGGTGGAGGCAGCCGACGAACTGGGTATTACCCACAACGCGGCCAAGTCTCGATTGCTGAGAGCGCGAGCGATGGTCCGCGAACAGCTCGACCAATCGGTATGTGCAACATGAATCGATTTCGAACTTCGGAGGCTCTGAACTAAACATGGGTTGGCTCGCAACGCTTTTCATGGGCTTCGTCCTCGGTCTGCTTGGCGGTGGTGGCGGAATCCTCACTGTCCCGATCCTGGTCGGATTCTTCGGCATTGCCACGACGGCGGCAACGGGCGACTCGCTCTTCGTGGTTGGCCTCACCAGTGTTGTCGGCGCGGTTCAAGGATTCATCAAGAAGCAGACAGAACTCGCGTCGGGAATTATGATTGCCATTCCTTCGATGATCGGCGCTTTCACCGCTCGCAAAATCATCGTGCCCATGATCCCCAAGATGATCTTTGGACTCCACAAGGACCAGGTCACGCTCGCTGCCTTTGCCATCCTTATGATTGTCGTCGGCATTCGGATGCTGATGAAGAAGAAGGAGGCGGAAGAACCCAAACACAACCCAATTCTTGTCGTCGCTTACGGTCTCGCGATCGGAATTCTCAGCGGATCACTTGGCGCGGGTGGTGGCTTCCTGATCCTTCCCGTCCTTACGCTCCTAATGGGAGTCGAGATGGAGCGTGCAGTTCCAACATCTTTGTTCGTCATCAGCATCCAATCCTTGGGTGGTTTTCTGGGTGAAGACTTGTCGGCCAAGCCTTGGGACTTGCTTCTGAAAATCGCTGGAGTCGCCTTGCTCGGCATGGTTTTGGGCATGCTTCTGCGCGACAAAGCTCCGCGAAAGACTCTGCAATTAGCATTTGCCTACATGGTTTTTGCCGTCGCAATTTGGATGATTTACCGCTCCGTATTTTTCATGAATCATTCCTAGCGATTATTGTCTCTACCCATTCAGAGATGAACAAAACCATCAACGTACGTGAGCTTCGGGCTATGGTCGGAAGCCGAGAACCCCTTCAACTTGTCGACGTAAGGTCGCCCGGCGAGTACGCCTCGGGCCACGTTCCCCAAGCCATCAACATCCCGCTGGAACAGCTCGAAGCGAGGTTCAATGACTTCACGTCCGGTCAAGTCGCGATCCTTTGCCAAAGCGGCCGTCGCGCCGGAATGGCATGCGACATCCTATCCTCACAGCACGATGGCCTGCTGCTCGTAGAGGGTGGAACTCAAGCGTGGGTCGACGCTGGGTATCCCACTGTGTCGTCGATGACCAGTAAGTGGTCGCTGGAGCGACAAGTGCGATTGATTGCTGGATTTCTAGTACTTACCGGGACAATACTAGCCGTCCGTGGGGTAGCCGTTGGGTTATATATAGCTATGTTCATCGGCGCAGGACTTTCTTTCGCTGGACTAACGAACATCTGTGGCATGGCGTTACTCCTAGGCAAGCTTCCATGGAACCGACCGGTTAACGCGACGACCAAGCCTATGGAGGCGAAACTGTAATGATTATTCGAAATTTCTACGACGAGAAATTGGCTCAGGCGAGTTACTTGATTGGGTGTGCTGTGACCGGGGAAGCAATTGTCGTCGACCCACTTCGCGACATCGAACCATATATTGCGATGGCCAATGCTCAGGGACTTCGGATTACCCACGTTACCGAGACACATATCCACGCTGACTTTCTGTCGGGATCGCGAGAACTTTCAGCTGCGACCGGAGCAACAATGTTTCTGAGCGACGAAGGTGATGACCTTTGGAAGTACGAGTTTGCGGATGATCCTAAAGCAGTATTGATGAAAGACGGCCACGTCATCCAAGTTGGCAACCTCACTCTAAAGGCGATTCATACGCCAGGCCACACTCCTGAACACATGTCATTCTTGCTGACGGACCATCCCGCTGGTGAAACACCTCACTCGCTCTTTACTGGCGATTTCATTTTTATTGGCGACGTGGGGCGGCCCGACTTGTTGGAGCGAGCGGCTAACTTCATTGGTACGATGGAAAAGGGCGCCCGGACTCTCTTTCAATCTCTCCAGAAAGTTCAGAACTTGCCCGATTCGGTATTGATCTGGCCCGCTCACGGTGCGGGTTCCGCATGCGGTAAATCGCTTGGTGGAAGTCCCGTGTCTTCCTTAGGCTATGAACGGAAGACAAACTGGGCTTTCCAGATTCACTCGGAAGACAAATTTGTGGACGAAGTCCTCAGTGGTCAGCCTGAGCCACCGGTCTATTTCAAGGAAATGAAGCGGATGAACAAGGTGGGCCCGACCGTGTTGGGATCGATGCCTCGTATCTTAAGGGCCAAATCCGTCACGGGCACTCTTGTCGATGTCCGACCTGGCCAAATGATTCGTGACGCTTACTACGATGGATCGCTGGCGATTCCGAGTGGAAAAGGATTGACCAATTGGTCAGGATGGCTTCTCAAATATGATGGGCCTGTCACCCTTATCGCAGAGTCACAATCTCAAGCAGATCAGGCTGCGCGGGACATGGCGACCATTGGGTTGGATGTTGTGATCAATTGGATAGAGCCAAGCGATCTGGATCTCTCGCACTTCTCACCGATCAGCCAGTCCACCTGCGGGGATCTTGACGGTTCGGAATTGGTGCTCGACGTTCGAGGCATCAATGAGTACCGAAACATTCATATGCAAAGCTCGATGCATATTCCGCTTGGATACCTACGCGACCGGCTGGGTGAATTGCCACGGAATAGGAAGATCGTGGTCCATTGTGCCTCCGGAGGACGCTCCCCGATTGCTTACTCCATCCTGAAACAGGCAGGTTTTGAGCAAGTCGCCGAAATCGGCGGAGGAATGAATGACATTTCCATGCGTTGTCCGACCTCCGTCGTTACCGCGTAGGTTCAAATCCGGGTCTAAAGCCCGAGCGGAGTGATAGGCCAGGACCCTTGACGTGGGAATAAGTACGCGGCCCAAGGGCCAAAACTTAGGAGAACAACATGCTTCACTACGCAGTAGTCTTTTTCATCGTCGCGATCATCGCTGCCATCTTCGGATTTAGCGGAATTGCGGGGGCTGCAACGGGAATTGCTCAATTCCTATTCATCCTCTTCTTGATCGCCATGGTCGTTTCGCTCCTTCTTGGACGTCGGCCAGCGATTTAAAATCGCAAGACAGCAAATGGAAAACTCCCTCGGGTACACGCTACTCGAGGGAGTTTCTGTGTATCTAACTGACGCCGATGTGCAGCATGCGGGCAACGGCGATGACAACGATTGTGCCGACTACCGACATCGCAAAACCTGCGGGATGGAACTTCGTTCCCTCTTTCGGTTTCTTCACCAAGCTTCCGATTGCTCCACCAACGAACGAACCGACGACGCCAAACAGTGCGCAAGCCCAGAGGTGCATGTGCTGCTGGCCAGGCATAAGAATTCGGGCCACAATGCCAACGATAAGCCCTACAATGAGAATCCAGACAAGTTGAAAAAAGTTCAAGTTATGCTCCCTGCTCTAGTACGTACCAGGCATTGGTGACTTGCAACAATGGGACTAAAGTCCTCGTTTTCAATTCTAAGAACTTTCTTTGACCAAAATCTCCCACAACCTCACGAGGGTAGGCTCCGTTAAACTTAATACATGGCTGATCGACGCTATACAGAGCAAGAGGTTGCCGAAATTCTCCGCACAGCTGTCGAAATTCAAAGCGCCGACCAATCCCAGTTCGAAAAATCGCAGGGATTTAGCCTCGCAGATATTGAAAGGATTGCCGGTGAAGTTGGTATCGATGGTCGCCATGTATCTCTGGCTGCGTTAACCTTTGGCCGTGAGAATGTCCAAAACAAGAAATCGACGTTTTGGGGATGCCCAGTTCGTCAGACGTTCGAATATAGCCTCGATGGCGAGCTGAGTCACCAAGGTTGGGAAGAAGTTGTGGCCGACCTTCGGGACCGATACGGCTATAACGGCACCCCAAGCCAAGTTGGAACGAGTCTTGAATTTCGAACGGGCAATGACTTTCGCGCTCTCCACTTTGCAATCACGCCTCGAAATGGGCAATCTCGCGTGAGGGTGGCCCTGCGATTGTTCGAGGTTGTCGCCCTGACTTGGATTATGAGCTTCCTCGTTACATTTCTCTTTTCAGTGGCCTTTATTGCTGGGATGGCGAAGGCAGGTCATTTTGCGTTTGGGCTGGCAATCGCTATGTGCGTGGCCAGCTGCACCTTCTTTCTCGCCAACCGAATTGCAACTGGAATCAACCGGAGAGAGAGGAAGGCGGTACAAGACTCAATTTCCAGCATTGCGCACCATATGGCGGCTTCGATGCCCTCGACCTCAACAGTGCCGGAAGGTGAACTTCAAGTTCTTCGCGAATCCAAGTCGAAGTAAGCGGATCGAGGCGGTAGGATTGTCTGCATGAGCGGTACCTTCGCGGCCCTATCCGATTCTCTCTCTGCCAAAGGCATCGATGTCGAAGGCGTCATTTCCAAGCTGAAACGGCAACACATCGAGACGCCGAGTTGGGGTTATGGCAATAGCGGCACCCGCTTCCGCGTCTTCCCGAACGCGGCGGCGGCGAGGAACGTTCACGAGAAGATCGACGACGCCGGACGAATCCACAAGCTGTCGGGAATCGCGCCAAGCGTAGCGCTGCACATTCCGTGGGATTACGTCGACGATTGGTCCGCGCTTGGCCAATACGCCAGTCATCGGGGCGTGAGCATTGGGGCGATCAATCCCAACGTCTTTCAGGACGAGGTTTACATGCTTGGCAGTCTGTGCCACCCTTCCGCCGATGTCCGCGCGAAGGCAGTCGATCACATGGCCGAGTGCTGCGACATCATGCGCTCGACCGGGAGCGATATTCTCTCGGTCTGGCTAGCGGACGGAACTAATTACGCCGGACAGGACTCGATTCGTGGCCGCAAGAAGCATCTTCTGGATGCTTTGCAGAAGACCTATAAGGTCCTCCCTGTTGGTTCTCGAATGTTGTTGGAATACAAGTTCTTCGAGCCTGCGTTCTATCACACGGACATCGCCGATTGGGGCACGTCATTTGCCCTGTGCCAGCGCCTCGGTCCGCAAGCGGAGGTCCTCGTGGATACCGGCCACCATGCGCCGGGGACGAACATCGCGTACATCGTGGCGCAACTTCTGGATGAGGGACGGCTGGGCGGATTCCACTTCAACTCGCGGAACTACGCGGACGACGATCTGATCGTTGGAAGTTCGAATCCATTCGAGCTTTTCGTGATCTTCACCGAACTCGTCTCGGCGGGGTCCTTGGCAGACAAAGTTGCGTATATGATCGACCAGAGCCACAACATCGAACCGAAGCTGGAGGCGATGCTGCTGAGCGTTCTCAACTGCCAGGTGGCTTTGGCGAAAGCGCTAATTGTGGACTATCAGGCTCTGGCTGCGGCTCAAGCGGCGGGCGATGTGCTTGGCGCTCATCGAGTGCTAGTGGATGC
The DNA here is from genome assembly GCA_945952345.1 of uncultured Fimbriimonas sp. GTDB lineage: Bacteria > Armatimonadota > Fimbriimonadia > Fimbriimonadales > Fimbriimonadaceae > Fimbriimonas. Next base: position 5,641 of record CAMFIS010000128.1, read on the forward strand.
TTTTGATACGGACGTCCGGCCACTACTTGCCGAGGTGCGTCGGCGGATGAATGTTCCGACCGATCCAATCGCAGAGCTACGAGAGAGTGGTATCGTGGCGAAGCTTGCCGAGGAAAGGTCTAAGGGTGATCAACCCCGCGTCGGACTAGGTTCGGGTTAGCACTGGGGGCGAGGGCTTCTTGCCCGCGAAGAACGAGGGCTAGAAGCCCCCTACCCATAGTCACAGCCTTCCCCGTTCGACAATGCACCACACCGCAATGCTGAGCGCGACGATCCCCGACAAGAAATAGCTGACGTTGTGAGTCATGAGGATCGCCATTATCGATGAATCCAACGTTTCGCCATTCACCTGAACCGGCCCCACGATAAAGGTTGAGGCCATTAGGAGCGTTCCCATGGCCGCGAGGTACACACCAATGCTTCCGACCGCCAGCCTCTTAAGAACGACCTTGGCCGACAACCGGGGAGCCGAAGCTGCCTGCGTGGCCAGGGCCAATATTCCGCCGATGATGAGTCCCATCCACCACGTCGCGACGAATCCCCACAGTAAGGCCATAACCACCGGTGACTCGGAATCGACCAGGTGTGGATGATAGACTGTGAAGTACCGGACGTCGACGTGGGCCGTGACCATGTCATGCGCGATTCCATACACGACGGCTAGCAGAATCGTACCGACGATGATCTTGCCAGACTCTGCGGCAGCGCTACCCATCTCACCATTGTAAAAGAAATTGAGTTGTGGCACTGGCTCCTCCAGCGCCACTTCGCTCAACGCAGGGGTCGGAACCAGTGCCACAACTGATTCAGGATTCACTAGGGTAATGTCCGATCCATGCATCGTCGCATTCTCGTCGGTTCCCTGGCCCTTTTGTCGGCCACAGCAACAGCCCAGCAGCCGCCCCACTTCTTAACCGGAATGGAGATGCTCCACCGGCTGGACTTGCTGCCGATATTGCAGAACTACAAGTCGTCCGCTGTCACGAGCTACGACCGAACCGAAGGCAACGACGATGGTTTTTCGGGCAAGTATTCGTTCATCCGCAAAGAGAATGGCGGGCTCGTCCTCGCCGATCTCAAGGGTCCCGGATGCATCATGCGCATCCACACACCGACGCCGCCGGACGAGAATCTGGAGTTCTATTTCGACGGCGAAACCACCCCGCGCCTGGTGCATTCCTTCAAAGACTTCTACACCGGCAAATTCAAACCGTTTGTGAATCCGTTCGTCGCCTACGCGGGCGGTGGTTATTACTCCTACATCCCCATTCCCTATGCCAAGTCCTGCAAGATCGTGCTCCGCGCGCCATCCATGCAGTTCTACGATCTCAACTATGTGACCTACCCAGACGGCGCGAAGATCGAAAGCTTTGACCCTGCCAAGGCGGCAAATGCTGACCTTTCCAAAGCGATGGCAATGTTCAACGGCGGACGCGAGAAGGACCTTTCCGCGTTCAGCATGCCATCGGGAACGAAGGTCTCATACTCGAGTTTTGATTCCGTTCTCGCTCCGGGCAAGACCTTGACGATCTTCGATCGCAAGAAACCAGGACGCATCGCTAGCATCCGAATTGGCCCATCTTCATCTTTCGTTTCCAAGGCTCGCGATATCCTCCTCAAAGTGACATGGGACGATGCGAAGCAACCCGCCATCCTCATGCCGCTGGGTGACTTCTTCGGATACGCCTGGGGTCAGCCAGCGATGGGATCGGCTCTGCTCGGAACCTATGACGGCACCAACTACTGCAACTTCCCGATGCCATTCGATAAGAGCGCGAAGATCGAGTTGATCTCGCTTCGAACTGGCGGAGCGCCGGTGCCCGTGCATGGTTCGATTGGCGTCGGCGATCTTAAGCGATCGCCGACGGAAGGTAAGTTTTACGCGACCTGGCGACGAGAGAATCCGACCACCGAAGGCAAGCCTTTCACTTGGATCGAGGCACAAGGACGAGGGCACATTGTCGGCCTTTCCGTCCAAGCTCAGGGCATCGAATCGGGGAACACTTTTTTCTTTGAAGGGGACGACAAGACGATCGTCGACGGTGAGATGACGGTGCATGGTACCGGCTCGGAAGATTTCTTTAACGGCGGTTGGTACGACGTGCCCGGCCGGTGGGATACCCAGTTCGCCCGACCTGTCAGCGGGTGCATGACGTATCAGCGTTATATGGGTCGGACTGGAGGGTACCGCTTCTTCCTTGGCGATGCGTACCGGTTCCAGAAAAGCATCGTTCAGACTATCGAGCATGCTCCCGAAAAGAACCAACATCCATCGGATTATGTTGGCGTCACGTACTTGTACTGCGATCGTGCCCCAACCAAAATCGACATGCCAAGCGTAGCTCAACGAACGGTGAGAGATCCGGACAAGTTGATCTATTCGGCGCATTGGACAATGCCGATTAACGCCTTCAGCATCGCGGGAACGACGCTCACACGAACCGGAATCCGCGTGAATAACCAATGGGAGCGGGTCCTCTCGCTGCGGGCGAGAGACTTCGGTGACTTCGATCTTTGCTTCGTCGATCTCCGCGCCGATGTCCCTTCGGCGGGTAGGTACAAGATTTATCTGGACTACGTGAAGGGACCTGAGTGTGGCTTGCTGCAGGTGAAGCGGGAAGAGGTAGCCCTCGGTCCCGAACTCGACCTTTATGCCGAGAAGCAGGAAATCGTGAGGGACGTCTATGCGGGCGAGATCGACGCTCGCGAAGGCGCTAATGGTCTGATGTTCAAGATGCTTGGTAAGAATCCCAAGGCGAGCGGGATGGGAGTCGATTTGATCAACGTGACGCTGGTGAGGGTGAAGTAGATTGATGCATCGACCCGGAGCGAGCCTGCGAGTGGAGCGTCGAGGCTTTACCCTAAGCCTCAACGCCTCGCGGAGTTCGTGGTTGAGGCATCCAACGTACTACTTCCCGACCTTGCCGTCAGCGCGATTCCCTAACCCTGGCATCGCCATGAGCTTCTCGATCTCCGGCATCGAGCGGGGAAGCAAACTGCCGCTCATGTTTATCGCGTCACTGTCGGTAATGAGAACCGTGTCCTCGATCCGCACACCAATGTTCCACCACTTTTTGTCGCAAGGCGACCCTTCCTTGATGTAGATTCCCGGCTCGACCGTGATGATCTGGTTTGCCTTCAGCGGACCGTAGTCGCCCGTGTCGTGCACGTCGATGCCGACGTAGTGCGAGGTGCCGTGCATAAAGTACTGGCTCATCTCGCGGGCAGTCTTAATGATTCCCAGCCGAATGAGTCCATCCGCAACAATCTTTCGCGCGACTTGGTCGGCGGAATTAAAGGGTGCCCCCGCTCGACAAGCCTTCACGCCCGCCTCCTGCGCTTCCTGTACGATCTTGTAGATAGTGGCCTGTTCGGACGAGTATTTGCCGTTGGCTGGGTAGCTTCTGGTAACGTCGCTGGCGTAGCCGTGATACTCTCCGCCGACGTCCATGCAGAGGAAGTCTCCCTTGTTGATCGTCTTCCGGTTCTCCTCGTAGTGCAGAACGCATGAGTTAACTCCTGAGCCGACGATGCTGCCGTAGGCAACCGATTCGCATCCGTTTTTTGCGAAGACGTACTCAACTAGGGATGCAATTTCGTACTCTCGCATGCCCGGTTCGCAGGACATCAGTGCCTGCTTATGGGCTTCGACGGTCGCCATGATCGACTTCCATTCGAGCGCGAGTTCCGCCGGCGACTTGATACTGCGCATGACTCCAAGCGTCCGCGTCGGTTGTGGATCTTGCTTCACCGACCGACTCCAATCGTCATAAGCATTGACCATTGTGCGGACCGTTCCTTCGAGTCCCCCGGGACGCTCAATCAGGCTAGTCGAGGACGGTCTGAGTGAACCTAGAATCGAGGCGAACTTTGTGTTCGAGACGACAGCTTGAACCTTAAGAACGTCCTTTGCGACGGCTGGGCCCATCAGGATTCCGGTCCAAGTCTCCTGGGCAGGCTTTTTGTCCTGAACAAATAGAACTTCGTTCACTTCTCGGCCATCGACCGTGATCCCATCTGGTGCAAGAATCAGGGCTGAATCCTGCTCTTCGCATCCCGTCAGGTACCAAAAGTAGGAGTTGGGTCGAAAGCGGTAGTCGGTGTCGTTAGTGCGCTGGTGGAGGGGGTTCGTCACCAGAACCGCGACGCTGCCTTTCGGAAGCGTTGCCATGAACGCCTTTCTTCGGGCGGCGAATTCGCTCGACGAAATCTTGTCGTTCTCGTACTCGCGGTATTGAAATCCAGCCTGAGTTTGGGCCCAAAGCATCGAAAGGGCGAATGGCGCGATCATAGGAGTTATCATAGCCTTAAATGGTTCTCGCGTCGCTCGCTCTGATCTCGATCCAACAAAAGTTGGTTCCCATCGCAAAACTCGATTCGCCCATGATCGACGAGATGAGCGGAATCGCGAAGAGTCGGCGATTTCCGGATACGTACTGGGTGCACAACGACAGCGGGGACAGCGCACGAATCTTCGCCATTCATTCCAACGGCAAGCTGATCTATCCGCCCGGCAACAAGTACGAAGGGTTGGGCATCGACAGCGCCAACAATTTCGACTGGGAAGACATCGCTATCGAGGGAGATACGCTCTATGTAGGTGACTGCGGCGACAACCTAAACTTCCGGCCCAGCGAGGCGGTCTACGTCTTCAAGGAGCCCGATCCAACCAAAACCACGCTGGTGAAAGACGTCAAGAAAATCTCGTTCGTCTATCCTGACAAGACCTCGACGACGCCTTGGCACTTCGATTGCGAGGGGCTCGCCGTTCGAAGGGGAGTTTTGTACTTCGTGACCAAATGGCGGAAGGAGCGATCGAACCATGCGGATGTGGGCGCGTCGATTTACAAACTGGCAAACCCAAGCTTCACGGCAACAAATACGCTGAAGAAGCTGGACACGAAGGAAGATCTTGGCGGATGGGTAACGGCGGCGGACATCTCCCTGGATGGCAAGACGCTGGCGATCTTGACCCAGGCTCCCGTGCAGTCGGTCTGGCTGTTCGATATGACCAAGGGCGATGACATCTTCCATCATCCACTAAGGCAGATCAAGTTCACGGGTGGGAAGCAGTGCGAGGCTCTGTGTTGGGATTCGGCGAAGTCGTTGATCATTGGGAATGAGCAAAGCGACCTGTATCGGTTGAACCTTTGAGGTCTCGCAATCCCACGCTTGCCTACCCCCACCGGTTCGCAGGTCAAAACTCCTTCCAATGTCTGTCGGCATAACGCTCACCGACACCCCCAGGGGTGGAGCGTGGTTAGTGCCCATCCTGAGAAGTCGGTGCCAACCAAAATTTGCCCACCTAATTGGCCGAAGGAAAGCAATCAACGCTACGCCCCTGGGGGAGATTCTATAGTTTCATGTCAAGCCTGTTCACATCGA
>CAMFIS010000129.1 GCA_945952345.1 uncultured Fimbriimonas sp.
ATCAAATGCCGTTTCAAAACAAATCCTTGACAATGAACAACTAACACGGTATCTCGCTACGCTAGAGGCAGGGGTCGTTGACAGTGGCACTACTGGAAATCTTCTTCTTGGCACTGCCCTCACCCTCACCCCCTGACACCCACTCCCAAAGTTTGTCATTCAGGTGAATGACAGACTTTGGGGTTACTTCACGCTGACAATGCCCACGTCCAGGTGTTGGCCACCTTTCGTCGAGTTGCAATGCATTGCGATGATGTTCTTGCCCTTCTTCAGCGCCTTCTTGGCGGCGGGGAGGATGTCGAACATCATGAAGCCGGTCGTGTAGTTCTTCTGCTGCACCGCGAGGATGCCGTTGATGTACACCTCGACGTCGTCGTCGTGGAAGACGAGGAGCTTGATCGCGGCGGGAATGGTGTCGAGGGTGACTTCTCGGCGGACCCAAATGTCGGGCGTGCCTTGCGGCCAGGCGGTGTGCACCACGCGCGGATTCTCGTTGGTGTATCGACCTTTGCCGATCTGCCACCTGGAGTCGTCGAACTTGGCGTCGGCCCAGTTGGCGGCCGGTTTGTCGTTGGTGTACTTCGACTCTGCACCGCTAGTACCTGCGGGCGGAACGAGGATCTTCATTCCATCGCCAGGCGTGTATAGCTTCATCGCCGCGTCTTTAGCTCGCTTTTGGTCGATCTTGAAGACTTTACGATCGTAGGTCAGCCAGCCGTTGGTTTCCACTTCCACGTCCGTCGTCTGGGTGTAGACGGCGGCGCAGAGACCGGCGGGGATGAGAGCGCGGAGCTTGGTGAGGAGGTCAACGTAGGCGTCGGTGACTTCCATCTGCGTGTTGTATTTGACGTAGCCCCAGTTGCCTTTGTCGAGCCACGTGTGGCCGGTGACGGGGAGGCCGAGGCCACCAAACTCGCCAAGCGCAGCGGCTCGCTTCTCTTCGAGATCGGGGATGCCCGGGCCGGGATAGACGTGGATGTCGCTTACCGAGCCGACGCCTTTATCGGTCCAGCCAGAGGCGTTGTTCACCAGTCTGGAGGGGTCTTTGCGTTGCACGAATTGGGTGATTCGCTCGGTATCGTACTGGCCCCACCCTTCATTGAAGGGAATCCACATGACGATACTGGGGAAGTTCCAGTGCGTCTCGATCATGCGGCTTAGCTCGCCCTCGAAGGCGACCTTATTGAGGAAGGGCTGCTCGGACATGCTGGGCATGTCCTGCCACACCATCAGTCCAAGTTTGTCGCAGGCGTAGTAGTACCGATCCGGCTCGACCTTGATGTGTTTGCGCAGCATATTGCAGCCGTAGCTCTTGATGGCTTTGAGGTCGAAGAGGAAGCAGTCCTCGGTCGGGTAGGTGTGGAGTCCGTCGGGATTGAAGCCTTGATCCAACGGGCCGAACATGAAAGTCGGCTTGCCGTTGAGCATGAGTCGATTGACGCCGCCTTCGTCCTTCCCGATCTTGATTTCGCGGACGCCAAAGTAGCCGCGAATTTCGTCGAGCTGGGTATCGCCATCGGCGAGGGTCACCCGGAAGTCGTAGAGGTACGGCGTGCTGGGAGTCCAAAGCGTTGGATCGGGAATTTTGCCTTCGAAGACGGGGGTGAGACCCTTACCAGTGGGTCGGAGTTCGGCTTCGATATTCTTGGATGGAATGCGGAGTTTGAGAATCGCCTGCTTATAATCGCCAGGAGCGTTAAGCGTAATCTTGAAAGAGCCGTCGATCTTGGTCTCGACGCGATAGGACTTGATGGAGCGATCGGAAACGGGCTCGAGCCAGACCGTCTGCCAAATGCCACTGGTACCGGTGTACCAAATACCGCTTGGCTTGAGGACTTGTTTGCCGTTGGGCTGGCCGCCGGTGTTGCCAGGATCGGTTACTTCGACTCGAAGTTTTTGTGTTCCGATCTTGTTTAAGTAGGGCCGAATGTTAAACGAAAAGCGGTCGTAGCCTCCGGCATGGGAGCCGACAAATCGGTCGTTGACATAAACCTTGCAAGACCAATCGACAGCATCGAAATGCAACAAGACCTGGTCTTTCTCCCATGCTTGTGGCACGGCGAACTCGCGGGAGTAGATGAGGATGTCGGATGGTTGGACTTGGTAACCGATGCCGGAAAGGGAAGACTCGACCGGAAAAGGCACGAGAATCTTGTTTTTGATCTTGGGTCGGTTCTCGTCCGAAACCTTAGCGGCAAAGTCCCAAAGTCCGTTGAGGTTTTGCCATCGCTTGCGCACTAGATTGGGCCGCGGGTAGTCGGGCAAAACGTTGTTCGGGCTGACTTTCTCGGCCCATGGAGTCTGGAGGCGGTTAGGGACGGGTTTCCAAGAATCTTGAGCGTGACTAGCCATGGCGCACAACGCGAGAAAGATGATCGATCCGATCTTCGATTTCATCAAGACACAAGTATAGCGACAATAGCTATGACTATGCGAACCCATTCCTGGGTGGATTGTCCACCCAGGAACCGCTAATCTGCCTGGCGCGAAGGATTGACTGGCTGCACGGCAAGAACGGCGATCGACACGCCCACGGGCAGAGCCAGAATCGAAAGGATCCAGCTCTTGAGATCGTATCCCGCCGTCGTTACGACTAAGGCGATCGAAGCGAGGCAGAGCCAAGCGATCCAAACGACCCGCCAACTGCGAAACATCGCACTGAATCCTACGATTGAGTAAAGGCTCACTCCAATCCAGAAATTGATATCAATCTTGAAATTGAACCAGTAGAAATTGGTGAGTACACAGGCCACAAACAGACAGAGGAAATGGATGAGTGGCGCGATGACAAGTGGGCAGACGATGCGGCGAAGCCACGGATTCCACCCTTCGGCGAAATTCCACGCCGATGAAAGTGATTTGGTCATTGAATTTCCTTCCTTGTGTATTGGGGTTGGAATACATGGTCCCAGAACAGAGGAATGTACTTCTTGTTCGTTGTGGACGTAATACGCGATGTTAGTGACTTGATGGCACCATCGCTCAGCAAGTACGTGAACTTGTCGGGAAGCATACAGGTGCGGTGTAGCCAGCACTCGGCGAAGCGAGCCGACGGCGGAAACGCTTCATCCGAACTTACGAATTTGGGATGGGGTTCACCTTGCCAGATGGAGGCCATCCAAGGTATGACCTTGCCACCCGATTCACGTTCGCTCACATAGCTTCGCCACTGCGCTTCCGTACTGAAAGCATACGAAACGCCACGAATGTATGCGTATGAATTAATCATCGGCATAACTCCTGGCCCAGTGCCAAGTTTCCAGTAGTCCGCCGGGTCATGCGTTGGGGAATTCTTAAGTGCAACTACCGCCTGATCATAAGTTGGCGCGTCGGTACGGTCCTCGTTATACAGTTGAAGGGCAACGTAGCATTGCCGAAAGTTTGATATGGTGACCGACTGATTGGCGCTTTGCTTTGCGGCTCGAAGAACCGGAAAGGTTATCGCCGCCAGTATGGACACGATGGTGATGCAGCAAAGCAGTTCCACCATCGTAAATCCATACGACGTCCGGAGTGTTCGGTTTTCGGTCATGGGTTAGTCTGGGTTTGCGTGCTGAAATTGGCACGGGCAAAGGTTCGTTGTCGGGCATGGCGGTGGAGTGGCCACTACGACGCAACAGCCTCCGTTATCCGAGGGGCCATTGCAAGTATAGCCAGCAGAAGAAGTGCCATTGCAAACCCAATCCGAATAATTGCTGATGCCCCATTGAGGGAGAAAAACCGAACACTTGTCCGTTCTCCTCTCGCATCCCGAGCCTTCCCAGAAACAGGCGACCGGGGTTGCGAATGCGCGAGCGACGAGCGAAACGCTCAATACGACTAGAGGCAGCAAAGGTAGAGCTTTGCGCAGTGCGATTTTTGTATTCATTTATTTTCCTCCCTTAGGATGAAGTCGATTCATTCGGTCGACGATCACATCGGGTGATCGGTAACCAACAAGCTGCTCGTCTACTCGACCTTCCGAGTCGAGGATTAGAATGGAAGGTACTGTTCGTAGAGGCAACTTAGGGTCATAGCAGACGACGGATGTTCGAGCGTCGCATGGTGAAAGAATGAGTGGAGATACGGCTGCGTTCTTGAAGTCGCTTTTGAGCCGTTCACATGCTGGGCATCCGCTTTCGGTGATCGCAACAACGGGATGCGCCCTTAGATCCACGCCGCGAAGATATGCCTTGATGTTGGTTCCAGTAACCAGGACCGGAGCGAGAGCATTTGGTTTCCAGGGAAACGCATATCGCTCGACAATGCCCACAACGCCTAGGGCCAGGAAGATGGCGGCGGGAAACAATCCTCGAACTTGGCGCTCATTAGATTCCACTAAACCAACCGCTAGCGCCATCAGGCCGATTCCCATGGCAAAGCAAAATGGACATAGTTTTGGATGGACGAAGAGTAGGACCTGTTGGCCGGTCAGGAGGCAAAAAGAAAGAGCCTTTAGGCTCTTGAGAATTTTGGCCCACCCTGCCAAAAATGACAGGATGGCGGTAATCAGGACCCCAGCGACAATGGCGGGAGCCAAGAATTCTATTAAACCTTCTGCCGTGCAACTTGCACATTTCGTTCGCGCGGCTTCACCTGAAGTAATGCCGATACTCGCAATAATTCCTGTTGCAATCAGTATTAACGAAATGACTTGATGATCTGCTTTGAATCGGGAAATTAGTTCGCAGCCAATCCATAGTCCCGTGAGCATCACTAAGTGATTTAGAGCGTCAACTTTTGAAGCATATATTACAGGGAATAGCCAACCAATAAAGGCTACTGACGCTATGCAAGCTATCAAGGCTTTAAGCATTAGGGCAGCGCTCACTCTGCCGGCGTTATCCGTCCTAACCATCCCCGCGAACATGTTATTCGATACAATAAATATTATCAAGCCATTTTGCCCAAAATATTAGGCTTTTTTTCGAATTGGTTCGAAAGGACGAGATGGCACCTTCGGAAACAACGTTCGAGAATTGGGTCGTCGGTCCGCTCTCGAAGATGTAAAATGCCGGAACGATGTTGCTCGCCATCATGAGTGCCGGATTCGCTATGTGTAGCCTAAAGCCCGTTTACCTTCGCTGTGAAAACCTTGTGAATCCCGTCGGGATCGACGCGGCGGTTCCTCGCCTTAGCTGGAAACTGGAGGCGGCCAATGGGGGCAAGAACCTCAAGCAGAACTGCTACGAGATCCTGGTTGCGACGGACGCGAGCTTGCTGACTCCAGAAAAGGCCGATGTTTGGGCTTCGGGCTCGGTCACCTCGGCGGACACGTACGGCATTGAGCTTCCGACGAAGAAGCTGTCACCTAATCACAAATACGTCTGGAAGGTTCGAGTTTGGGACCAGGATGAGGCGATGAGCGGATGGTCTCCAGTCGCTGAGTTCGGTACTGGGCCGTTTTCTTCGTCAGATTGGAAGGCGGATTGGATTGGTTACGATAAAGCGCGCAACGATACTCCAGAGAAGGATGGGCACATCTTGCCGCCTCCCGCCTACTTCAGACACAGTTTCAATGTTTCGAAGCCGATTAAGCGTGCAGTGCTGCACTGCTCGGCGTTCGGCATCGCCGATTTCCATGTGAACGGTAAGAAGATTGGCAACGAGTACTTCATGCCGGGCTGGACGGATTACGAGAAGCGGGTTTATTACCATTCGTACGACGTTACCAAGTCTCTGCACAAGGGCGAGAACGCGCTAGGCGCAATCCTCGGCGACGGCTGGTACAGCGGCTATGTGGGCTTTGGCGCTCATCGCGACCACTACGGCAAGCACACGCGCATCATCGGCCAGCTCGAGATCGAGTACAGCGATGGCTCCCGAGAGACGATAGGCACCGACCGCGGTTGGAAGGCGTCGACGGGACCGATCCACTTCTCGGACTTCCTGATGGGCGAGACGTATGATGCTCGCCAGGAGATGACGGGCTGGGATGCGCCGGGATTTAACGATTCGAAGTGGGAAGGTGTGGATACCGGTGCGGTTTCGAAAGGGAAGCTGGAATCGTTCCCAAGCAACCCGGTTCGGTCGTACCAATCGGTCAAGCCAATCTCGCTCGATGAGCCGAAGCCTGGCGTATACGTATTTAATCTCGGCCAGAACATGGCGGGTTGGGTGCGGCTCAAGATCAAGGGTGAGGCAGGTCAGACAATCAAGATTCGCCACGCCGAGCGGTTGAATCCTGACAATACGATTTACACGACGAATCTCCGAACGGCGAAGGCGGAAGAGACTTACATCTGCTCGGGCAAGGGAACCGAGGTTTACGAGCCGAAGTTCACCTTCCACGGGTTCCAGTACGTCGAGGTCACGGGCTTGAAGTCGAAGCCTTCGATGGACCTGATCGAAGGAATTGCGATCTCGAGCGATGCGGTCCTGAATGGACATCTGGAGACGTCGGACAAGATGCTGAACAAGCTGGTGAGCAATGCTTACTGGACGCAGCGAATGAACTTTATCGACATTCCTACGGATTGTCCCCAGCGCGATGAGCGATTAGGATGGACGGGCGATGCTCAGGCGTTTATTCGGACCGCGTGTATGGTGACCGACGTGCAGCCGTTCTTTACGAAATGGCTGACGGATCTGGACGACGGCCAACGGGCCGACGGGCAGTATCCGATGGTGGCTCCGGTGAAGGTTGCGGGCGACGATGGCGGCCCGGCGTGGGCGGATGCAGGCGTGATCTGCCCGTGGACGATCTACGACGTCTACGGCGACAAGCGAGCTCTGGCGAAGCACTATCCGAACATGAAGAAGTTCATCGCGTTCTGCAAGAACCGATCGACTTCGGATCTGATGCCGCCGGAGAAGTTCCACTGTTTCGGCGACTGGGTGAGCATCAACGCCAACACGCCGACGGACGTTATATTCCTCGCTTACTTTGCCTACTCGACACACCTGGTTGAGCAGTCGGCTCTGCATCTTGGCAAGACTGACGAGGCAGCGGAGTACCACGCGCTTTACGAGCAACTGAAGAAGAACTTCAACGACCATTACATCGACGCCAACGGCATCGTGAAAGGGGACACGCAATGCTCCTATGTACTGGCGTTGTCATTCGATTTGGCAAATTCTGCTAACCACGACAAGGTGGCAGCGAACTTTATCCGCAGTCTGGAGGAGCGCAAGTGGTTGCTCTCGACTGGCTTTGTCGGTACGCGAGACATTATGTACGCGCTGACCAAGATTGGCAGAAACGACGTGGCTCTGCGGTTGCTGCACAATACGGACTTCCCGTCGTGGGGTTTCAGCATTAAGAACGGCGCAACCTCGATCTGGGAGCGATGGGACGGCTGGACACCCGAGAAAGGCTTCCAGGATCCGGGCATGAACTCGTTTGCCCACTACGCGTTTGGCGCGGTTGTGGGCTGGATGTACCGCGAGATCGGCGGCATCAACAACGCCTCGGCCGGCTTTAATACGATCGAGATTAATCCGTTGTTCGACCCGAAGCTGGACTGGGCGAAGTGCACTTATGACTCTGTGCATGGTCCGATCAAGGTGGACTGGAAGAAGTCTGGCGATGGGCATACGATGACGGTTGTGGTTCCGCCGAACACGACGGCGGTGGTGCACGTTGGTTCTGGTCGCGAGACGGTCGGGTCGGGTACGTGGGAGTTTAAGGCTTAGCTGGGAAAGCGCGGGAAGCGGCAGAGCGAGCGCAAAGAAGCGGGAGAAGAGCGGGAAGCGGCAAAGCCAGCGCAAAGAAGCGAGGGAAGAGCGGGAAGCAGACAGCGCTTCTGGGCCCTCAATGTACGTCGCAGCTCTGGTTTGGGCTGGGTTTACAACCAGCCCTTCGAACGATAGGCATCTATCCCAAGCTTGATCAGTTCTTCGAGTCCTGATTCAATCTCTGGAGTCAGTTTCTTCACATTGAAGCAGGTGTTACCTTTGAGGATTTTGATGAGAGACTCCGGCACGTCCGACCGGAGTTCGTGAATCGTGTAGATGGGCATGAAGTAAAACCCAACGATGTTCTTGTTCTCCCGGATTCCAGCGAAATAGTAGCCTTGATGCTCTTTGCCGTCCACAACAATCGGCTTCGTCGTTGAGAGGGCCACTTTTCCTTCAGACGTGCTGAGTTCGAAGCCATCTCGATGTCTGCTCAGGAGCGTGGCGAGACGATCGAACAGTTCTTTTCTTATTTGTTCATCCATTGCCTATGACCTCTTCCCAATCACGCGCGTGACGAGTTGCCAGTATTTTGCTTCATCTCCAGATTTGCCATTCCCCTGCGCGCGAGCCTGCTCGAGCGCCCATTGCTTGTCGGATGCCGTAAGGTTCTTCTTTGAGACGAGCAGCTGAGCGATGCAGACCTTGGCTTGTTGCCGCCTGCGGCTGGCAAGGGCGCCGATGACAGTCCGCTCGCCAAGTCCGATGTCGGCCGGATGCGATTCGGAAATGCATCTCTGCGCCTGCTCGATATCGGCCAGGTCACCTTTGTCGGCTTTGTCCTTGGGCAAGTCTAGAAACTTTTCGACGTTGATGAGGAGAAATGCCGCGAAGGCACTGTCGGCCTCTTCGAGCCGCTTTTAGAGTAAATCGAGTCCAGCATTCTGCGGATAAAGACCTTGATGGTAGGCGGCGGAAAGTTCGAGAAGCGCAAATCCTGCGGTCGCGATGTCATTGCTTTCGGCTGTCTTTTCGATTGACTTTCGGTCGGCGTCGCTGAATTTCTTCTTCTCGATATCGGCAAGCGATTGTCGGTACTTGAAGTATTCGGCTTGAGAATTGCTAGGGCTCACAGTGCCGCTTCGAATAATTCTTGGTGCGGACGGGGAGGCAATTGTGCTTGGTCCGTAAGACCGCATGCATCCTCCTAGGCATAACGATACAAGGATTCCAAACAATGCGATCCGCCCCACAACACCATTATAGAGTCATGGTTTGGTATTGCTCTCGTGATATTTCACAAGCGAGACTGTCGTGCTCCGACGTCGTTACGATTCCCAATGAATCGTCTTTGTGTCAAAGCTGCCGTCATTGTGCAGCGTCACGTCTGTGAAGGATGGAGCGAAGCCCTGGTGCGGGCCTTTCCACCACGATCCGCTGACCGAGCCGCCGCAGACATATGTGGTTCCCGCGAACTCGCATCGGTCGTTCATGTGCGTGTGGCCGCTGAGGCACAGGCGGACATTGCCGGCTTCTCGGAAGATTTCGACGACTTCCCGTGAGTTACCAACCTGGCTGCAGAAGGAAATCGGCAAGCTATTTGGACCGCAGTGCGTGGTTCGGTCGGCGAGCATGGTCACGCTCAGGATTGGCATGTGGCCAACCACGAGGGTCGGCGTGGTGCGATCGGCAAGGAGGACATCGCGGAGCCATTTGCGTTGCTCATGGTCGACATGTCCAACGTAGGTGTTGCGCCGATGTTGTACGGTGTCCAAGCCAACGATTCGCCAACCGTTGACTTTGTCGGTCCAGTAGCGACCTTTCATGCCGAAGAGTTCGCTGGACCGTTCCTTGCCGCACATGTTTGTTGGCTTGGGCGACACGATCATTTCAATGTCGTGGTTGCCTAGAACTGTGCGGTAAGGACGTCCGAGGTGATGAGATGCGAGCCGTTGCCAGTTTTCAAACTGGGCTTGAATGATGTTTTCCGGCTGATGGTCGATTGCCATGAGGTTGTCCCCACCCAGCAGAATCATGTCGGATTTATTAGCGAGTTTGAAAGCTTTTATCGCCCGGCTATTGATTTCGTTGCTGGCGGGAAGATGGATGTCGGTGAGGAATGAAATCTTTGTTCCGCGACGAGGGGAAGCCAAGGCGAGGGCTGGCGCCCCGAGGAGCGGGGCGGTTCCAAGAATCGATAAGATATTCCTGCGACTCAGTTCCATGCCTTTAAACCTAGGACTGATTATAAGCAGAAAAAGTAGTATCTATATGGATTTCGTGTGTAAGAAATTGCGTCTCGTTAGATATTTATATGAGACGTACTAGTCTTCCCAGTAGATCGTTCGGGTCTGAAAAGTTCCGTCTGACATGAGATCAATTTCGAAATAGGCAGGGGGGAATCCTTGGTTGGCGCCGTTCCACCACCCTCCGCAAACCGCGCCAGCACATATGTATGAAGTTCCGGCGTAATCGCAACGATCAATCATATGTGTATGCCCGCTGAGGCAAAGCTTGATGTTTCCAGCCTTGCGGAATCTGGAGATTGCTTCTCGAGCGTTACTGACTTCGCTGGAGCAAGAAATCGGCAAGGTATTGTCTTTGACTTTCAGGCCGGAATCGGCGAGGGCGGTGACGCTGAGCAGGGGCATATGGCCGAGAGCGAGGGTAGGAGTCCTGGTGTCCTTCATCTGTTCGTCGAGCCAACCCAACTGTTCCTGGTCGAGGAACCCATAGAAGGAATTTTCGTGGCGATGGACGGTATCGAGAGCGAGGATACGCCAGCCCTCGATGTTCTCGGTCCAATATCGGTTCTTCATGCCGAAGAACTCGATCGGCCGCTTCTTACCCGCCGCAGGAGAATCGTCACCTTCGGGCCATTGTTCGACATCGTGATTGCCGAGGATACACCGGAAAGGTTTGTGAAGATTCGCTTTCGTGAAGCTAGCCCAGTTGTCGTAGTGGGCTAGAATATCTGCTTCCGGTTTGTGGTCGATCGCCATGACGTTGTCGCCGCCGAAGAGGAAGAGGTCGCAATTCCTGGCTTTCGCGAACGCCTTCTCCGCGCGCTTGTTGACTTCGGGAATCGGCGGCAGGTGGATGTCGGTGAAGTAGGCGATGCGGAGAACCCTTCGCGGCGCACCTTCGGCGAAGACTTTGGGGATATTGAGGAGCGGAAGGGAGCTGAGGCCGGCCAAGATGTTACGGCGGGAGGGGTTCATAGCTCATTGTAACCAACCCCGGAAACTTCGCATCCAAAAATATGTTAAGTTTTTCGCAGGACTTTGTTTAAATTGGTAACGAATTTAACAATGCCTGCGTAAGCTTATCTGGAGTCGCCAAAAAGTCGACCCTAGCGCCCAACTTGAGGCGGAAAAAGCACGATTTCGCAGTCTCGACCGGAACCCGGTCGGGACCTTT
>CAMFIS010000130.1 GCA_945952345.1 uncultured Fimbriimonas sp.
GATGAGGACTTTGCAGGCGTAGCTAACGCCGAGAAAACGCAGTTTTGTTGGTCGGACCGGGACGTCGATGAGCGTTTTGTAAATGGCTGGTCCTTCCCAGCGAACGTCGACATCCTGACGCCAGGCATGGGGTACGCGCACTTCCTTTACGATCCCATTGCCATAGTCCACGGTCCATCGTGTGACTTGCAAACCCATCGGGCGTTAGCTTACTAGATGTACGCGTTAGGGTTCCACAACTCTCCGATTACTTTGTAAATTCGACTACCCCCACCGGTTCGCTGAATATTGTCCAATTCCATGTGCTTGGGGCTTCGCGCTCACCGACACCCCCAGGGGTGGAGCGTGTCTAGTTCCCTCGCTGTAAACTTCAACTCGACCAAGCCTTTCCGAATCGACAACTTTGTTGGGAAGGTAGTGGCCATGCTACATCCCTGGGGGTGTCGGTGAGCGAGGGACGAGTGAACCGGTGGGGGTGGAAATGGGCTCTAAGATTCAGGATTACGGCAACGTCACTTCGCTCGAGTCGCCAAGTACCAGTCGCATCGTTGCCGGCTTCTGTTGAACCCGCTTCACTTTTGCCCCGCGACCGATGAGGCAGCCGTCCAGACGTGCCACTCCCGAGATTTCGCAGTCTTGAAGTACGATGCAGTGTTCCAACTCAGAATCGGAAATCTTGGTGTTCTTATCGATGGCGCTGAACGGACCGACGTAGCTGTTCACAATCGTGCAGCCATCGCCGATGATCGCCGGACCGCGGACGGTGGAATTCTGAATCACCGCTCCCTTACCGATCGAAACGCGGCCATCGACTTGAGAGTCGGTAACCGTACCGTTTTGAGCCGTCACGACATCCTCGAGGATCAGGCGGTTTGCTTCCAGCATCGCTTCGACCGTGCCGGTGTCTTTCCACCATCCGGTTACGATGTGCGACCGGACCGTCATCTGCCGATCGATCAGCCCTTGAATGGCCTCGGTGATCTCGTACTCTCCGCGGCGGGAAGGCTTGAGCTGGTCGATGACGTCGTGGATGACGCGATCGAACAGGTACACGCCGACGAGGGCGAGGTTCGAGCGCGGTTCCTTGGGCTTCTCCTCTAGACGGACGACCTTGTCGTTCTCCATTTCGGCAACGCCGAACTGGCTGGGGTTATCGACGGGAGTCAGTAAGACGGTTGCAGCTGGGCGATTTTCCTCGAACTCGTCCACCAGGTCCCGAAGGGAAGACTTGATGAGGTTGTCGCCGAGGTACATGATGAAATCGTCGTCGCCGAGGAAGGGGCGCGCGGTCATGACGGCGTGGGCGAGGCCGAGGGGATCGGGCTGGACAATATAGGTAAAGCGGGCGCCCCAGCGCGAGCCGTCGCCGCAGGATTCTTCGATTGGGCTGTTGGGCTCGATGACGATGATGCCGATGTCGGTAATTCCGGCCGCGACGATGGCGTCGATGCCGTACTCGATGACGGGCTTATTCGCAACGGGAACGAGCTGCTTGGCCAGACTGTACGTAATGGGCCGCAATCGTGTGCCCTTACCCCCGGCGAGAATGAGCGCCTTCATAGATCCTCACCCAGATATTTGCCGTAGAAGTTGCGAATGAAGTCGGTGTATTCCGGCTTGGCGATGATGGGCTGCCACCACCACTCGTTGTCGCGATACCATCGAACTGTGTTTCGCAGTTCGGTTTCGAAATCTTTTTCCGGCTTCCAGCCGAGGGCGCGGGTTAGGTTCGAGGTCATTGAGTATCGGGTGTCGTGGGCGCCCTTGCGGGGATCCTCGATTCTTTTGACGAGATCATCGCCCCTTCCGGTTTCTTCCAGTAGGATTCGCACAATCTCGCGGTTTGGCCGCTCGTTCTCGTCGCCGACGTTGTAGACGCCACCGGGTTCGCCGTGCAGCAGCACCGCAAGGATTCCACGTGCATGGTCTTCGACATGCATCCATTCGCGAACTTGGTTGCCCTCGCCGTACAGCGGAACCTTCTTTCCCATCAATAGGCGAACGGTGAAATAGGAAATCAGCTTCTCGGGATATTGGTACGGCCCGTACGTGTTGCCACCTCGGGTGACGCAGACGGGAGTTTTGTAGGTGATGTGGTGAGCCCGAGCCTGGAGGTCGCCGCCCGCTTTGCTAGACGAATACGGCGTGTTGGGCATGATCGGCGAGTCCTCGGTGAACTTGCCTTCGTTGATGGAGCCATACACTTCGTCGGTGCTGACGTGGACGAATTTGGTAATGCCAAGTTTGCGGGTGGCTTCGCATAGAACGTAGACGCCAAAGACGTTGCTTTGAATGAAGGAGCCGGAGTCGAGGATGGAGCGGTCGTTGTGCGATTCGGCGGCGAAGTTGACGATGTGGGTGACCTCGTTGGCGGTGATGGCACCCTCGACTGCGGTCGAATCTTGTATCTTTCCGTGCACGAACGTGGTCTGTTCATCTAGGAGATCTTGGATTGTGGTGAGATTTCCGGCGTACGTGAGGGCGTCGTAGATGACGATACGCGTGGTGGGATGGTACTTTCGAACGATGCGCACGAAGTGCGAGCCGATGAATCCGGCGCCTCCGCACACCATCAAAACCGCATTAGAAAGATCAGGCATCCGGTTAAATCATAGACTTTTTTGCCATTCATCCGCAGAGTAGGTGATAATTAAGTTCGTAGATACCGACACTGAAGTTGGAGCAAACTGGCGACGAGAGTCGTTATACATTGGGGTATGAGCGTAGAACAGGCAGCACCGGCAAATCAGAAAGAGTCAAACTCTTTGCTGGACGATATTCTCGCCGGGCTCAATCAGGGCATGGCCTATTTGCGGGCGGTGAACTGGACCAACGTCTTCGTTTCGCCTTCGTTCTACCTGTCGCTCGGCGCCGTTCTCGGCATCATTCTCACGTTCTGGCCCTTGCTCAAAACCACCGGCCAAAGCTGGATGGTGAACGAGTATTACTCCCACGGCTGGATTATTCCGATCCTTTTCGCTTGGCAGATCAAGGTTCGTTGGAACGAATGGATGCAGTCTCCTTCCACGATGAATGGGTGGATCGCCTTGGTTCTGCTGCCCGTTGTTCTGGCGCTTCAGTACATTGCGTTTGTAGGCGATTTCTGGATCATCCAAAGCGTGCTGCTGATTGCAAGCCTGTTGCTGATCACTCTCGCCTTAACGGGCTGGAGGCGAGCTTTGCTCATCAGCATGCCCATTTGTTTCCTCTTCTTTGGGCTCCCCGTCTTTGGTAACTTCATCGAGGGCTCCACAAACAGCCTCCAACTTTATTCGACCACGGTCGCGGAGTTACTCCTCCGAGTGTTCGGATTCAATCCGTACCGCCTTAGCCCAACGGATATTCAGCTCAACAGCTATGCGCTGACTGTCGCGGTTCCGTGCAGCGGTCTCAAGCTGATGGTTGCGGTGGCCTGCTTTACGGCCCACTTCACGCTCATCGCCCGTAAGGATTGGTTCTTCTCCGTCCTTATGTTCGCCATGATCGTCCCGCTTTGTTTGTTCATCAACGGGCTCAGAATTGCGCTGATCGGCGTAGTAGGAGAATTAAGAGGCCCAGATGCAGCTCACTCTTTCCACGACTACAGTGGATATATCACGTTGGTGATCTGCTTCTTCATTCTATTTAAGTTCGCGAGGTTGTTCGGATGGAAAGATTAATCGATCCCAGAATTGGAAAGCGTTTGGCGATTGTGTGCGTGTTCTTCGCCGCCACCGGTTTGGCTTACAATGTTGCGCCACGCCCGAAGCAAGTCGAGCGAGAAGAGGCCGATATTGCGGCCATGCTGCCCGTCAAGGCGGGAAGCTTTACCGCTCAGCTCGCACCGGGCCAGTACTGCACGTATAAGCTGGACAAAGTGAACTACGACGTGCTTCAGCCTTGGGGCATCATTGCTCGAGTCTTTACCCATGGAGCTGAGCAGTACGAAGTCGTGGTTATTGCTAGCCACAAAAAAGAGAGCTTCCACGACCCGCAGGTTTGTTTGACGGCTCAAGGCTGGGCATTGTCCAACCAGCGTGAGGACACTCTGCAGACCTCATTGCGCGGCACGTTGCCGATTACCTTGTTCGACATGGACAAAGGCGGCCAGAAGCTGACGGCGATGTACTTCCTGAAAATGACTTCTGGCTACCACGCGGGAATTTCCGATGTGAAGTGGGACATGTTTAAGTACAAGGTTGCCCATGTTGGCATCGAGGAAGAGGGCGCGTTTGTGCGGATCATTCCGAGCAATCCGACGTCGGTCGAACAGTTGAAGAAGTTTGCCTCGGAGTGGGTCGACGAAGCGACCAAGACCAGCAAAGGCTATTACTAGAGCAGTTCCGGTTTAAAAAGAAGTCCCCCTCATTCGAGGGGGACTTCTTTATTTCTACGTGGCTAGACTTGCTAGCGATCTCAGCTTAGAGGCTGAAGTCGTAGTCAGGTCGGAACAGCCATGCGTGGCAGCCGTCCCACCAGTAGTAGCCTGCGTGTCCGGTGGAATCGTACTGAGTCCACGGATCGACTCGCCAGTTGGTGTCTGCAGGAGCTTGCGTAGCGCCGACTCGTCGGAACTTAGCATGGCTGTCTGCAAGGCCCCAGTTCTCGCCTTGGCTGTAAGTCCAGTACGAACCATTATTGTAGGTGAGGTACATGGAGGAGCTAGCGCCGTTGCCGGAGCCGCCGCAAGGAATGTAGGTGCAGCCTGCGTTTGCGGTACCGCAAGTCAGCGCTGGGTTCGCAAAGCCCCAACCCTTACCAGCAATCTTACCGTTGCCTTCTGTCCACACTGGGAGCATTGCAACGTTGGCGATAGCGGTCGAGCTGTAAGCGGTGAGAAGACCATTGTAAGCGTAGTTCGTCGTGTACTTCTGCTTGCCAGCGGCGACAGGTGTCGTCGGCTGGTATTCAACGACGGAGGCGCCAGGATTCTGGAGCATGTCGTAGTTCTTGACGTACGGCTGAATGGTGTTCAGGATGAACGACTGGGAGTACTGAAGTCGAGCAGCAGGAGTCGAGTTCGTGCCGGCCCAATCGTAAGGGACGTACTTGTTGTAGTTGTATCCCCAAAGTCCAGTGAGGTCCTGGCCAGCTTGGAGCGGGAACAGGTCGTCGTTGTCACCTTGGTAGATGGCGTTAGCGGTGCCGAGCTGCTTGATGTTCGAGAGATCGGCAGTCTTCTTCGCGGCTTCCTTCGCCTGGGCGAACACCGGGAAGAGGATGGCAGCCAGGATCGCGATGATGGCGATGACTACCAGGAGTTCAATGAGCGTAAACGCTTTTTTCATGATGTGTTCCTATAATTAAGTTGGAAAGACTACGTCTTCCCCAGGCAAAACCCCGAAACAAAAGTGACGGAATCAGCTCTCGACATCGAGAGCGTTGCCTGTCTGCACATATCATAACAGTCCTTGCCCTTTTCAGGGAAGAAAAAATCTGAAAAAAGTTAGAAATACCTAAAAATGCGTATGATAATTAGGACACGGGAGCAGTCTGCAGATCGAAATTCGTACTTGGACGCCGATCTGGCCGGTCGGGGCTAGAAGTGTGGCTGGGACCTGAGTCTTACCGATCGATTTCGCCGAGAACGATATCGATGGATCCGATGATTGCGATCAGGTCGGCTATCATCCGTCCAACTGCCATTACTTCAAGCGACTTCAAATTCATGAAGCTCGAGGGTCGCTCGTGCCAGCGATAGGGTCGGTTGGTCCCGTCAGAAACGACGTAGAATCCAAGCTCTCCCTTCGAGCCTTCGACGGCGGCATATGCTTCTCCGACCGGCGGTCGGTAGCCTTCCGTGTAAAGCTTAAAGTGATGGATGAGCGACTCCATCGATGTATCGAGTTCCTCACGTGGTGGCGGAGCAATCTTTCGGTCGCTTGTTCGCCAGGCGCCTTCAGGTAGGCCGTCGATCGCTTGCTGAATAATGCGGCAGCTCTCCTTCATTTCCATCACGCGAACAAGATAGCGATCGTATACGTCGCCGGTCTTGCCTACAGGAATGCTGAAGTCGAACTCTTCGTAGCAGCTATACGGCATGTCCTTTCGTAGATCGAACGGCACACCGCTAGCGCGAAGGATCGGGCCGGAACAGCCGAGGTTCAGAGCATCCTCACCGGAAAGAATCCCGATATCGAATGTCCGCTCCTTAAAGATCGGGTTTTCTGACAGAAGACCTTCGAGAACTTCGAGCTCCTTACCAAATCCGGCCAGGAACGATCGGAGGCGGGGTTCGAAACCATCGGGCATGTCACCACGCAAACCACCGGGGACGATCCACGACGGCATCATCCGGACACCGCTAAACATCTCGAACATGTCGAGAATGAGTTCGCGCTGCTGGAACGTGTAGAAGAACGGCGTCATAGCGCCAAGGTCGAGTGCGTGCGTCCCAAGCCAAACCAGGTGTGAGGCGACTCGGCTCAGCTCAGCGAGAATCACGCGGAGGTATTGTGCCCGGCGCGGGATCTCGCATTGAAGAAGTTTCTCGACTGCCAGAGCGTGGGCCAAGTTGTTACCGTTCGCATTCAGATAATCCATGCGGTCGGTCATGACCACGCACTTCTGATACTGCTGGTACTCGGCTTCTTTTTCCATGCCCGTGTGAAGGTAGCCGATGACGCAACGACACTGAAGAATCGTCTCGCCATCGAGCTCCGTGATCACGCGCAAAACTCCATGCGTCGAGGGGTGTTGGGGCCCCATATTGACGATCATGGTGTTCTCACCGACACGCTCAAAGTGCGTCTCGGTGGTGGGCATGAAAGTTTGGTCAGCCATGAATCTCTAGTTTAGCTGAAATCCCTGGTTTAGCTGGCGGATTGGCCGTTCGATACAGGCTTACGATCGCTGGCGTTTTTGCCAAGGATGTAGTAAGTCTTGTCCTTCTTGGCTACCACGAAGAGCGAGAACGCGATTCGGTCGTCCAGTTTGGTGGAAAAACCGTCGGGGAACACGACGTTTGCCGATGTAGGCAGAAGAACCATTGTGTCCTTGGACGGATACGACTTGGTCTCGCCGCCTTCTACCTTGAAGGTGGCCGGCATGGTTCCACCCGCTTCGACGGGAACAATATGTGTATTCGAACTGGTCGATGCATAGCGCTCCTCGTTTTCGATAACCTTCGTGGTCATGTCAGGCATGAGGATGATGGATGCGCCCTTGTCCGATGCAAGGTTGAGTTTGACCTGAATTTCTTTACCGCCGCCGGGAATGACCCGAATCGTTTGAGCACCCGTACCAATCGGAAGTAATTCGCATGCCTGGTTGGGTTGGATTGCAGGACTAATGAGTCGCTGCTTGGAATAAATCTCTGCCGGCAAATTCGTCAAGTTGACCAGTCTGGTGTAGCCAGGAGACTTCTTGGGAGGGGCCGCTGCGGTTGTGCTAACCGAAGACTCCGAGCCGTTGCAACCAACGATTGCGATACCAAGAAATGTGAGAATGCCGATTCGAGAATTCATACGGCATTTTAGCATGAAAAAGCCCGCTCGTACGACGAAGCGGGCTTTGAACAACGTGAACCGAACAGCTTACTGTGGGGTTTGTGGGGTAGCGCCACCGGGGTTCGTTGGGGATGGTGGTTGGCTGGAGTCGGCTTTAACAGTGGATGCGCTGTTGACGCCCGCATTGGTGTCCTCGCTACCGCCGCCACTGCAGCCGAGCATGAACGAACCGAGAACCGAGAGAATAAGTGCGAAGAGAAGTGCCTTCTTCATGGTGCGTATTTTACTAGATTGAGGAGGAAAAAACAAACAAAAGCTCCCCGGAGGGAGCCTTTGCATTCATTCATAGGTACAAATTTCTTAGAGGCTGAAGTCGTAGTCCGGTCGGAACAACCAAGCGTGGCAGCCGTCGTACCAGTACGAACCAGCCGTTCCGTTGGAGTTGTAACCCGTCCACGGATCGTTTCGCCAGTCAGAAGCACCAGGAGAGAGCGTTGCGCCAACTCGTCGGAACTTTGCGTGGCTGTCAGCGAGGCCCCAGTTCTGGCCCTGGCTGTAGATCCAGTACGAACCACCGTTGTAGGTGGAGTACATGCCCGAGGTGGAACCGTTGCCGGTGCCGCCGCAAGGAACGTAGGTGCAGCCTGCGTTAGCAGTTGTACAAGTCAAAGCTGGGTTCGCGAAGCCCCAACCCTTACCAGCGATCTTACCGTTGGCTTCGGTCCAGACCGGAAGCTTGGCAACGCTAGCAATAGCCGTCGAGCTGTATGCAGTCAGAAGACCGTTGAACGCGTAGTTCGTCGTGTACTTGGACTTGCCAGCAGCGATCGTGGTGGTCGGCTGATACTCGATAGCCGATGCGCCCGGGTTGCTGAGCATGTCGTAGTTCTTGACGTACGGCTGAATCGTGTTCAGCGCGAAGCCCTGGGAGTACTGAAGTCGAGCTGCAGGAGTCGAGTTCGCGCCAGCCCAGTCGTAAGGGACGTACTTGTTGAAGTTGTATCCCCAGACGCCGGTGAGGTCCTGACCAGCCTGAAGCGGGAACAGGTCGTCGTTGTCACCTTGGTAGATGGCATTGGCGGTGCCGAGCTGCTTGATGTTCGAGAGATCGGCAGTCTTCTTCGCGGCTTCCTTTGCTTGAGCGAAAACCGGGAAGAGGATGGCAGCCAAGATCGCGATGATCGCGATGACTACCAGGAGTTCAATGAGCGTAAACGCTTTTTTCATGATGATTTCCTAAGATAATTGCGTCGGAGAGATGAACTCTCTCCCAAACCCATCCCTTGTAGCGGCCACCACTACTGCCGGCTGCTTCAGGTTATGAATCTGTTAAGTTCACTATAGCAAAGAAGATGCCAGTATGTATGTAGAATCGAAAAAAATGTTAGAAAAATATAAGACGTAGGTAGAAATCGAAAGAATCCGAGGCTTTTGTCGACACATTCGTAAGTACTAAATCCGATATTGTCACGCAAAAAATAAGGCCCCTCGAAAGGGACCTTATTAGTTCTTGCTACGAATCGAGCTTAGATGCTGAAGTCGTAGTCAGGTCGGAACAACCAAGCATGGCAGCCGTCGTACCAGTACGAACCAGCCGTACCGTTTGAGTTGTACGAGGTCCACGGGTCGGTTCGCCAGTCGGAAGCGCCAGGAGCGAGCGTTGCGCCAACTCGTCGGAACTTTGCGTGGCTGTCAGCAAGACCCCAGTTCTGGCCCTGGCTGTAGATCCAGTAGGAGCCGCCTTGGTTGGTCGTGTACATACCCGAGGTGGAACCGTTGCCGGTGCCGCCGCAAGGAACGTAGGAGCAGCTCGTGTTTGCCGTGCCGCAGGTCAATGCTGGGTTAGCAAAGCCCCAACCCTTACCAGCGGTCTTACCGTTGGCGCCGGTCCAAACCGGGAGCATTGCAACGTTAGCAACTGCCGTCGAGCTGTAAGCCGTCAGAAGGCCGTTGAACGCGTACGTCGTCGTGTACTTCTGCTTGCCTGCAACGAGAGGAGTCGTCGGCTGATATTCAACCGCCGAGGTGCCCGGGCTCTGGAGCATGTCGTAGTTCTTGACGTAAGGCTGAAGAGTGTTCAGAGCGAAGGACTGGGAGTAGTACAGTCGACCAGCAGGTACCGATCCGGCGCCAGCCCAGTCGTACGGTACGTACTTACCGTAGTTGAAGCCCCAGACGCCAGCCGTATCTTGGCCAGCCTGAAGCGGGAACAGGTCGTCGTTGTCACCTTGGTAGATGGCATTGGCGGTGCCGAGCTGCTTGATGTTCGAGAGATCAGCAGTCTTCTTGGCAGCTTCCTTGGCTTGAGCAAAGACAGGGAAGAGGATTGCAGCGAGGATCGCGATAATCGCGATAACCACGAGCAGTTCGATGAGCGTAAACGCTTTTTTCATGATTGTTCCTATGAATGAATGCTTCGCGAGGGATGCCTCCCTCACTGCGAGAGATGCCTCCCTCGCTGGTCAACACTTTGTGTTAAGAGTCGACAATCGTCAATACTACACGCAAAATGTTGCCGGTTCCCACATTGAGTGCAAAAAAGGGGCCGAATGTTGAATTTCTTATACGGATTCCCGTTAGAAATGGCGGAATTGCGTTAATTTTGCACAAATTGCTAGGTTTTGGATTTCATCGATAGGATCTGGCTTCTTAACAATTGGCCCCCCATTCGAGGGGCCAAAGGCAGAACTTCTCGTCTTCAGTTTAGATGCTGAAGTCGTAGTCCGGACGGAACAGCCACGGGTGGCAGCCATCCCACCAGTAGGAAGCTGCGGTGCCGTTCGTGGTGTACTGCGTCCACGGGTCGGTGCGCCAGTTGGTGTCCGCAGGGGCGAGCGTGGCACCAACACGTCGGAACTTGGCATGGCTGTCAGCCAGACCCCAGTTTTGGCCTTGGCTATACGTCCAATACGATCCATTGTTGTAGGTAAGGTACATCGAGGAAGTTGCTCCGTTGCCGGTGGAACATCCGGTTGCCGTGGCCGGCACGTAGGTGCAGCTCGTATTCGCCGTTCCACAGTCCAACTGCGGATTGGCCAAGCCCCAACCCTTTCCTGCAATCTTTCCGTTGGCTCCAGTCCAGACAGGGAGCATTGCTACGTTTCCGAGAGCAGTCGAGCTGTAGCCGGAAAGGAGTCCGTTGTAGGCGTAGTTTGACGTGTACTTCTGCTTACCCGCTACCAGCGGCGTCGTCGGTTGATACTCGACTACAGAGGCGCCGGGGTTGCTGAGCATGTCGTAGTTCTTGACGTACGGCTGAATCGTGTTCAGAGCGAAGGATTGGGAGTAGTACAGTCGACCAGCAGGTACCGATCCGGCGCCGGCCCAGTCGTAGGGAACGTACATGCCGTAGCCGAAGCCCCAAACGCCCGTTGTGTCCTGACCAGCTTGGAGCGGGAACAGATCGTCGTTGTCACCTTGGTAGATGGCGTTAGCGGTGCCCAGCTGCTTGATGTTCGAGAGATCGGCAGTCTTCTTCGCGGCTTCCTTCGCCTGGG
>CAMFIS010000131.1 GCA_945952345.1 uncultured Fimbriimonas sp.
TACACGTAAGGAGTCGTCGGCAGCGTCAGATGTGTATAAGAGACAGGGTAAATCCCTGGCTCGATGCTGAAGCAGTTCCCGACTTCCAGCGGCTTATCGTTGGTCGAGTTGATATTGGGCTCTTCGTGCACGTGCATTCCGATGCCGTGTCCCGTTCGGTGTGTGAAGAACGGACCGTATCCTGCGTGCTCGATAACCTGTCGAGCCGCGCCGTCCATGTCCATGGGCTTCACTCCGACGCCACCTTTCTCGCGCGCCGCTTCGTGAGCGTCGTACACGATGGTGTAAAGCTTCTTCTGCTCTTCCGTGGCTTTTCCGAACACGAATGTCCGGGTGATGTCGCAGCAGTAGTGCTCGTAGGTGCAGCCAAAGTCGATGAGGACGATGGTGTCCGGCTTGAGTCGAGTCTTGTTATTGATGTGGTGCGACTCGGCCGAGCCAGGCCCGAAGCAGACGCTGCAGAACTGCGGCTCGCCACCCCAATTCTTCATCTCTTGTTCGATAATTTCGCGAACTTCGAGTTCTGTGATGCCTTCCTTCAAGCTTCCCTTCACCACTTCGTAGGTCTCGTCCGCAATTTGTCCCGCCCGCTTCATCAGCGCGAGTTCCGCGTCGTCCTTCTTCGCCATCAGTTCGGCCAGCACCAAGCCACCCGACTTGAACAGGGCCGCTGGAAGCGCCGATTGCATTTCGAGCAGCATCTTCGCGGGCATGTGGTCGTCGATCGCCAATACTCCGGATCGGAGATTCCAGTCGTCGGAGAGCTGAATGAAGTGCTCAAGCGGATCTTCGCCGTCGCGCCAAGACCGAATATCCTCGATGCCAATCCGCTTCGCCTGGATTTGGCTCAGGGCCGGACAAATGAGTCTCGCTTGGCCCGATTTGTGGATGGCGAACGTAAGGAATCGCTCGTGGCCATCCTCGAAAAACCCAGAAAGGTAGCCCATCGAAATTGGCGTTTGGGCGAGAAACGCATCGAGGCCAACCTCGTTGAGGTGGGCGGCTATCTTCTGAACACGGGACATGGTCTCTAGTATTCCCTAATATCCATCCTGACCGGCGGTCGAGAGGCGAGGATCGCACCCGACATAACGCTCGCCATTGGCCCCAATCACGATGACGTGGCAGGAACCTTGTCCCCCGCCCTTCACCAAAGTGTGACCTTTGGATTTGAGGATCGCGAGAGTGTCGTTGGTAAAAGCGAACGGCTCGTAGTGGATCTCGTCGGGCAGCCACTGATGATGGAAACGCGGAGCCGTGACCGCGCCTTGGGCGGTCATGTTGTGGACCGTCACATTCAAAATCGCTTCGAAGACGGTGTTGATGATGGTCGGTCCGCCCGGTGAGCCCACCACCATGAACAGCTTTCCATTACGGCTCAAGATCGTTGGCGTCATCGAAGAGAGGGGACGCTTTCCGGGCTTGATGGCGTTCGCCTCGCCTTGAATCAGATTGTATCGGTTGGGGCTGCCCGGCTTTGAGGTGAAGTCGTCCATCTCGTTGTTGAGCAGAAAGCCGCCTTTGTCCACCGTCACCTTACTGCCGTAGCTGTCGTTCAGCGTGTAGGTGTTCGAGACCGCGTTACCATCGGCGTCGACGATGCTGAAGTGGGTGGTTTGCTGCTTCTCGTTTCCGAGGTTGAGGCCGGATTTGGTCAAGCTTGAAGGGCTTGCGTGATCGAGGTCGATTTCACTTCTTCTTTTGGCCAGGTAGTTCGGGTCGAGGAGTTTGAGGAGAGGCACCTCGACAAAGCCAGGATCGCCCATGTACTCGGCGCGGTCGGCGAAACATCGTCGCATGGTCTCCGCTTCCAGGTGGACAGTTGCAGCGCTGTTGAATCCCATCGTCTTGAGATTGTCGTTTTTCAGCATGCCAAACATCATCAGCAGCACCGCGCCGCCCGAACTGGGCGGAGGCATGGTGACGATGTCGTACCCCTGATAGCTTCCGGTCAGGGCCTTACGCCACTCAGGCTTGTAATTCTTGAGGTCTTGGAGGGTGATGATTCCGTTACCGGGGTTCATTGTGTCGACGATGGCTTGGGCGGTCTCACCTTCGTAAAAGCCGCTTTGCCCTTTGTCACGAATTCGTTCGAGGGTTTTGGCCAGCTCCGGTTGCCGGAACGTTTCTCCCGCTTTGTAAAAGTTGCCACTTCGACCGAAGATTCTCCAGGTTCCTTTGAACTGTTTGTTCTTGCTCGCGAGATCCTTTAATCCGTCGGCCAATGATGGGCTGATGGCGAATCCTCGTTCGGCGAGTTGGACCGATGGCTCGACGACGTCTCTCCACTTGAGCTTGCCGTACTTTTGGTGGGCGGCGTAGAATCCAGCGACCGTTCCTGGCACCCCGGATGCTTTGGGGCCGAGATAGGATTCGGAGGTCGGGTTGCCGTTTTTGTCAAGGTACATCTCGCGGAAAGCTTTGCCTGGTGCGGTCTCGCGGTAGTCTAGCGCGAACGTCTCGCCCTTCGCCGACCGGTACACCATGAACCCTCCGCCGCCGATGTTGCCCGCGGCGGGATGCACGACTTCGAGAGCAAAGCCGGTGGCGACGGCGGCGTCAATCGCGTTGCCGCCTTTACGGAGAATGTCGGCGCCGACTTTCGATGCGAGGACTTGGTCGGAGACGACGGCGACCTTTTGGTAGCGCTGCGTGGCACCGATTTGAAGAGCGAGGAGGGCTGTCGCGATCATGGATTTAGTAAGTCCAAGCGTAACAAATTCCACCCACTTTCGTCCAGATGATAAGCGGGGTTCGAAATGATTGGGGCATTGGCATGTGCGTGGATGGTTGGGCAAAATCAGCCTAAATGGGTTCCGAAGACAGATCTCCTGCCGCCCGAATTCGTCCAGACTGCGCAATTCCTGCTCGATCATGGCCTACCGGATGTCCGCGGTTATCAACTGAAGATGCTGGCGAAGCCAGCATATATGGTTATTGATGATGGGGATACCCCGACGAGCAATATTGTTTGGGTCTCGCCAGACGGAACAACCCAAGTCGATGCGGCAGGCGACATCATCCCAAATCGACGAGTTCTGCGAACAGCCCTCCCTTCCGAAGGACTTCCCAAGGTCTGGACGCGTCAAGGAAATGAATGGTCATTTTGGGATCTTAAATCCTTTCAAAGTATTCAGTTGATCCTCACCGCCATTCATGGTGAAGAGAAGCTCGTATCCAAGTTTATTAAGACGCTCCCTTTCTACTCGGGCCTAGAAACAAGGCTTACGGACGGTGCGTTTAGGTCTTTCTGCTCTCGACAATTTGCCAGGTCACTTGAAAGCTTTTATGACCACGATAACAAGGCCAGTATTCAAGGTTTCTCGAAGGTTGTTAAACTGACCAATGAATATTCCAAACTTTCCGAGCCTTGGATAAATGCAACGACTGACGTAAGGGAGCGCAAACGATATTTCGAGGAGTTCTCTTCCAAGTCGCAATCCTATCTAGCTCAGTTGAACGCAGAGACGAAGTCGCGAACAGTATGGCTCAGTCCAGAGTCGCTAAAAACTTGGCCTGTTCAAAGGCAAGTTTCCCAGTTGATCGATCAGCTATCGTTGTTGGGTGTCAAAGATGGATTGGATCGGGTCTATTTCGGCTCGTCGCGCACGACGGATCGATTGCTTGAGCTGGATATTAAAGCGGTCCCTCAGCTTCTCGAAGCCTTCACTCACGAAGATCGGCACACCCGGATACGTCCGATAGTTTTTACCGCTCAGATGACAATTGTAGAACCCTGGCCAGTACACCGAATCCTTCGCTCGATGCTCTCAGAAATGGCGCTTCGAGGTCCGGCCGGTTACATGAGTGATGATGAGCTTCAGGCCTATTGGTCCAAGAATCTTCACAAATCTCTGGCAGACCGAATCTACGAATGCCTTGAATCCGATTCGGAGGCAGACGTGTTTCCCGCTGCCATTTGCGCGTTCGAGAATCCGACGGGAATTCCTTCTCGTCACGTCCAAAACGCCAGCCTTATGGCACCGCTGAGGGTTCGGCCAGAGGTGTTGTCATCGCTGATCCATCGGTCTCCATCCGTTTCCGAGCTCATGTTTCGACACATCAACCGTGCGCCTACCAAGACGGAAATCCGCAGGACCATAAGCGAAGTGATTTCTCTCGCACGCTTGGCGTATCGGTGGAACGCGAAGGAGAGCCTTCCTACGCTCGTTTCTGCTTGCGGAAAGTACATCCTGTACGCCCAATTGAATGGCCCTGGAGATAACTATGAGGCCGCAATCTTTGGTGAACTACTCGATGCTCGACGGCAACTTGGAGACCAAACTTATCTCGAAGACCTCGAAAGTTACGCCGGAGCGTTGAGCCATGCCACGAATGTACGTCGATTCGACTCAGCGTTTTGTGTCGTGGATCTTGCAGTAACGCCAGAGGGCCAACGCATTGCCAATCGCCTTTTCTTTAAACGACCATCGTCGTTCAATCTAGATGATTGCATGCGAATTGACCCGAGTTTGATCTCGATTCTTGGTTCCCCGATCTTGAATTCTGCCGAGGGCAGAGAGCAAGCAATTCAATATCTCAAAAACGAACTCCCGATCGACACAGAGAAGTATCAGCAACGATTCGGCGTTACTTCTCACCAAAGTGAGAACGGAGATACCGAATGGATTCCAATGAGGAGATTCTCCAATCTGCGAATTTGTGATCTTGCCGCTGACGCTCTCCGAAATGTTGTGAATTGTCCGGCGTTCAATCTGGAGTGGTCGCAGCAGCGACGCGATCAAGCTCTACCGGCAATGATTAGATTTGTTGAGGGACTCAAAGATAAGTCTCTCAAATTCCGGTGGCAGTTTTACTGGTAAAGCCGAGGGTCTGGGGGCGTGGCCATCCTGGCCGCGAGTCTAGCTAACTCGGGCTCGGAGCCCAAGCCCCCAGGATTAACCTACTTACCCAGCACCCATTTGTCCAACCAAGCGATCCAGCGCGCCCACTGGTCCATCAGCGATTCGCGTGCGATTTGTCCATGGTCCTCGTAGGGATACATGTACAAAGCCGCATTCTTACCAATGCTCTCCAGCACGTTGTACATGCGGATCGAGTTGATCGGATCGGTGCCGACATTCTGGTCGTCCATGCCGCAGTACATCAGCAATGCGCCAGTTATGTCCTCGGCTTTCAGCATCGACGACATGTCGAGGTAAGTGCTCGGAGCTTCGAATAGCGACCGCTGCTCGGTCTGGAACGCCATCGGCGTCAGCGTGCGATTATAGTTGCCCGCTCCCGCGATGCCAGCCTTGAAGTACGGCGTATGAACGAGCGCGTTTGCAGTGCTGAATCCACCGTAGCTGTGGCCGCCAATCGCGAGTTTCGTCCGGTCGATGTAGCCCTTTGCTTCCAGCGTATCGATCGTTGCCGCCAGGTTCAGCTGGAGGTCGTGAACATAGAAGTCGTTCACACGAGCGCGTGGACCAAAGATCGGGCAATCCGGCTCGACGTATGCCCAACCTCGGCGGAGCAGAAGCGTCTTGGGGCTGCCGCCGGGATTCGGGAAAGCGTTGGGATTTCCCGCTCGTGCCTGCCGGTCGTAGGCATCCTGCGTGTCGAACTCACTAGGATAGAACCAGAAGAACGCTGGCAATTTCTCGCCCGCCACATACCATTCGGGCAGCGTCACTTTCACCCAAAACTTCATTCCGTCGGCTCGGGTTACCTGCACCCGATATCGTTTGGCATTGGTCAGGTCAGGTGCAAGATCCTTGTTGAATGTGATCTGCTTCGATTCCTTTCCACCTTCAATCAAGAAGTTGTTGGGTGTGTCCGTCGCTGATTGGCGATCGATGAGGAGTCGCGAGCCATCCGCGGCGAGTATTCCGGAGAGCGTCTCGAAGCCCTTATCTGCAGATTGCCAAACCGTGGTTGTTTTGCCCGAGGCGACATCGAGAGAATCCAGGAAAGTCTTCGGCGTGGCATCCGCATTTTGCGAGCGTCGGAACAGCACCTTGCCGCTGGAGATGTCCAACGAATTGAAGCCTAGGGGACTCGTCGTCAGGACGGCGGTGCCGGGATTTCGGCCGCCCTCGCCCGTACTCCAACTCCAAATTGCCTTCTTTTCGGTCGGAGTCGCGAGGTCGACGCGGTACTCCGTGCTGGTTCCGCTTGCGGTTTCCAGGAAGAAGATCGACTTAGCATCGGGTGAGAAGGTGAGGTCCGACAGGCCGCGATCTGCGGTGTAAAGGACCATAATGTCTTTCTCGCCAAACGGGGCGACCCAGCGAACTAGTTCCTCTTTCACCGGAGCCTGCGGTGCACCTGCCCCGCCGCCACGTTGGCCGCGCCCTTGTCCGCCGCCGCCTTGGCCCCGCTGTTCATCGTCTTCGCTGAAGGGATTCGCGGCGGCAGCTGAATTCGCAGCATTGCGAATGTAGATCAGGCCATTACCATCGGGAGCCCAACCCAGAGAACGCCGAGCGGGCGGAGTCGGCGGGGTGGGAGTCGTGCCCGGTGCAGGGGGTGGCTCCTCTCCATTGCGAAGTTTGGTCTCGTTCAAGGTGACCAGCGCCTTTCCGCTGGCATCCCACACTTCATCCTTTGAACCAAAGTTCGACGCCGGAACCAGATAAGAGAATGGCTTTTGCGTGGTCGTTACGCGGACGAAATCACCATTCGGCGCCGACTCGATGGATGCGATCATGGCGGGCTTTCCAATCGACTTTTCGGATCCTTTCTCAACATCCACGACTTCGAGCTGGCCGGTCGTGAAGTACTCCAACCGCTTCTGGTCGGTCTGATTCTGCAGCAGTGTTCGGTAGATGCGGAGTCGGTTCTTTTCTTTATCGGTCACCTGCACCTTGGGCTGGCTGGGGACGATGGTGTACACCGGCTCAGCACCTCGGTTCGCGGGCACGAATACGCCGGCGATGGCTTTGGAGTTACCCACCCATTCCGGGCTGACCCGGGTGGCGAGCAAGGCGTGTGAAGTCAGTTGCCGCGTGGTGTTCGTCGCCACATCGTGAATGTAGATCGTCGAAGCCTCGGGCGTGTGAACCAGGAACATCAGGCGCTGACCATCGGGCGACCATGTGGGCGCGCTCACCCAGGCTCCAGCCGGTGGTCGCAATTCCCTTTCGGCGAAGGTCGAGGCATTGGTGAGGACGATGGATTCGCCCGTTCGATACGACATAGTCCGCCCACGGTTGGCATGGGTGTCCATCATCCATCCGCCGAAGTTCTCGTAAGGATTCGAGATATCGGCAAGATTGACGCTTCGAGAGCTCTTCACCCGAGCGAACCAGGTTCGCGCACTATTTAGGTTCGAAAGCGTGAACTGGGTGTGGCGGGGGAGGTCGAAATAGCTTGCGATCTCTTTGGGCGGCGTAGCATATCCTTCAAAATCCAAGGGGCTTTGCGCAACCGCAACTCCCGACAAAAGCATAAGGGCCCAACACAAATTCCTCATTGCGTGGAGCATAACCCAATTCGCTTTGACGCGCCAGCCTTGGCGAAGAAATAATCGCCCCTCACGGAGTCGCCTCGGCGCGCCGAAGTATACTAAGGACTCATTGCCCGATGGTCTAATGGCAGGACACCTGTTTTTGGTGCAGATTGTCTAGGTTCGAATCCTAGTCGGGCAGCCAACAAATGCGAGGTTGAATCTCTTGGTATTCAGCCTCGTTTTGTTTTACGATCGGCCATGTTGCCGCCCTAATACTAGGAGATGCCACGTTCACCGATGTGAATGCTCGGGCACGTCACGTGCTCAAAACCTAGTCTCTTTGCAGGATCGCCGAAACGATGCTCGATCCTTACTCGTCATTTCCGAAAACATGGTTTCGCTCGCCATTGCTCTGTTGTGTTTAAGAATGCCCGATGTGCGGTCGGACGTCCTTACGGCCAAAAGCAAGTCCGATTGGCCGACGATGCGGCGACTAACAACGGCCTGGGTTAAGGCGGAGCCCAAAAATCCCGAAGCGATCCTCCTGAACGCCTACGCGGCTGAACTGAACTGGAAGTTGGGAACAGAAGCCCAGCAAAATGATGAAAAGCTCGGCCGAGAGGCATTGAAATTAGTCGATCAAGCACCGGCCCAAGTTGAAAAAATTGATCCCAATGCCGAAGCAATCTTTGTCTGGCTCCCTCGAATGGACGCCTTGCTGTTACGCAATCGTCCCGGAATGCGTGAATTGTGTTACCGAGGAATCAATGCTTATCCCAAAAGCGAACCTGTTCGGCGAGCTTTCTTCGAATATCTTTGCTATCTTTGCGACCGCGGGTGGGATCAGTACGAAAGCGAAAAGTACACTCAAATGGCCGAGTTGGTCAAGTTAGCGCCAAAGGATGAGGTCCTCTTGGATGTCTACGCCTCGCATTTGGAGAAGACGGGGGATTTTGCTGGCGGGGTCGAAGTAAGGAACCAGATCCTTGCTTTGAACGGAAAGCTGATGGAAGAGGCTCTTCGCCATCGATGTCAGGACAATCTGGGATTTGATCCTCCGCATACCAAAGACGCACTGGCGGACGCTGAGCTTCTTATGTCGACTTATCCGACCAGCAAGGACATGGTGCGCTACAAAGGGTTTAAAGCCCGAGCTGAGAAGTATGAGCTTCTCAAAGACATCCTGCCAACGGTCGACTTTGACCAGCGTCAAGACAACACTCTGACGGCGGAGCAAAAGCAAAAGGTGAAAGAGATCCTGGACATCCTTCTCCCGGCGTTCGACAAGGGATACCTTTCCTTTGGAGGTGATCTCTCTGATTGCTATTTCCTCCTTGGCGAAGCCGACAAAGGCATCCACGTGTTGAACATTTATGTCCGGAACGGCCAAACCGTGACCGATCCAGACTCCGAGTGGAAGCGTCATAAGGCGTATTACGATCTCGTGGAAGCAAGGTTCCAACTGAGTGAAGCCGATCGAAAGCAACAGGAAGAGGATCGAGCCAAGAAGGCAAGAGATGCAGAGAACGATCCTGCCAACTACGAGCAGGTTCAAATCCCGCAAACGATCGAGGACTTGCATCAAGTCCTATCCGGAACCTACCGCATTCGGTTAGACAGCAATCAGGACTCGACCATATGGTACGACTGCGTACTGAACATCGTCTGGAGTCCGACCGAAAAGGAGTGTCATGCGACCGGTACGATCAAAGCTTCGAGTTTGGTCAAAACCGAGGGCCAGGCAGACTTTACTGTTACGCTCACTATTTCGAAGCTGGCTGGGCACACAGACATTGTTGCTAAAGATCAAAAAATCACACCCGTGACCGAAAGTCCGCGCCTGTTCACACAATTTCCCGATGATCTTTGTGCAGGTCGTTTAGGGATCAGTAAGGATGGAACCAAGCTGCTCATTGCGAAATCCGAAGAAGTCTATTGGAGCAAAGACAGAGTCAAAAAGCGCAAGAAGTGACTGTCGAGATAAGTCTGCTTCTAGCAGCTTATCGAGACGTTTGATCTCACTTGAGTCTGGGCCGAAGCGGACCCGGACCATATACGATCGCATCGCGTGATGGAGAAGTTAGGGATGCGGCGCGAGTCGGACCTCATCTGGGCGC
This sequence comes from uncultured Fimbriimonas sp., assembly GCA_945952345.1. Lineage (GTDB taxonomy): Bacteria > Armatimonadota > Fimbriimonadia > Fimbriimonadales > Fimbriimonadaceae > Fimbriimonas. Next base: position 9,511 of record CAMFIS010000131.1, read on the forward strand.
TCATCATTTCTTGACTTACGACTTTGAGGTCATCAATTCAGGACTCCAGACTCCGGACATAAGTCCTATGGTTTGTAAAACTCCAGTACCGCCAAACGTGGTTACAGATACAAGGACATCGACCATGATGAACATGAAAACTAGCCTTCTCCTCGTCGCAACCGCCGCATTCCTCGCAACGGCAGTGCCCGCCCAAAGCAAAACCACCCGACATGAATTCATGGATTTGGAAGCGGCCAAACGCGATATCCGCAAACTCGAACACGATCGAGCCATGGCGAAAAGAAACCACGACTGGAAGAAGGTTGCTCAGGATGATCGCCTCATCGCCCAGGATCGATTCTGGATCAAGCAGAACGAAATCAAACTTGCCCACCGGCACCACGGCCACTAAGTTCGAATTGAACTTGGACCATCCTGCCAAACTTAGTTTGAAAGGGAACTCCTTTCCAAACGCTCTCAAACTCGCTGCTTTCAGTTGTGAAAGCAGCGAGTTTGAACTGTGCAACGTGAAGACAGTCCTCTCAAAGATGCGGAATGCAGTTGAGAATTCAGAGTCACCAACTCAGACATGGGTTGATAATAGTTCATTAATTGTTGTACGCGTGCGACTATCTAGAGGTCTTAGCGTTTGACGCTCGAATAAAGATTTCAATATGTGAACGTTGGGTTAGTCATGTCCCACGGAATCTTTCCTCTAGCATCGATTTCACTTGTTTCCCAGCCACGCTGACAATATGATACAATCCGCCAATGTGGTTATCTCGAAGAGAAATCATGAGTGCAATTCCACTCCTTGGGTTTAGCCAGGAAGGTTTACAATCTAGAGAAGTCATCGACGGAGCTTTCGAAGGGTCGCCAGCAGATTCAATATCTTGGGTGCTGATCTACATGTTGGACTATGAACGACAGCTCGCCGTCGACGCACTTGACTCCGCAGTTACTTCTTGGCAAGATGTCAAGCGACAAGTCGAAATCGTGAACTTGAATACGAAGGAGTTCCAGAGCGCACTTAATAAAGATCTTCATTCCGGAAGCGTTGAGGTATCTGACCTTAACAAGTTGCAAATTGCATTGCCAAACCTTATGGGACAACTCGGCGATCCAAAGGTGGTTATTGACTGGAACACAGAACTTCAGACTTCCTTAACTCATGCGTTCGATGGGCTAAAAGCCCAAGTTTCAGGGAATACGCTGGTATTGGCGGAAAAACTATTTCGCGCCATTTCGAAACTTCATGCAATAGCAGAGGATTACGACACTAAGTTGAGCGATTTGCGAAATTCATCTCGTGAATTTGAAGAACATGCCGAGTCGATCCGCAAGAAACTCGTTACCATTGCTCAAGGATTACCTGAGTCGCCTAAAAGCCGAGTTCCCGAAAACTCAATCTACGACCTGG
>CAMFIS010000132.1 GCA_945952345.1 uncultured Fimbriimonas sp.
GCCAGTTCTCGGTTGGCAATTACGTAGGCGAGAAGTTCACGGGCGCCGGGCTGAAGGGAGTTTCATTCGGTATCACGCTCGGTAAGGCGAATGGAATCTTCGGTGACTTCAAAGCTTCGGGCGGCACCTACTCCGTCGTCGACGGCAAAAATGAGTTCCGATTCGAGGGTGATCTCGCCACGGTCGATGCGTTCGTGAAAGGCGACGCTGGTCCGGTCTCCAATGTTGAAGATTTGTTCGCCAGCATCGATCCCCAAGCGGGAGGCGGTAACAAAGGGAAGGACGATGTCCGAGAGAAAGGTTTGGCTTACCGGGCCTATCAGCTCGATCGAGCGCTGCTTTTCATCCCTCGCTTAGTTCCAAATCAGACGCCAAACGTAAGCCACAAGATCGACCAGATCGCATTCACGGGCGAAGACGACTTCGGGATGAAGGACAAGTTTTACGTCAACATTTCTGGTTGGCTTAAGATTAAGCAGGGCGGATTGTATTCGTTCCGATTGGGATCTGACGACGGTTCGCGTTTGTTCGTGAAGAACGAGAAGGTCGTTGACAACGACGGACTTCATGAAGCGATCACGAAAGAAGGCAGCGTTGAACTTGGACCTGGCTCTCAACCGATCTCCGTCGAATATTTTAACAATACTCCCGACAGCTTCTTGCAGTTGGAATGGAAAAAGCCAGGTGACACGCAATGGGAAGTGATTCCCGACGATGCTTTCGAGACTGTGGCAGATGAAGTTCACGTTGTCAGCCCTGGCTTCAAGAAGGTCATCGACTCGCTCTTCCCGGAGCGTCCCGGCGATAACCGGCCTGAGATTGCAGTTCACCCCTCTTTCGATCTCACCACGCCTCGACCCAAGACTTTCAATCCTCGTGTGGGAGGAATGGACTTCTATCCCGATGGCCGAATGCTCATCTGCACTTGGGATCCCGACGGTGCGGTCTATGAGGTTAGTGGCACCGAAACGGGCGATCCAAACAAGGTAAAGATTCGCCGCATCGCGGCCGGATTGGCGGAGCCATTGGGAATCAAGATTATTGGGAAGGACATATACGTCGCCCAGAAGCAGGAAATCACCCGATTGCGAGACCTCGATGGCGATGGAATCATCGACGAGTACTATGCGCTCGCCAATGGATTCGGCGTTACCGAGAACTTCCACGAGTTTACATTTGGATTGATCGAAGACAAGGGATACCTCTACGCAACGATGGCGATCGGAATCGATCCCGGTGGACGTAGCACGGGCAAGCAGAACATCGATCGTGGCCGCGTGATGAAGATCGATATGAAGACCGGCGATGTTCAATTCGTGGCATCGGGTCTGAGAACTCCCAATGGAATCGCGAAGAGCAGCAAGGGAGAGATCTTCCTGACCGACAACCAGGGTGACTGGTTGCCCTCTTGTAAGCTTATCGAGTTCACCCCAGGAGCGTTTTACGGGAACCGATCCGTCGACCCCGAAGGAATGAAGAACACGAAAGATGTTCTTCCTGTGTGCTGGTTCCCCCAAGGCGAAATCGGCAACTCGACGTCGCAGCCGGCTCCGTTTGAGTATGGACCTTACAAGGGACAGATGATCGTTGGTGACGTTACCCATGGCGGACTTAAGCGAGTATTCATGGAGAAGGTGAATGGCCGATATCAGGGCACCGCGTTCCGCATGACGCAAGGTCTGGAAGCCGGTATCAACCGCGTGATCATTGGTCCCGACAAAGCCATCTATGTCGGCGGTATTGGCTCGACAGGAAACTGGGGCCAGGAAGGGAAGGAGCGCTTCGGCCTCCAGCGACTAGCCTACAACGGCAAGACAACCTTTGAGATTCTCGCGGTTCGGCCGGCCAAAAACGGAGCGGAAGTCGAATTGACGGAGCCGATCCTGAATAACGGCCTGCCGCTGACTCTCAGCGATTTCAATGTGTCGAGCTGGACCTACATTCCGGAGAACACTTACGGCGGCCCGAAGGTCGACGAGAAGTCGTTGCCGGTGAAGTCGGTGACGGTATCCAAAGACCGCAAAAAGCTCTTCCTCGAGTTTGATGGAGAAGCGGCCAACCGAGTCGTTTACTTCCGACTGCCATCGGAATTGCAATCGGAGAAGGGAGATCTGTTATGGTCAACCGAAGCATGGTCGACGGTCAATAGCGTGCCAGATCGAGTTGGCAAGGTTCAGCCCGCATTTGCCGTCGCGGACCACTCCACGCTGACACCAGAAGAGAAGTCGCTCGGGTTCCGGTCGCTCTTCGATGGCAAGAGCATGGACGCCTTCCGCGGCTACAAGCGAAAAGACTTGCCGAAGGGCTGGGTAATCGCGGATGGCTCGCTTGCGTATGTTCCTGGCGTCGAAGGGGGCGATATCGTGACCAAAGAAGAGTTCGGCGACTTCGAACTTCGACTGGATTGGAAGATCGCGGAGGGCGGCAATTCGGGCGTGATGTATCACGTGAAGGAGACCAAAGGTGCAACCTTCGAAACCGGTATCGAAATGCAGGTTCTGGATAACGAGCGTCATGGCGATGGCAAGAATCCGCTGACTTCGGCGGGCTCGGCGTACGGTCTGTATGCACCGACGGCGAAGGTGGTCCTCCCGGCGAACCAATGGAACAGCATTCGAATCGTGAGCAAGGGCAACCACGTTGAGCACTGGATGAACGGTGTGAAGGTGGTCGAGTACGAAAAGAACTCGCCCGACTTCAAGGATCGACTCGCCAAGAGCAAGTTCAAAGATTGGAACGAGTTTGCCAAATACAATGAAGGATTCATCGCGCTGCAGGATCATGGCGACGTGGTTGCCTACCGCAACATTCGAATTCGGAAACTGTAATGGCGGTCCTGAAGGCGCTGGCGATTGGGGCGGATCGGTCGATCAAGGAGATCGACTATCCGACCGCACTCCAGCGCTTTAAGAAAGGGAAGGAGACCACGTGGATTCATATCTTCGATGAAGATCCCGAAGAGTGCGCGAAGATCCTGAGCGATGACTTTCATTTCCATCCGGTTGCGATCTCGGACGCAGTTGGCCGCGATGAGCGCCCTGAGCTGAAGGAGTTCGACGATCATATTTTCCTCGTTGCCCCCGCAGTAGTGGGTATGAAGCATGGGGAGGAGCAGTATGACGAGGTCAACTTCTTCGTGAAGGGCCAGACGTTGGTGACGATTTCGCATATCGATATCCCGTGCCTCATGGCGATGATTCAGCGGTGGAAGAGCCGGATGATCGTCTCGAAGCCCGAGGTCGGGTACATCGTCTTTGCGCTACTGGACTCCATCCTCGACGACTATTTTCCTCAGCTCGATGCGATCGAGGACCATGTGGACGAAGTGTCAGATTTGATCTACCAAGGTGATACGCACCGCATGCGGGAGCTCTTGCTCATTAAGCGGCGAATGCTGCACATGCGGCGGCGGCTCGGACCCTTTCGCGACGTCATGAACTCGCTGCTCCGACGCGATCTGGATTTTGTGACCAAGGAAATCGAGCCGTATTATCACGATTTGTTCGATAACACATTGCGCTTGACCGAACTGGTGGACACCAACCGCGATGCTCTAACTGGCTTGCTCGATATTCACCTCTCGACGGTCTCGAACAACCTTAATGAGGTCATGAAGAAGATGACGGTTATCTCGACGGTGCTGATGACATCGGCCCTGATCGCGGGAATCTACGGCATGAACTTCAAGGACATTCCTGAGCTCACGTGGCGGTACGGTTACGTCTATTGCTGGGCGCTGATGATTGGCTCATCGGCTCTCGTCTTGTGGGCATTCAGGCGAAAAGGTTGGCTGTAGTTGCCAATGGCACACTTCCTGTAGAGATGATTACCATGTCTCGAATGTCAAGCGGACTTACCGTAGCCTTTTTGGCTCTCACCTCGATCGGATTTGCCAATACGACCGATTTCCAGGTTCAAGTTTTCGACGTCAACCCGAATTTCTTTGCTACTGGCGTGAACCACTCCGGCACGATGATCGGCTACCTCAACGACTCCCAGGGGAACCGGCTTGCGACATGGTCCCCGACGGGGGTTAAGGCAGTCACGACGGCTTCGGGCGATGTCTTCCAACCTTCAGTCTCCGATTCAGGGACCGTTTATGGTGCCAACAATGGCCGAATCGTTAGCTGGAACGCTCGCGGCGGCCGCAAGGAACTGGTCAGCCAAGCCGGGGTCAAGTTTAGCCTGATCGATTCGGGCGACGACGATACGTTGCTTCTGAAAGGAACTTACTCGAATGCCGTCCGATACTTCCGATTCAAAGCTGGATCTGGACTTAAGGAATTTCGAGTTCAATCAAGTCGGTTTACGCCTTCGCAGATCGCCTACGACGGCACGGTTTATGGCACGGTTCCAGACAACAATGGCGGTTCGCTGTTCGCTCGGCTGAGCCTGAATGGTTCGTATCAGGTTGACTATCGAGCGGTCTCGACATTCTCGGCCAGCGCGAATTCTCCGGTGTCGAAGTCTCAGTCTTTCGACTTCTATGCCAATGGAGTCACGGTGGTCACGACGACGACGCGAGTTAGCGTTCCAGGGCAATCGTCCGAGTCCCGCACTCAGGACATCTATGCGGCCAATGGATCGCACTATACGCTCGCTTATGACTCTTACTCGTCGCACGTGAGTTCCGTGAGCCAGGGGAACACGGCCAAGATGTTCCTGGCGGATGGATCGACGGTGGGCGTGGACGCGAACGGATCGAAGTTCCTGTTCAGCTTGCTGAATCCGACGGGGGTTTCCCTCGACAACTCGCTCCACAATGACTCGCTGCTGTTTGGCAACGACGAAGTCTTGGTTGGCATGAGCGTGGTTAGCGGTCATATGTACTACTCAATGACTCGGGTCCGATAGTCCACTACATTGAGGTCTAAAGGTACGACTTGCCTCGGTCTCATTTCCTGGCGAGAATGGTAGGTATGAAGGTAACTCTTTTGTGCACTGCCGCTCTCGCTGCCGCTTTTGCAGCGACCATGGGCTTCGCCCAACAGGATCACACTCAGCACCAAACCACCTCTCCACAGCACTCCATGCCTATGATGGACGTGGAGAAGTGTAAGAAGGACATGAAGGAAGGCGAAGATCGGTTGGCTAAACTCGTTGCTAAAATGGATGCCGCCAAAGGCGCCGCCAAAACTGAAGCCGTCGCGAATACCGTCAAAGAGATGATCGCGCAGGAAAAGGCGATGCATAAGATGTGCATGTCGATGATGGAGAGCATGCATGGCGGTATGAAGATGGATACGGGCGCTCAGCATAAGCATGGCGGCTAGCAATGAAAAGCCCCAGCAGATTCCTGTTGGGGCTTTTTGCTGAAAGCTGCTAACTGGATTTAGTTCAGGGCTTCCGCGCCGCCGACGACTTCCAGGATTTCCTTGGTGATCGCGGCTTGTCGTTCGCGGTTGGCTTTCAGAGTCAGCGTGTGAATCATCTTGCCGGCGTTGTCGGTTGCGGCCGTCATGGCGCTCATTCGTGCGCCGAATTCGGAAGCCGTGGACTCCAGCATCGCTTGCCAGACGAGAGTCTGGAAGTAGCGGGGAAGGAGTGTGTTGAGGACAACGTCGGCACTCGGTTCGAATTCCACCTCGCCGCTCGCTGCGGTTTCTTCGCCCTCAGGGGCTTCGATCGGCAAGAGCTGGACGGTCTGAGGAATTTGGCGGATGGCCGAAATGAACTTGGAGTACACCACGTACACTGCGTCGACTTCGCCGGACTCAAACATCTCACGAGCCTTACGCGTGATGGCAACCGCGTCGCTGAGCTGCGCACCCGCGGAAGGAGCCGAGTACGAATCGACGATCGAGTAGCCGCGCTTGCCGAAGAACTGATTCGCTTTCTTTCCGTAAGCGATCATGTGCATCGGTTTGCCCTCAAGTGACTTGAAAAAGTCCGTCGCCCGTCGAAGAATCGACGTGTTGAAAGCCCCAGCCAAACCTCGGTCGGAGGTCAGCACGATCACGAGGACGTTTTGAACTTCGCGCTTGGTCAGCAATGGGTGGGAGGGAAGCGTTCCTGACGCCGACATGCTGGTCATGATGTCCTTGAGCTTGTCGGCGTAAGGGCGAGCTTCGAGCACGCGGTCCGTCGCTTTCTTCAGACGCGCCGCCGCAACCAGCTTCATCGCTTTCGTGATCTGCTGGATATTCTTCGCCGCACGGATGCGTTGTCGAATTTGCTTAAGCGTTGCCATGTCTTACTTGAAGGAGGCGGCGAATTCCTCGATGCCTTTCTTGAGTTGCTCTTCGGTTTCCTTCGAAAGCGCCTTGGTGCTTCGAATGGATTCGATTACGTCGCTGTACTTCTCCTTCAGGTGAGAGAGAAGTCCTTGCTCGAACGGCTTGACTTGGTCGTTGCTCAGGTTATCGAGCACGCCCATCGAACCGGCGTAGATGGCAACGATCTGATCCACAACGTCCAGCGGCGAAACCAGGTCCTGCTTGAGGAGCTCGGTCAATCGCTGACCTCGGATGAGCTGCATCTGGGTCGACTTATCAAGGTCCGAAGCGAACTGCGCGAAGGCAGCCACGTCGCGGAACTGGGCCATTTCGAGCTTCAGCTTACCGGCAACCTGCTTCATAGCCTTGATCTGGGCGTTACCACCAACGCGGCTAACCGAGATACCAACGTTGATTGCAGGGCGAACGCCAGCAAAGAAGAGGTCGGGCTCGAGGTAGATCTGGCCGTCGGTGATCGAGATAACGTTCGTCGGAATGTACGCCGAAACGTCGCCAGACTGGGTTTCGATGATCGGCAGCGCCGTCAGCGATCCGCCGCCACGTGCATCGGACACCTTAGCCGCTCGCTCCAGAAGGCGCGAGTGAAGGTAGAAAACGTCTCCAGGATAAGCTTCTCGTCCTGGCGGTCGTCGCAGAAGGAGCGAAACCGCTCGGTAAGCCTGTGCCTGCTTGGTCAAGTCATCGTAGATGACGAGAGCGTGCATGCCGTTGTCTCGGTAGTATTCACCAATCGCAGCGCCAGCGAACGGAGCAAGGTACTGCTCAGCGTTGGAGTCGGCCGCCGAAGCGAGAACGATGGTGGTGTACTCAAGAGCGCCGTGCTCTTCGAGAGTCTTCACGACTCGGGCAATGTTAGAAGCCTTTTGGCCACAAGCAACGTAGATGCAATAAACCGGCGATCCGCCTGGCTCGTGCGTCTTCTTCTGGTTGATGATCGTGTCGATACAGATCGCGGTCTTACCCGTTTGTCGGTCGCCGATAACGAGTTCTCGTTGTCCGCGTCCGATCGGGATCATCGCGTCGATCGCCTTGATACCGGTTTGGAGAGGCTCGGTAACCGGCTGTCGGTCAACAACGCCGGGGGCGATGGTCTCAAGCAGAGCGAATTCGTCGGAAGCGATCGGACCCTTGTTGTCGATCGGCTGGCCGAGTGCGTTCACGACGCGGCCAAGCAGACCCTTACCAACGGGGACTTGGATGATTCGACCGGTTTCTCGGACGGAATCGCCTTCTCGGATCTTGGTGTCGTCGCCGATAAGAACGGCGCCAACGGATTCTTCTTCCAAGTTCAGAGCGAGGCCAACAACGCCGTGCGGGAACTCGAGGAGTTCTCCCATCTGGCAGTTGGGCAGTCCGTAGACTCGGGCAATACCGTCACCAACTTGGATAACGGTTCCAACGTTCTCCTTCTTCGCGGTCTTGTCGAACGCTTCGAGCTGCTGTCGGAGGATGTCTGTAATCTCTTCTGGTCGAATGGCCATGTTTGTTTATGCCTGTTTAAGGGTGTCTTGTCGAAGCGTGTCTCGGAGCCGATCGAGGGATCCGCGGACGCTGCCGTCGATAATGAAATCTCCATAAGCCACTCGGACACCGCCGACGAGGCTTGGATCAATGAGAAACTTGGTCTCTATTTTCTTGCCCAGTTGGGCTTCGAGTTTCTCTTCAATTTGTTTTTGTTCAGCTTTGGTCAACTCCACCGCGCTGGTCACCACCGCATTGATGGTTCCTTCGTCGGCTCGTCGAATTTCGCTGAACTCACTGCGGACGCCGGGCAGTTCCTCTTCGCGTCGCTTCTCGAGCATGAGCTTGACGAAGTTGGACGTGAGGGAAGTCACTCGGTCGCTGAAGACCTTGTCGAACAGCGCGACCTTTTCAAGTCGATCGCGGTTCGGGCTTAGCAGGAACGCGCGGAAGTCTCCGTTGTTGATCAGCTGGGTCTCGATTGCAGTGAGATCCGCTTCAACGCTGGGCACCATCTTGGCTGCTTTCGCAGCTTCGAAAAGAGCCGTAGCATAACGACGACTGACGCGATCCTCAGCCATTTACTTGGCGACCTCCAGGTCCTTGATGAAATCGGCGACGAGCTTGCGGTTGGCATCGTTGTCCATGTTCTTGCCAATGACTTTCTCGGCTGCGAGCAGCGAGAGGTCGGTGACGTGAACTTGGATTTCTCGAAGCGCCTTGCTCTTCTCGGAAGCGATTTCTTCCTGAGCTTGCTTGATCATCGCATCGGACTTGGAAGCGGCTTCGGCCATGAGACTTTGTCGCAGGGCTTGGGCTTCTTTGATCTGTGCGTTGATCTTCTCGCGAGCTTCGGCTTCGCTTTGGGCGAGTTTGCGCTCGTAGTCTGACTTCATGGAAGCCATCTCGTTGCGCAGCGACTCGACTTCTTCGAAGGTCGATTCGAGGTTGCCGTTTCGCTCATCGAGCGAGGCTTGCAGAGGTCCAGTGTAGAAGAACTTGATCGCCGGGAAGGTGATCAAAAGCACACCGATCGTTGCGAGCGTGATGCCCGGATTGAGCGGTAGCCCCGACTTTTCCAAACCGTTGAGGGCATCCACTGACCAATGGCCAACTTCTTCCGCCGGTTTACCGGTCTCTTGTGCTTCCTTGGCCGCGGCCGCAACCTTGGCTTTGTACTGCTCTTCAGGAACGTGTAGCGCCCTGTCGGCGAACACACCGGCAACCATGAGAATTATCCCAATGACAATTCCTGGTAATGCCGAGCCTTTTGATGTCGAGTTCTCTTGAGACATTAGTTCTGATAGGGTTAGGGTTGCCCCATCTGGTTAGATGGGGCAACAAAACTGCGTTGGGTTCTGTTTACTTGAAACTGCTGGTTGCAAAGATGGTCAAGAAGCCCATGAGCTCGACGAATGCGAGCGCAATGAGCATCTGAACCTGAAGCTTACCAATCGCCTCAGGCTGTCGAGCCATACCTTGCAGAGCACCGTTACCGATCAATCCAAGACCGATACCGACGCCAGCGATACCAATTCCAACTCCGACTAGGTTCATATTCTGTGTTTAGTTCTCCAATTGTTTGTTGAGCAGATGCAAATTGTGTTTAGTGGGCGTGAGCCTCATCGCCATGATCGTGGTGGGTGACCAAGCCGAGGTAGACGCAGGTGAGGAGCGTAAATACCAGTGCTTGTACGATACACGTCAGGATTTTGAGGGGGAGCAGGAACTCGCCCAAGGGAATCAAATTGAATACCGGAATACCCGAACTCAGCGCGAGATCGTTCATCGATTCCACCGCCGCGTGGCCGCCGTGCATGTTCGCGAAGATACGAATGCTGAGCGACATGTTCTTCATGATCTCGGAGAAGATTTCGATCACGAAAATCATCAGGGTGATGGGAAGAAGCGCCATGCCTAGCTTCGGACCCGCGAAGTGAGCAATGTGGCCGAACACGCCATTTGCCTTCATACCTTCGTATTGCACGTAGATAATCGAGGTCAGAGCGAGGCCGAGGTTAAAGCTGAGGACCGTGGTTGGCGATACCGGCGCGAAAAGCGCGAGGACGTTGCTGGCGAAGATGAGCGTCCAGAAGCCAGCCGCGAGCGGAAGATACTTGCGTCCGTGAGGGCCGATTGCGCCAAGAACCATACTCTCGAGGAACAGGTAAAGCTGCTCAGCTCGAAGCGAGAACCAGTTGGTGAAGACTCGACCGTTGTAGCCTTTCTTGGCTTGGAAAAGGAATCCCCAAACGACAAGAAGAACGATGACAAGATAGAAAGCCCACCCGACGAAAGAGACAACTTGCTCCTCGGCCAGGGGCATGCTCACTAAACTGCGTAGGTCCGTCATTGGTTCGTGTTGTTTTGTCGGAAACCATGGATTGCCATGCCAACAACGGTGAGAAAGTATACCAGGCAAACTCCTGCGATTGCGCCATAGTGGTCGGCTCTCGACGGGGATTTCATGATTTTTAAAATGTAAACGACGGCGGGGAACTTAAGACCCAATCCGATGCAGAAATTCATGGCCGCTCCGAAGCCGTTGCCTCTTCCTGCTTCGCCAAACGCGCACACGAGCCGCCACGAGCCAATGACGAAAACGATTGTGAGGGCGATGCTGATACCCAGTTGGAGCAGGCTCACTTAGAGGCGATCCTGATTGCGATTGGTGACGGTCGCGACCCAGCCAATGCCGATGATGCTTCCGAGCAGCGTGAGCCAGATTTGCCATCCCTGGGTGCCGGTGAGTTTATTGATTCCGAGCCCGGCGAGGTAGCCGAGGATGGGCGCACCGATGATGGTGTAGGCCATGCTTAGGCCGAGCCCCATCGAGAGACTTCCTTTCTGGTCGAGCGAACCGGAAATTGAAGTGTCTTTGGCTTTATTGGTCGCCACGTCTTTGGCTTGCTTTGCCTTCGCGAGTTTGGCGTCGATGTCGTCGAGCTTGGCGTGGTAGGCGGCGTGCTCGTCGTCCTCGATCCGGTCAGCTTTGGTGTTGTCGAGAATTCCGGCGAGTTGGAGGTCGACGTCTTCCAGATCGGGGTGAAGGTTCTCGCGGATTTTTTGGAAGCGAGCCTCGATTTCATCATCGGAAGGCAGCTCTGGCTTCTCGGGTTCGTGGCTCATAACGGTAGTTTACTTGGAAGCGAGGGAAGCGAGGGAAGCGAGGGAAGCGAGGGAAGCGAGGGAAGCGAGGGAAGCGAGG
>CAMFIS010000133.1 GCA_945952345.1 uncultured Fimbriimonas sp.
GTGTTGAAGTTGTCGCGAATCTGGCCAAGCAACAGTCTGTCTTGTGGCCGCTTCGGTCCCGCCACGCTGGGCTGAACCGTGCCAAGGTCGAGTTCGAGGACATCGGTGAATTCGGGATCCGGTGCGCCGGGCTCCCAGAAAAGGCCCTGAGCCTTGAAGTAATCCTCAGTCAACTGAATCTGCTCTTCGGATCGGCCGGTGAGGCGCATGTATCGAAGCGATTCGGCATCGACGGGGAAGATTCCGCAAGTCGCGCCGTATTCGGGCGCCATGTTTGCGATCGTTGCACGGTCGGCCAGCGGCATGGACTCCAGACCTGAGCCGAAGTACTCGACGAACTTGCCGACCACGCCCTTCTTGCGGAGCATTTCGGTGCAGGTCAGAACGAGGTCGGTCGCCGTCGTGCCCTCTGGCAGTTTGCCCGTGAGTTTGAAGCCAATGACTTGCGGGATGAGCATCGTGACCGGCTGGCCAAGCATGGCGGCTTCGGCCTCGATACCGCCCACGCCCCAACCCAACACGCCAAGGCCGTTGATCATGGTGGTGTGGGAGTCTGTACCCACGAGGGTATCGGGATAAATCGTGTTCTCGGGATTCGTGAAGGTCACTCGGGCCAGGTTCTCGAGGTTCACCTGGTGGACGATTCCAGTGTTGGGCGGCACGACTCGGAAGTTGTTCAGCGCCTTCTGACCCCACTTCAAGAACTCGTATCTCTCGTTGTTTCGCTCGAACTCGAGGTCGCGGTTGATGAGCAGAGCGGCTTCGGCGCCATACGCATCGACTTGGACAGAGTGGTCGATAACGAGTTCGACCGGCTGGAGGGGATTGATCTTGGTGGGATCGCCACCCAGGTTCGCCATCGCATCGCGCATGGCGGCGAGATCGACCACGCAAGGCACGCCGGTGAAGTCTTGGAGGATGACGCGAGCCGGCGTAAAGGAAATCTCTTTGCTCGGTTCGGCCTTGGCTTGCCAATTCGCCATCGCTTCGATGTCGACCTTGAAAACGGACTTGTTGTCCTCGAGACGGAGGAGGTTCTCGAGAAGAATTCGGAGCGAGTAGGGGAGACGGCTAACCTTGAAGCCCTGTTCCTCGAGGGTCTTCAGCGAATAGTAGGTGTACGACTTGCCGCCAGATTGAAGAGTTTTTTTACTTCCGAAGCTATTAATCATGGTTCCTCCGACCGGAAACCCAAAGATCGTTGCGATCGTTGGTTGAGGTGATCAGAGGGATTCCGTTGTATGGGTTCAGCATACCTTCATCCTCAGTTATCGGTGAGCAGAGCTCAGAGCACAGGTGGATGAACCCTTCTTACCGACCGATTCTCCTCTATTTTCAACTTGATTTCTCTTGACCTTGCTCATCTTTTCGGATTGCGGGTGTAATGGCGAAATGAATCGTTCAACATTGATCTATCTCGCCTTATCCGCATTGCCGGTGCTGGCTCCTGCCCAGGGGACCAAAGCCGACTATGAGCGAATGGCGGGATTGCGTGAGCGATATCGCGGATTGATTCGGAACGATCGCATCTCGGCGACGTGGTTGGGAGCCAGCAGCAAGTTTTGGTACGCCCGGCAAGAAGAGGACGGCGGACGAACGTTTATGCTCGTCGACCCCTTGGCGGGACGAAAGGGACCGGCATTCGACCACACGAAGATGGCGGCCGCCGTGGGCAAGATTACAGGTCAGTCCGTCGACCCCAAGCGCCTTCCCTTCACGCGGCTCGATTTTTCGACCGACCAAAAGGCGCTGAATGTCTTCCTCAACGGAAGAACTTACGCGATAGACCTGTCCACCTACGAACCCAAGGAAGTCAAAGTCGATATCGAGGTGGGTGGACTCAAGGCTTACGCGCCCGACGAGACACCTCGGGGAGAAGCTGGTGGCGATCCGACCTCGATTCGGTTCCAGAATCAGTCCCAAGGCACGCTCGTGATCTCGTGGATGAACGAGGGCCGACCCGTGGAGTACAAGCGGCTGGAAGCTGGGGGCGAGTGGGAAACGGGAACCTTTGTGGGCCACAACTGGCTGGTTTCGAGAACGAGTGGCGAACGATTGGCTCTGTACTCGGCCGAGCGGAAAGCGGGTGTCGCGATTCTCGATGGAAACCGAGTCGCCTCGACGCAACGTCAGGGGCGTGGACGTTCGAACGATTCACCCGACGGCAAGTGGCGCGTGATCTTTCGGGATAACAATCCCTTGTTACTTCCCGTCGGCGGTGGCGATGAAAGGATCATTGCCTCGGACGGAACCAAGGCCAATGCGTATGGGGGAAGAGTTTGGTGGTCGCCCAACTCGCGATATGTCGCCTTCTACCAAACGGAGCCGGAAGAGTCGCACCCACTGAATATCGTGGTTACGACTCCCCGCGATCAATTTCAGCCCCGGCTGACTACCCAGCAATACTTGAAACCAGGCGACAAGGTCGCTTTGCCTCACCTCAGGATTTACGACGTTCAGGAAAGCAAATTGAAGATGGTGGATGGAGCGTTGATGCAAAATCCCTTCAATCTGGACGGCGAGCAGTGGCTGAGCAACGATCAGTTTGTGCTTCGCTACAACCAGCGTGGGCACCAGGTGATGCGGCTGATTGGAGTCAATCCGAACGAATTTCAGACCAAGGCGCTCATTACCGAAGAACAAAAGACGTTCATCGACTGGACGAACAAGACGTTCTACCAAATCCTTCCTGGCGGCAAGCAGGCAATTTGGATGAGCGAGCGCTCCGGCTGGTGCCATCTGTACATGGCCGACCTCGAGAGCGGAGCAATTAAGCCGATCACGAAGGGAGATTGGGTGGTGCGGAGCGTGACCCAGGTCGACACCGCAAACAGAGTGATTTGGTTTATGGCAAGCGGGCAGACTCCGGGCGAGGACCCGTATCACCTCCATGCCTGTCGAGTGAACTTCGACGGCACTGGCTTTGTGAAGCTCACCGATGGCGATGGCAACCACAACGTCGAATTCTCACCCGATCGGAAGGTGATCTTCGATACGTATTCGCGAGTGGACATGCCAGTCACCACCGAGGTGCGCGACGCCGCCACAGGCAAGAAACTCGTCGACGTCGAGAAGGCCGATATCTCTCGGCTGGTGAAGGCGGGCTTCCAAGTTCCGCAACGCTTCGTGGCAAAAGCGCGCGACGGAGTGACGGACATTTGGGGCCTCGTGTATCTGCCCACAAACTTCGATCCGAACAAGACCTACCCGGTGGTGGAAGACATCTATGCGGGCCCGCAAGGTTCGTTCGTTCCGAAGGCTTTCCACACCACCGCGGGTGGAATGAACATCGCCGAGCTTGGCTTCATTGTGGTCCGCATGGATGGCATGGGCACCAACAACCGCTCAAAGGCTTTTCACGACGTTTGCTTTAAGAATCTCGTCGACGCCGGATTCCCGGACCGAATTCTCTGGATGAAAGCGGCGGCCAAGAAGTTTCCGCAAATGGACCTTTCGCGAGTTGGGATTTATGGAACCTCGGCGGGTGGGCAGAACGCGCTCGATGCGGTGCTGACGCACGGCGAGTTCTACAAGGTCGCCATGGCTGACTGCGGTTGCTACGACAACCGCATGGACAAGATGTGGTGGAACGAACAGTGGATGGGTTGGCCGATTGGCCCCCACTATGCCGAGCAGGCCGGTCCGACTCTGGCGAAGAACCTCACGGGCAAGTTGCTGATGATGGTGGGCGAGGAAGACACGAACGTCGACCCAGCGAGCACGTACCAGGTGGTGGATGCGCTGGAGAAAGCAGATAAAGATTTCGAGCTCATCGTGGTTCCGAATAATGGCCACGGCGCGGTCGGGAATGCGTACGCGCGGCGACGGTTCTACGACTTCTTCGTTCGGAATCTGCTGGGGGTTGAGCCGAGAAGTAAGTAGCCCGAATGAGTGCGAGTGCGAGTGCGAGTGCGAGAATAATTTGCTTGCGCTAGCACTCGCACTCGCACTCTTACCAGCCCAAATCTTTCTTAAGCGCCGCCGCGAACGTGTTGCCCATCTTCGTCTGCGTGACTTGATTCGGATGCCAGTCTGCGCCGATTCCGTCGGACTCTAGTTGTGGGTCGAAGTCGATGCGGTGGACCTTCGGGTCGTTAAGCTGCTTTAGAATGGAATCGAGATAGCCCTTCAGGGTCGAGAGATGTTTCTTCTCGGGCGGCCAAGAGTCGGTCATCATGCTGCCTGTCGCGAGGTAGATGTGCGCTTTCGGGAAGCGGGTTCGGAGCTTCTTCACAAACGCTGCGTAGCTATTGCACCACTTGAACTTATCGGGGATGCCTTGGCCAAAATCGTTGGTCGCGAGGTTCACCAGCACCGCATCCATGTTCGGGTTATCGAGCTGTTCCGATTGGCCCTTCTTCTCGTTTGGCAGCGCGTAATCGTAAATCTCTGGAACCGTATTGTCGGGCCACATCTTGCGTCCCGACCAGGCGACGATGGTGCAGTCGGCTTTGAGTTGGCGGGCCGCAATCCAGCCGTAGGTCATGTAGGCATTGGATGTGTCGGGGCTGAAGTGCTCCTCTTTCGTCTTGCCGTCCACGCCATATCCCGCCGAGATCGAGTCGCCGACGATTTCGATTTGCCTCTCCGGGTACGGTGGCGGATCGGCTTGACCAGCGGAGACGCCTCGAACGTTGGTTGCCCCGGCAAAGCACTCGGTTCTTCTCACCAAGGTCACAAGGTGAGGAGAGTCGGATGGGAGGTCGATCGAATAGTTCTCTTGGTTCGGATCAAGCTTGAGAATCTGGGTTGGCTTGCCGTCGATATCGACCTGCCATCGGTCGTTCGTGGTTGAAGCCTTCATGCGAACAGAAGCCGTCTTGCCTTTCGTGCGAAATTGAATCGCCGACCCCGGCCATTCGCAGGACATACCTACCCCTTCTTCGAGCAAGAATCGACCGATATGGCGGTACAGCGGATACTGGGCATGGAGGGCGAAGGCGGCAACAAGAATCATCGTTCACCTTCGAGTTCTTTATTCATATTAGCCACGTCTTGCTTCATCTTTTGTCGATAGGCTTCCAATTTCGACGCGAGTTCTTGGTTGCTGACCGCGAGGATTTGGACGGCGAGCAGGCCCGCGTTTTTGGCGTTGCCGATGGCGACAGTGGCGACGGGAATTCCACCCGGCATCTGAACGATGGAATAAAGCGAATCGACGCCGCTGAGGGTTTTGGTCTGGACCGGAACGCCGATGACGGGGAGCGTGGTCATGCTTGCGACCATGCCCGGCAGGTGGGCCGCGCCACCCGCTCCAGCGATGATGACGCCGATACCTCGTTCTCGAGCGGTCTTGGCGTACTCGACCATCCGGTCGGGGGTGCGGTGGGCGGAGACGACTTCGACTTTGTTCTCGACGCCGAACTCGTCGAGCGCCTCGACAGCCGCGAACATCGTCGGCCAATCGCTCTTACTACCCATGATCACGCCGACTTTCATATGGATTCGAGTTTAGCCGAATTGACGAATCGAAACCATTGCTACCCCCACCGGTTCGCAAGCTCACCGACACCCCCAGGGGTGGAGCGTTGGTTAGTCTCCTTCGACCAAGCTATTCATCAATATGGCGTTTTGGCTGAAATTATCTGGGTAGGCATTAGCCACGCTCCACCCCTGGGGGTGTCGGTGAGCGCAATCATTGCACACGATCGTAGAGGCTTCAATCAGCGAACCGGTGGGGGTAGTCGAACTCCGAAATGCTAAACGCTATTCAGCGTCTCCATATCGTAAACCGCCGCCGAACTCACGTCACGGTTGATCCGCTTGATCAACCCGCAAAGCACTTCGCCGACGCCGCATTCAATGAACTTCGTCACGCCGTCGCCGATCATGTTCTGAACGCTGCCCGTCCACCGAACCGAATCCCGAAGCTGCTGCTCCAAAAGCTCATTCCACATCACCGGATTCTCTTCCGGCTTCGTGGTGACGTTGCTATACACTGGTTTGCCAAAGGCAAAATCGACGGTCGCTAGAGCTTTCGCCATCTGCTTCGAAGGCTCCTCCATCAGAGGACTATGGAAAGCGCCACTGACATTCAGTGGCAAAACTCGTTTGGCTCCCGCTTCTTGCAGCACCGGACCTGCTGCCTCAACCGCCGCGACTTCGCCCGAGATGACGACTTGTCCCGGACAGTTGTCGTTGGCAACCACAACAATGCCGGAGACCTCACCCAGCAAAGGACGAATCACATCGGCATCCAGACCGAGTACCGCCGCCATGGTTCCTGGCGACGTCTTGCCTGCTTCAGCCATCACCGATCCGCGCTTGCGAACAAGGTGGGCGCCAACCTCGAGCGGAATGTTCCCCGCACACACATGGGCGGCGTACTCACCGATCGAGTGACCGGCGAAAACTGCGGCCGAAACTCCCTTGGCTTCCAACGCACGATACGCCGCTATACCGCAGGTGAACAAGGCAATTTGAGCGTTTTGAGTTTGGCGAAGCGTCTCTTCGTCCGACTCGAAACAAAGCTTGGCAATGTCGGTGTGAAGACTGTCGGAAACCGAATCAAAGACGTTTCGGGCGGCATCGGATCCTTCGTAGAGCGATTGACCCATTCCCGGCTTCTGAGAACCCTGGCCAGGGAAGATTGCGGCGATCATTTGCCATCAGGGTACCACTCGAACTCAAAGTTCGGGTATGATAGTTGACTGATATGACCGCCACCGTTCCCAATTAGCTTTTCGTCACTCCGCGCACTATCCCGCGCCCCGACCCAGCTAATAGAACGTTGCTTGCGACATCCCCAAATTCGTTTGGCCCATCGTAGCCTTTTTGTCAGTTGGGCTTACCTGTATCTGCGCACCTGTTTTTGCGCCACGACCTTAACGAAAAAACCATGTTAGAACTTCTCAAAATCAAAGATTTTCGTAACCTATGGATTGGTCAGGCCATCTCGCGTATTGGCGATGCGTTCTACTTCTTAGGCCCACTTTTCGTCGTGAAGAAAGTCTTCAACGACGATGCCATGGTCGGTTACGTCGGCGCGGTTGAAGCGCTGCCGTACCTGCTGTTCGGAACCGTTGGCGGCGCGCTCGCCGACCGTATCGACCGAAAGCGAATCATGGTCTGGTCCGATCTCATCAGTTCGCTCCTCCTGTTCGCCTACTTGGCGTACCTCATGACCATGCCGGGCTCCATGCCGCGGTGGCCGTTCTTCGTGTTCGGCTTCCTGCTTGCCACGGTGCGCGTGTTTTTCTTCCCCGCGAAGAATGCCGCGATCCCGCGATTGGTGCCGCCCGACAAGCTGTTCAATGCGAACGTCATGAGCGCAGTCACCGACCAGTTCATGTGGCTCATTGGCAACGTGTCGATGGTGAGCATGGGAATCTTGGCCGAAACGATGGGGCCGATTCCGTTCCTGAAGGTCTTGATCTTCGTCAACGGACTCACGTTCCTGCTGTCCATGCTGTTTTTAACGGTCCTGCCTGCGGTAGTACCACAACGGGAGGAGCACCACGAGCAGCACATGCTGACCGACATCCGTGAAGGCATCTCGTATGCGAAGCGCGACCGTGTCATCGGCCTTTCGCTGCTGGCATCGTTCGGACTTGGACTCTTCATGTCGCCGTTCTTCGTGGTGTATCTCGCCACGAACAACTCGTGGTTTGGTGGAAAGGCGCCCCAGTTGGCGTTCATCGAAACGTGCTTCATCGTGGGCATGCTATCGATGAGCTTCATCATTCCGCACCTGAAGATCAAGCGGGCGGGCATGGCGTATGGCGTCGGCCTCACCATCGCGGGCATATGCGTGCTCCTGATGGGGGTGTCGAAGATCTACGCGATGTACTGCATCTGGAACCTCATCTGCGGATTCGCCATCGGCGGAGTGGATGTTCCCATGCGGACGTACCAGCAGCTGAAGGTGCCGGACGAGTATCGAGGACGAATCATGTCTCTCGGCCAGCTCATCTGGATGAGCGTTCAGCCGATCGGTATGTCGCTGGGCGGAACCTTGCTGGGCCTCCTTGGCATTGTGAAGATGCACATCTTCATGGGAACGGGATTCGCGATTTCCGGAGCCGCGCCCATGCTCGACAAGGAATTTCGTGAGTCGACCATACCCGATAAGCCGTCTACTCCTCAGGGAATCGATGGCGTAATGGAAGAGATCGCCAAGATGCCTGAACCGGTTGGAATTTATGAGTAACGAGGGACGCGTCGGGGTCGATGAAAGTGGCAAAGGGGACTTCTTCGGTCCCCTGGTCATTGCCGCCTGCTACGTTGGCCCCGAGCACCTCGCCGAACTCGACGGCGTCAAAGATTCCAAGAAGCTGACCGATGCCCAGGCGATCAAGTTCGCCGCGATCATCAAGCGCACCTGCCCGCACAAAGTGCTGACAGTCATGCCGCCCAAGTACAACGAACTTTATGCGAAGATTGGCAACCTCAACAAGCTCCTTGCTTGGGGACACGCGCAAGCGATCGAAGAAGTTTTGATGCAGCAGCCAGCGAAAACGGTCATCAGCGACCAGTTCCAGGCCGGTGGCCACATCGTCAAGTCGAAACTGAAAGAGCTTGGACGACAAGCTGAATTCATCTCAAGGGTTCGAGCCGAAGCCGACCTCGCGGTGGCGGCGGCCTCGATCCTTGCTCGAGCGGAATTTCTTTGGCGTCTGAAGCAGCTTTCTGAGGAGATGGGAATAGAACTTCCGAAAGGAGCAACGAACGTGATTCCGACCGGCAAGCGCCTAGTGGCCAGCCACGGTCCCGACGCTCTCGCTAAGGTCGCCAAGATGCACTTCAAGACGGCGAAAGAAGTCCTCGGCGGTTAGTGTGAGCGACGAAGTGCAACGCATTCAAACGGCGTTGAGTGGAGTGGTCTGGCTGGAAATCATCCCTTCCGTCACGCCGCCGTAGGTCGTGGCAAGCAGAAAATCTTGAGCGGCGTGCCACCTTCCCAATCTTTGGGAAGGAGTTTGTTTCTTCCGCGCTCTAATCCTGGACGAGGTAAAATGAGCTCACCTTTACGAAGGAGGTGCTTGCAATGATTCGAACAGGAATGCTCAACCAAACTACACCTCGCTGTGTCGCTCTCTAAACAAGAGCCCTTCCCAAAACACACAAGTAAAGATGAATTTTCAAGATTTAACTTTGGACCATGATTGGTCCGATGCGGTTCGTATCCGCAACCTGTACAACTGGACAAACCCCGTGCTGCCGAGCGACGAGCGCAACTCGTTTGCCATGTCCCGAAAGCAACGCAATGACGCCCGCTTTGTCGGAGTCGTCGATGGCGCGGCCGTGTCCTACTCGCCGGTGACCGAGACGACGAACTCGCCCAACGGCGACTATTGGTTTGCCGCTTTCGTGGATCCGAATGATCCCCACCGAGAGAGCTATCTCGCCAAAGCAGTGGAGGAAAGCATGCGGCGCATCGCTGCATTCGGTGGCAAGCGGGGCATGGTGGAATCGCGTGGCGAGTACGAATGGGAAGCTCCCGTCCTTCTTGAACTCGGTTTCGAGAAGACCATGACTCTTCCATTCTCTTGCCTTGAAGTTGCTGAACACGATTACTCGTACCACCCCCAAGTGGTCACGTTTTCGAAGTTTTTGGAACTGCATCCGGAGGACGGCGTCCACCAAATTTGGCGATGCGAGATGGAATGTGCGGCGGACCTTCCCTTGCCTTTCCCGTTTGTCGAGACTCCATATGAAGTCTTTCGAGAGCGAATCTTGGAAGATCCCAACGTCGATCTCACGTGCAAATTCTTGTTCTGGGAAGATGGCGTGCTCAGAGGATTGACGACCCTTTGGCCCTCGAAAGTGAATCCGAAGCTTGCCGCGACCGGCATAACGGGAACGCGTCCGCAATATCGCCGACAGGGCGTCGCACGGCGGATGAAAGAGCATGTCATTGCTTGGTCGAAGGAGCGCGGCATTGAGAAGATCTTCACCGACAATGAGGAGAACAACCCGATGTTTCAGCTCAACCTGCAACTCGGCTTCCGCAAGCTCTTCGACTATGAGGTTTACTCCAAGTCGTGCTGATCGACACCCACTGCCATATCCAGAACCCCGAGAACTTTGAGGATCGAGACGCGGTTGTGGCAGATGCATTAGCAGCCGGCGTGGAGAAAATCGTCGTCGTCGGCTGCGAGCCGAAGGATTGGCTTGTCGTCGAGGAGTTCATCGAGCGCCACGAGAATGTGTATGGTATCTGTGGATGGCACCCCAACTACACGGCCCAGTTTGACCCGATCGAACTTCCAAAGCTTGTTCGGATTCTCAAGCACCCCAAGGTTCTCGCCTTGGGGGAGATCGGCTTGGATTACCACTGGGATTACTCGCCGCCAATGATTCAGTTCGAAGCCCTCCGAGCGCAATTGAGGCTCGCCGAGGAGATGAAGATGCCGGTGGTGTTCCACGCCCGCGAGGCGTACTCCGACTTGCTCGACGTACTCGAAAAAGCTCCGCACAACAAGTACCTCTTCCACTGCTTCGCCGGCACGCGTGACGATGCTCGGCGGGCATTGCGTCTGGGTGGATGGTTCGGATGCGACGGTCCCATTACATACAAGAAGGCGGATGAGCTTCGGGATGTTTTCGCATTTATTCCGCCGCACAAGATCGTTCTTGAGACGGACAGCCCGTACATGTCGCCTGAGCCGTTTCGGGGCAAGCCAAATACTCCGGCAAACATCCCGATCATCAATCGGAAGCTGGCGGAATTGCACGGGATGACGGAAGAAGAGATGGCAGCGCAGACGACTCAGAACGCGATCGATTTCTTTGGGTTCGTGGACTGATCGGAAATCCGCCACCCCCTCCGGTTCGTGCCTCACCGACTTGTATAGTTAGAGTCGAGGAGCGGAGGGCCATCACCGGCAAACAG
>CAMFIS010000134.1 GCA_945952345.1 uncultured Fimbriimonas sp.
AATCCACAACAGGGAACTCAATGTTGACTCGACCTACTAAACACGCCAGAAGATGCCCTTCGAAATGTTCTACCCCAATGAGGGGAATCCGGCGGGAATAGGCGAACGCTTTGGCCGCCGTCACACCAACAGAAAGTGCGCCGACCAGGCCGGGCCGATTCGTTACCGCGACGGCCTGAATCGCATCCGAATTCACTTGAGCCTCTGAAAGAGCGGTCTGAATAGTGGGAAGAATAGCTTCAAGGTGGGCTCTTGCCGCCGCTTCAGGAACAATACCGCCCCACTTCTCGTGCATCGCTATTTGAGAGGCAATGACGTTGCTGAGAATTTGGTTTCCGATAAGAACCGAGGCAGAAGTTTCATCGCAACTCGTCTCGATGGCGAGAACGGGACCCTCGAACAGCGTCATTTTGCCGACGGCTTCCAGTCCAGCAAATCGTTGAGCATCATTACGACCGCGTCCTCTTTGTTGTCCGGGTAATACTTCTTTCGAACCGTGGTCTGAACAAATCCCAGGGTCTCGTAGAGATGGATCGCGGATGCGTTCGACGCCCGGACCTCAAGCGTTGCGCACACCGCACCTTTCGTTCGTGCTTTCTCCAACAGTTCGATCATCAATCGTCGCCCAATGCCCTGACCACGAAGGTTCTCGCGGACCACAACATTGGTCACGTGCGCTTCATCGACGAGAATCCAAACGCCGCCGTACGCACAAATCTCTCCCTCGAGAAAGCCAACAAGAAACACGCCGTACTTATGTTCCAGCTCGTTCTCAAAACTCCGCTGAGACCACGGGGCGCTGTGGGTCGACTGTTCGATCTCCAAGATCTTGGGGATGTGGGTCTTATCCAGCGTGACAAAGCGCAGAGTCGCGAGCATTAGCCCCCCAGATATGCTTCCTTCACCTTCGGATCGACGAGAAGATCCTTTCCGGTTCCTTCCAGAACCACAACGCCAGTTTCGAGCACGTAGGCTCGGTCGGCAATTTCGAGCGCGCGGTTTGCGTTCTGCTCGACGATAAGGACCGTCTTTCCATCCTTGTTAAGGTCTTTGACGATATTGAAAATCTCGGTGATGAGGAACGGCGCCAGACCCAGCGAAGGCTCGTCGAGAAGCAGGATTTGGGGGTTCGACATCATCGCCCGCGAGATCGCAAGCATTTGCTGCTCACCGCCGCTCAGGGTTCCCGCGCTCTGCTTGAAGCGTTCGCGAAGACGAGGGAAACGGTCCATGCAAGCCTCCATATCTCGTGCGATCTGCGCTGTATCTTTGCGCAGGTAAGCACCCAATTGCAGGTTCTCCTGGACCGACATGTTCGTAAAAATTCGGCGTCCCTCGGGTGCCTGTCCCAAGCCCAATTTCACAATCTCATGCGGTTGAGCTTCGGTGATCTCGGTTCCGTTGTAGGTGATGCTGCCCGACCGAGCCCGAATAAGGCCGCTGATGGTCCGCAGCAAGGTCGATTTGCCCGCGCCGTTCGACCCGATGATCGCGACGATTTCTCCTTGCTTGACGTTCAACGTCACATCGTTGAGCGCCTGTATCGCTCCGTAGAAAACGTTGATGCCTTTGACCTCTAACATGAAGAACCAATCGGTTCTACCTCAAAAACGGCCTTTCAGGGCTGAATTCGGGAAACCAAATACCCTAGAATATTTACTAGGTAATGAAGAATCCGAAGTTCTCCCGTGCGTTTGAAGTCATCTCTGAACTTCCGGAACCACTGAAACCATTAAAGCGACTCGCCACAAATTTTCTGTGGACATGGAACCACGAAATTCGCGATCTGTTCCGCAGCATCGACAAGGATTTGTGGGAAGCGTGCGAGCACAATTCGGTTCTGTTCCTCAACCGTGTATCCAAGGACCGCTGGAAGCAACTGGCAAAAGATGGCCTCTTCCTGAATCGCATGAACGCATGCGTCAATATTTTGGACAGCTACCTGGCCGAGGAGACTTGGTTCCAGCGCGAGTATCCCACCCAGCAAGAAAAGGCGAAGATTGCCTATTTCTGTTTTGAATTCGGAATTACCGAGGGCTTGCCCATCTACAGTGGCGGCCTCGGTGTCTTGGCTGGCGACCACCTCAAGACGGCGTCCGATCTGGGATTGCCTCTGGTAGGACTTGGCCTGCTCTACAACCGCGGCTACTTCCGCCAAAAGCTCACGCACGACGGTTGGCAACAAGAGGTCTATCCTCAATACGATTTCTATCAGATGCCGCTTCAGCTCATGCGCGACGAGAATGGCGACCCCATTCGCGTGCCGATCGAGTTCCCCGACGGGATCGTCACCCTCCAGGTTTGGCGAGCAGACATCGGCCGCATTCCGCTCTACCTGCTCGACAGCAACGTGCTCGAGAACGCACCCACCGACCAAGGAATCACGGACTCGCTGTACTCGGGTGACGAAGAAATGCGAATCCGCCAGGAGATGATCCTTGGTATTGGCGGCATGAAGGCATTGGCCGCGCTTGGAATCAAGCCAACCGTATGCCACATGAACGAGGGCCACGCCGCCTTCCTCGCCATCGAGCGCATCCGGGCGTACATCGAAGAGCAGGGAAGCGATTTCCGAGTCGCTCGTGCGGCAACAGTCCACGGTAACGTCTTCACCACTCACACGCCCGTGCCCGCCGGTTTCGATCTGTTCCCGCCACAACTGATGGAGAAGTACATGGCGAACAAGGTCGCAAAGGCGAAGATCGACTTCAAAGACTTCCTCAAGCTGGGTCGCTTCGATCCCGAAAACGAGTCGGAAAGCTTCAATATGGCGATCCTTGCCATGGAGACCGCCAACCGTGTTAACGGTGTGGCCAAGCTCCACGGCGAAGTCTCGCGTGGCATGTTCTCTCGGCGATGGGAAGAGTATCCCGAAAACGAAGTCCCGATCGACCACGTCACCAACGGCATCCACACAATGACTTGGATTGGGCGAAAGATGGCCCGACTTCTGGACCAGTACTGTGGCGATGGCTGGCGACGCAACCCCAGCGATCCCGCCAACTGGAAAGGCGTCGACGATATTCCCGATCACGAGCTGTGGCAGGTCCGTGAAGATCAGCGAGGCGTGCTGGTTCGATATATCCGCCGAAAGCTGGAGCGCGATCTTGCCCAGCGGCTCATGACGAGTCGCCTCGATCACGGTTTTGTCAGCAACATCCTCGATCCGCGAGTGCTGACCATCGGCTTTGCCCGACGATTTGCCACGTACAAACGCGGCTCACTCATGATCTCCGATCCAGAACGGCTCAAGAGCATCCTCTTCCACGAAGAGCGGCCGTGTCAGATTGTCATCTCGGGTAAGTCGCACCCTCGAGACGACGCTGGAAAGAAGCTGATTCAAGATCTCTACCAGTTCATCGACAAGGGCGGCGCTCGAACCCGAATGGTCTTCCTCGAAGACTACGACATGGGTGTGGCCCGAATGCTGGTGCAAGGCGTCGACGTCTGGCTGAACAACCCTCGCCGACCGTATGAAGCCTCTGGCACGAGCGGAATGAAAGTCGTTCCAAATGGCGGACTCAACTGCTCCATCCTCGATGGATGGTGGGATGAGGGTTACAACCCTTCGCTCGGCTTTGTCATCGGAAATCGATCCGAGGGTCAAGACTCGGGACACCAGGATTGGCTCGACTCCCAGTCTCTATACGACGTGTTGGAGAATCAGCTTTCACCGATCTTCTACCACCGTGTCGAACATGGAATTCCGGTTGGCTGGATCAACATGATTCGCCAAAGCCTCAAGCATCTCGGACCGTTCTTCTCCACCGATCGTATGGTCCAAGAGTACGCCAGCAAGTTCTACATCCCCGCGTCGGATAAGTACCTGGAGATGAGCGCCAATGGATCGGAACGAGCCAAGGCTGGCCTCGAATGGCGTACGCGCGTTCAGGCGAATTGGCCGCAAGTCGAGATTCGAGAGTCGCACGACAACGCAAAAACATCCAACGTCCTCGGCAGCCCACTAACCATCACCGCGAAGGTGCATCTTGGCAATCTCTCGAAAGACGATGTGAGGGTGCAGGCCGTAACCGGAAAGGTGGGAATGAATCGCGAACTGGTCGATACCCACCCGGTGGATTTGGTTTTCGAGAATTATGAGGACTCGGTAGCCGTGTTCAAGGGGGACATCCTGTGCACCCATCCGGGCCACCAGGGTTACACCCTGCGAGTCGTACCTCGGCACGACGACCTTTCGATTCCAGCCGAAGTGAACTTTGCAAAATGGCAATAAGTGAACAAAGAGCTGTCTGGCCCGTTTTATGACGGGTAGATTATTGAGGTTGTCGGTCATGAGGTTCTGGAAGGGATCTTTCCTTTGTTCTGTTCTTGCGAGTTTGGCGGCTGCCTGCAGCTTTGCCGGATCAAAATGGAACGACCCCATTCGGTTGGGAGTCGGCGACACGAGCAATGTGTGGTTGCCCGGAGATCGATCAAGCACGAAGATCACATCTTCCGATCCCTTGATCCTAACCGTCGACCGAGCCCAATCTGGCTTTACGGCCCACGCCCTTCGTCCGGGTCAAGGTTGGATTACCGTTGTCCTCAAGGGCCAAACCAAGCGTATCGACTTCTCGATCAAACCTTACGCGGCCAAACTTCCCGATTTGGTAATTGCCCAGGTGAGCGGCCGACCGGCGATTCCCGGCACGGTTCAAGGTGCCATTGAAGGCGCTTTGAAGCAAGAAGTCCAACTTGCTCCGATGGGCAAGCTCGACATGAAGTTCTTGAATGTGCCCTCACTCGGCCCCGGAGTAACGGCAAACGTTCCCGTCAAGGTCTGCATCTCGGCTCCAGGCACGGTTCCCCGCAACGGAACTCTGACTGTCCGAGTTTCGAACATCGGCCTGCCTGCCAAGGACGAGGACGCTCTCTGGTACTCCAACGATCCCGAGCGGATCACCAAGAAAGAAAACCTCTTTGCCGCCGATCTGATGCCCGGCAAGTCGGCCCGATTGCTGTACCACCACGTGAACGACACTCGTCAGCCGATGATCGTTCGCTCCATGCTGGTGAACAATAGCGACGACGAAGTGACGGTCACGCTCACTCCTGGCGATTCGGCTCCGTCGACCGATCCAGTTGGAGCTGGCCTGCGAGCCGGTGACCTCTTCTTGCGTGCATGGGTCAACGATAGCGCCGAGGTGATCCACCTGCCCGGCAAGACCTGTGTGCCCATCTCCTGCCGACGACTGAAGCCAGGTTCGGTCATCAGTGGACTCTGCGCCATCCGCTACATCGAAGGCAAAGACAAAGTACTTGTCCGCACCGATGCATTTTCTCCTTACGACCTCGAGCCCCGATGGCTGCCGACGCTCACCAGCTCGACGCCTTGGCGTGAGGTTGGAGCCATGATTCTCCGGTCGTGGGACAACACGGACTACGCGATTTCCGAGCACGTATACCCAATGCCGTACCAATCCGAGTCGACGGAGTTCGCCGTGGGTGGGCGGTTCTCTGTCATTCGTCTCGGCCAGAAGTCGATCGAGCGGCAAGACAACTCTGGACGGCTGGACGGCAACTTCGGTGTGGTTTACGATATCGGCGCCACGATCTCGAATCCGCAAAAGGTCGCGACCGACGTCGAGCTCGTGTTCGAACCGAGCGCGGGGTATTCCGGCGGGATTTTCTACATCGACGACCGCTACGTGATCACGCCCAAAATCTTGCCCAAGAGCGAGGCGCGCATCGCCAAGTATCACCTAAGACCGGGCGAAAAGCGAAAGATCAAGATCGTCACCATGCCGCTTTCGGGATCGAGTTATCCGGCAACACTCTTCGTGCGAATGATCGGCTCCGGTTCTGCGTCAGATATCATAGATCTGTCCAAGAACCATTAAATGAGCGATTCCTACCGAGCCATCGCCGACCTGTTCGGCTCCTTTAGCAACGATTCGATTGTCCCGGTCGAGCCATCCAAGATCGGAAAAAACGCCGATGAAAGCGACCAGTTGGGCCGCCTGAGCCTGGAAGCAGGGAAGTATTCCGAAGCCATCGCGCACTTCCGCATCGCGGTGGAGCAGCGAAATCCTGACGACGTTTCTTCGCGCATCGACCTGGCGGGTGCCCTCGAGTCGGCTGACCAATTTCCTCAAGCCTATCGCCAATACCTGAAGGCGCTTCAGCTTCAGGGCGAGTCGGCCGAGCCTCATGCCGGATTGTCCGACCTTCTCAAGCGGCATGGCCGCTATCGAGAATCGATCGAGCACCTCGGTGCGGCTTTAGAAAAAGAGCCCACAAGCGCGTATTTCAACTTCAAAATGGCCGAGACTCTGCGCGAGGCCGGCGCTCCGCGAAAGGCGCTCGAGTACGCCGTCAATGCGATCATCGCCAAGCCGGACGACGCCTTCTTCCACTACTGGGTGGGAGACCTCCAGACTCATCTTGGCTACTATGAGGAAGCGTTGCAGTCGCTCCGCGCCGCGGTCGAGCTTTCACCCGGCGACGACTTCTACTACCTGCGGTGCGTGGTTCCGTTTTGGCGGTTGGACATGCGAACCGAGGCGATAAAGGCGATCCGATTGGCGAGCGACCTGAACCCAGAGAAGAACCTGTACCACGGCCTGCTGGAGGAGTTGCTTCGCGCCGACGGCCAGGAAGACGCCGCCGAACTGGAAGTCGCTCGTGCGAGCCAAATGGATCGTTACGACGACGAGGAACTGGATCGGCTGCTGGAAGAAATCGGGCTGCTGTAGGGTTATTTTTGAATTACAGTTTGTGCCAAATTTGCCATCATCCCAAACCCAACGCCTAAGAAGGATGATCCACCAGCACCAGGTCCGCCCCGTACACACTCGCCCGACCTCGCTTCCCGATCACTGTCACCTTGTTCTCCTTCACCAGCGCGGTTAGCTTGTTCTTCGTCGTATTCACATTCGCACCCATCGCCTCCGCGATTTCATCCGCCGTAGCTCCATGCGGGAACTGGCGAACCGCCTTCAATAGCGTTTCCTCGATGTGATCCCGCTCGCACTCCTCCGCCGTACCCGAGGCGATGAGCTCGTACTCGAACTCGGAAGGGGAAGAGATCAGCCACACCTTGTTGGCGAACTCGCCCCGACCGGTACCGATCAGCCGAATCTCCCGAGTCTTATCCATCTGAGTTCGCGTCTCCATGATCCAGTCCATCGACGCCGTAGCCAGGATCTGATTCGAGTCGGCAAACCGCTCCCGAGTGGAACCCGCCGAGACGTTCTTGGTGAAGTGGTGCAGCACGATGGCCGATACATTCTCCGTTCGGCACAAGTCTTTCAGCCCTTCGAGAGCGGTACGCGCCTTTCGTCCATCGGATAGTGATTCGGCCTGGACCGCGCCATACAGCGGGTCGACAACCAGCATCTTCGCCTCCGTCTTTCGGATCCAATACCGAAGAGTCTCGATCCCACTCTTCGAATCCAGAATCACCTTCTCGTGGGTGAGGAATAGGTTCTCGGATACGGGAGCGTAGTTGCGAAGGATCATACGCCTCTCGGCCTCGCTCTCCTCGTAAGCCAGCCACAGCACTGCGCCTTGGGTTGTGGGCATGCCCAGGAACTGGCCACCGGTGCAGACCGCATGGGCAAGATTGGTAACCAGGCACGACTTGCCCGCCTTCGAAGTTGCGCCAAGCACCACCAGGTAGCCCAGCGGAAGCATCCCCTCCACCAGCCAAGCCATATCGGTTTCGGTCTGATGCGAAATGTAGTCGGTTGCCGGTTGGAAGATGGCGTTGACTTTGTCATCTTCATTAGGCATTGGGTTTGGGATGACGTTATTAAGAAGAGAGTTAATAACATCCCTATTTATTTCTATAGGGGGATGATGATGATCGTGCCCAGCGAAGTGCTTGGCAATCCCTTCGACCTCGGATCGCGGTAGCGGAGGCTTGCACACCAGGTCGTTGGCTGCCATCAACACCCGACGCAACTCACTCAATTCGTACCCTCCTTTGGCATAATCCGCAGCGAGGCGAACCAGCGAGTTATGACGGTTGCCATTCACAAAGTCATGGTCCGATTCCTTGTGCGGGTCAGGACTTCGGAGGGAGAGATCGGCTAAATCCACGGTTGGAAGATTGGCTTTGAGCGGCCTTACCCACTGCCTCAGCATTCCCGAGGGATGTCTTGTGGGAGGAATCACCACGAGCTTGCCTTCGCTCAGCAAGTCACCGGCTTTGCCTTCGAACCCTTCCAGATAGAAAGTTCGGCTGGGAACCGGATCGGGAGTTCGGAAGAAGACGTGGTAACCACGAGACGATTTGGCGATGGATGCGTTCTGGATAAGGCGTTGGTGAGCCGGGTCTTTGGAGAAATGCTCGAAGGCGTCTGCGTCATCGAAGTCGAGGCAGACCAGGTTGCCGCTAACCTTGCCGCAGATGATTCCGATGCCGAGGTCTCCGCGATGCTCGAACCAGTCTCGGGCAACCCCAACGCTCACGCGCTCGGTTTGGTATTGCTTCCAGTCGATGGTGGGCCGCTTACTCTCGTGAGGTACGGGAACGACGGAGAAGCCTTGGAAGAGGTAGTGTTCGGCGTAGGTTAGAATGTCCAAATCATCCCCCTTAGACATTGGGTTTGGGATGACAATGTTGTGTTGTTCATAGGCATAAAAAAAGCCCCTGCCGGAAGATGCAGAGGCTGAGGATTCAGGCACATGAATGCCGAATCTCATCTAATAGTATAGACTATTGTCTACATATTTTACAAGATAATCGGGACGATGATGACGTTCGGGCTTCATCGCGTAGAATGTAGCCATGACCTTGTCCGAAGTCACCGAGAGATTTCAGACCACAAGTGAACCTATTAGTGTTCGTCGACAAGCGTGGCCAAATGGGTTGGTCTCCGTGTTCGATGGAGATGGCATCGAAAAGCTTGACGCGACCGGTGAACTGTCGTTGCTGAGCAGCGAGGATCGATCTGCTGACGACTGGGTTATCGAGAAGTCCGCGTGATTAGGTTCGATCTCGATACCTCTAAATGGGAGCAAGACGCCGAAGAGTGGTCGCTGATCATGACCAAAATGGCCGAAGTAAAGCGGGACTACTTTGTGGGATCGGTGTCAAATGTAATTGTTCGCGAGGGGATTCGAACGGAGCTAACCCAAATGGAATGGGGCCTCATTCCCGGTTTTTCTCATGATGTTGGGTACGGAAAGAAGTACGGATTTAACGCGAGAACCGAAGGCTCGAAGGACCGAGGCGAGGGAATCGAAAATATGCGTAGCTTTCGCGAGGCGATTCAGAAGCGAAGATGCGTTATTCCCGTGTCGACTTACTTTGAACAGTGGGATGGAATCTGGTGGGGATTCTGCCCAAACGATCGACCCTTCTATCCTCTCGCGGGAATCTACGAAGCCGCACATGTCACCGAACATCCGACCTTTGCGATTGTAACCACGCCGGCCAACCCGCTGGGTGCAAAGTACAACGAGCGCATGCCGCTGATCCTCAGACAAGAAGATATTCAAACGTGGCTCGATCCGGAAATCCGCTTTGAAGTGGTTCGCGAACTCATGGTTACATACCCGGACGATCAAATGCGAGTCGAGAATCGAGGCAGTAATAAGCGAAAGCGAGAATCGGAAAGCTAATCTATTTTGATCACCCACCCCGACGAATCTCGTCCGATCGCCGCTGCAGGTCCTCCACCGTCATGATCCCCCGAGATGCAGCTTCCGGCATGGGCGGGCGGTTATCCCTCGCCCCGGGCCTTGCGTAGTAAAACGTCACTACCGAGTACCCGAGCAGGTTCCACTTCTCCCGCATATCCACCCCGAACGAGGCTTCCATATCGAACCTCAGGCGATGCTGGAAGGGAATCGCATCGAGCGAGCGAATGCGGGTCAGCACGTTGTAGCCCTGGGCGTGGCCATCGAGGAGGCCGACTTTGTTGGCGAGAAACGGATTTGAGAAATCGTCGTTCTTGTCCGGATAGACACCGCCCGCCCAACCGTAATAGTCCTCCGATCCGGTTCCGAAATGGGTGGGGAAGCCCTTATCTCAAGCGCCATCGACGTAAATCTTCTCGTCGCCCTCGCCCCACCAAGAATCCTTGCGAATGTTGAGGACCGTCCAGGCGTCGCCGATATAGACCCCTTGTCCGGAGATATCGATGAAGTTCCAATCTTGGAACGGCGAACCAGGAACGATGTCGTCCGGTCGCCACCGAGCGTGGAAGTGCATGCTTCGGGAATCCCACTTCCATGGCTTCACCTTCACTCCGGCAGAAATCGAGATGGTCTTGGTCGAGCCGTTGAAGAGTTCGACTCGAACCGACTTTGCGTAAGGCATGGTCCAGGACGCCGTAAGCGTGCCGTCGGAATCCGTTGTCCTCGTCCAGGTCTCGATGGGATGGAGGGCATTGGCGCTGTGGAAGAAGTCACCCAGCGGGCACCAAACCGTTTCCTCGGCGTCAAACTTGATCTTGAGAAAGAGCGACCGCAGCAAGGTTGGGTCTTTAACGACTTCCGGGATCGAGAACTTCAACGACTGGATCGCGCCGGGTCCTTTCGCCGAGAATGACCAAGACTTGGCTGGGGCAACCTCGCGGTTTTGAAGTGGCTCGGTGCTTGGACTTCGCTTGAGACTCTCGTAAGTCGAGGCAATCGCTGCGCCTTCCTTGGTAAGCATCGACGGCTGAAAGCTCTCGACGCTGGTGCCCTTGGGATAGGTCCGGTAGTTGATGAGGTGGTAGAAGGGCGGCGCCGTCATAGTCACCTTCGCGCTCTTGGCAAAGGGAATGGGGAGGTAGGAGT
>CAMFIS010000135.1 GCA_945952345.1 uncultured Fimbriimonas sp.
CGCGCTTGGTCGAGTACTTCAAGAACCGCTACCTGATCGCGAGCTTCGCGTAGCCGAGAGCGTGCGGTGCCAGTAGAGGCAGGGCAACGATGTGCCGGGCTAAGCCGTTCGCTTGTCCGTGCCTGCACTGGTGAACGGACGGATCTTGGCGATCTCCTTGCCGCTCGCGATCTCGGCGGTTCTAAGGTCGTATGCGGCCTGGAGGTTCATCCAGAAGGTCGGGGACGAGCCGAAGAATCGAGCGAGCCGCAGCGCCGTGTCCGCGGTGACGTCGCGTTTGCCGGCGCCGATGGTGCCGACGCGGTGGGCAGGGACTCCGCTCGCTTCGGCGAGACGATTGGACGAGAGCCCCATCGGCGTCGTCCAACTCCTCAACAAGACCGATGGACCGTTCAACGACACCGACGCCGTCGTTTTGGATACCATCGCCGCCGTCGCGACCATGGCCTATCACAACTTCCGACTGAGCGAGGAGTCGGCCAGAGCCTCGACCTTGCTCGGTATGGGTAAGGTCAGCCACGATATCGGAAACCTCGCCGCGAGCTTGTACGCTAGCCTCTCGTTTTCCGAGATGGCCATCGGCAGCCTTAAGGAAAACCTGCTCGAACAAACCCTTTCTCCGGCAGTACAAGAAAATCTAGAGTGCCTCGACCCTATGGTCGACGATCTAAAAAAGTCGGTCGATCGTATCGTCGGATATTCTCGCCTGATCTCCGATATGTCGGCCGGGCGCGAACTGCGGCCAAACCTGGAAAAGAAGGATATGGCCGAGACCATCCAAAAAGGCGCGGCGTATCTGGAAACCGAAGCCCGGTCCAAGCACATCGAACTCAAGTATGAGATCGAGGAGAACTCTCCCGAAACCTACTTCGACGATTTGTTCGTTTTCCGAATTGTCCAGAATTTGGTCGGCAACTCAGTGAAGGCAGTTTACGAAACCATTTCCGACGACGTCCTGGACGCCGCCTACGAGGAGGAAACGTTTGGCTCCGTGACGGTTCGCTACCGATTTGTCGATAACGGGCACGTCTTTGAGGTCATCGATACCGGCCCCGGAATGTCGAGGGAGGTGGCGAACCGGATCCTGAGCGGCAATGCAAGGAGCCAGTGGTCCAAGGCAGGAGGCAGTGGCTGGGGAACGAAGATCGTGCTTGAGCTCGCCGCCAGCCACGGTGGGAAAGTAGAGATCGACTCGGAAATCGGTCATGGATCGACCTTCCGGGTAATCATCCCTCATCGCACCAGTGAGTAGATTGGAACTCCTTCCGTGTCCCCAATGTTGAAGTCCCCAATCGAAGTTCGGACCTTGTTCGCAACACCGACCATGCAGAAGTTAGCCAACTAGGACAAAATTGAAAGAGGCGGGATAGGACATCGACCCGAGCAGCCAGGATGAGTGAACAAACAGCTTACGACCCAACCGCACCCGAGGGCGAATCGTCATCGGGGAGTCAGTACCTCAGCAAGAAAGACGCAAAGTGGCTCATCGTTGCCGCGATCCTCGTCTTCATTGGTCTCATCCCGGTGTACATCTTCATGCGCGAAAAGGCCTTTCGCTCAACCTGCGTCAAGAACATGAACGGAATCATGGAGGCGATGGTGCTCTACTCCGCGCAGCACGACGATCGTTTCCCCCCGCTCTATAACGCCAACGGCGATGGCGAGCCCGATGCCGGCAAGGAAGGCTATGCGTACACATGGGTCAGCGACGTGTGGCCCTACAAGTCGGACCGCGTCGATTTTGTCTGCCCCACCGCCAAGCCTGAAGAATACGCGTACTCGGCCAATCCTCGCGGCGGTGATCCAATTCCCTCGACCTATGGTTTCTACGCACCTTACGCGTCGTACTCAACCCTTATGGTCGATCACCCCGAGAGCGTCGTCATCCTCGCCGAGACCTCGAATGGCGGCAGCGAGAACACCTACGATCCACTTCCTTACAAGTCCACGAAGTTCGATGGCATGATCATCGGTTGGAACAACTCCAACGAGTGGCCAGACGAAGAGACCAACAAAATCACTCGCCTCGCCTTTCCCGACACCAAGAACGGCCTGGAGAAGATGTCGTCGGCTCGGCACGATAAGTTCATCAACTCGATCACCGCCAACCGTAGCCGTATTTATTTGAGCCCGGACGATCTGCGAACGGAATATAGTCCCACCCGCTACAGCCTCATGGGACACTGGTTGGAACCCGTAAAGGTCAAAACGAAATAAACCGTTGACTTTCGCTTTCGCGGCAAGTCATACTGAATGTCTTGCCGCGGGGTGGAGCAGTCTGGTAGCTCGTCGGGCTCATAACCCGGAGGTCATAGGTTCAAATCCTGTCCCCGCACCCAAGATTTTCAAATCGGTCTTCGAATCAATTCGGCGGCCGATTTATTTTTTGCCAGTATCCCAATAATTCTGCTAGCTAGGGTTATAGCCAGTTCTTCGCCGAGCTTAATCATTAGCTAATTCTTCAACGTTATAATTCTCCTGGTGAAGGGCTTGGGGAATCATCGTATTTTTTCATACATCATTGTCGCGTTATCGCTTATTCTCTTTGCAACACAAGCGATCGTTCTTGCGACAGCCAATTCCTTTACTCTGGCAAATACGGTTCCTGACGATGCCTACTATTACATAAAGATTGCCTAC
Organism: uncultured Fimbriimonas sp.; assembly: GCA_945952345.1. Lineage (GTDB taxonomy): Bacteria > Armatimonadota > Fimbriimonadia > Fimbriimonadales > Fimbriimonadaceae > Fimbriimonas. The sequence continues at coordinate 2,641 of CAMFIS010000135.1, forward strand.
TCATTTGCGAAGCAAGGACTCGTTTCTTTCGACGGGACGAATCCGACCAACGGTTTTCACCCATTATGGTTTTGGATCTGCTCAGGCATTGCCAGGTTCTGCAGTTCTGAGGAGAGCTTGCTTCGAGCGAGCCTGGTGGTTTCGTGCCTGTGTACTGCCGGTGTACCCTTTGTGTTGACGCGCAGCAAGGCTATTCAACTCTCCAGTTCGGCCAAGGCATGCTTTATTGCCATCACGCTGAGCCTCGCTTCCACACGCTTTATAGGGAGTCAAACCCTCGAAGTTGGACTCTACGCGCTCATGCTCAGCTGCCTCTATCTGGCCATTGAAGATGTTTGGCTACGAAATGGAGAGGTCACCACGAAAGACAGTCTTCGGTTTGGCGCAATCTTTGGCGTCGCAACATTAGCGCGACTGGATTGCCTGTTCCTCGTAGGATTGCTTTTCGTGCTGGCATGCATCTGGCGGCGCAAGTTCATCGTTCGACCTACCCAACTGCTGGTCGTCGCGATACCCGTGGTGGTTTGCCTGCTCATCTGGTTCGGATTTTCCTACCTGACGGTCGGATACATCACCCATGACTCCTCGACCGTCAAGCGCATGTGGATCGAGGCCGACCGCATGATGTATGGCAGTCTGAGGCTGCGTAACTTCAAGTGGGGTCTACAAATCGCCCTCTTCGATCCGTTCATCCTGTCGCTTCTTAGCCTGGCTTCAATCGTTCCGATGGGAGCGTTGCTATGGATGGCGCGGAAGAACAAACCCCTCCAAGATTTGAGAGCACATGCGAGCAAGCTGGCGCTGCCTGCTTTGCTTCTCGTCAGTGTCGCCATCCAGGGAGTGCTTTCTCGCTACCTGTCCGCCGACCAGTTCCGCTGGTACATGACGCCTGGTTACGTCGCCTGGTTGGTCTTCTCGCTCCATGCCCTCAATCTCCTCGCGCCTCGGGTGCAATTGGCCCAACTCAATCGCAAGCTTCTTGGTGGACTTACTGGAGCTTCGGTTGCCATTCAGTACGGTTTGGCGATGGGATCATTTCCCGACTACTGGGGCCAAAGCTTCTACATCCAGGCAATTCGAGAAGTCGACAATTCGATTCCTAAAGGCGCCACGATCGGCAGTTGGAATAGTGGAGTGTTCGCGCTATATTCATCTCACCGCGTCGTCAATATTGATGGTCTCGTGAACCACGAAATAATCGAATATTATCGTAATCGAAATTACGAATCCTGCTTTAAAGACCTGGGGATCGATTATGTATTCGATGTCGAACTTGCGATGAACGATAAGAAAGTGATGATTGGCAAGCCTCGAGCGGAAATGTACGCTTCCAAGCCACTGCCCCTCCAACCCATTCGAACTTTAGAGGATCACGGGCGCAACTTCGTTCTCTATAAAGTAATTAAGTAATGCACTTACCCCTCTTCGGCAAATGGGTCGATATCATCTGCGGCTGCTTCGGCTTTGCCAGTCTTGCCACGATCCAAGGAATACACGTTATCCGCCACGATCTCGATCGTCTCTCGATTCGTTCCGTTTTGGTCTTGCCATCGGCGCATCTGAAGTCTGCCATCACATGCCACCAGCTTTCCCTTGGTCCAATAATCGTGAACATACTTAGCCGTCGCACCCCATGTGGTAATCCTCAGGAAGTCGGCCGATGGCTCGCCTTCTTTCGGCTTAATCTTCTTCTGGACGGCAAGCGTGAAGGTCGCAACATTCTTGCCCGTCGTTGTCTGTCTCAGTTCGGGGTCAGCCACCAGGCGTCCGGTTAACACTACGCGATTTACACTCATCTTGCTTCCCTCTCATACGAGGTCGATGAGCCAAGTATAACACATATGTAACAATTTTGTTACAATTTGTTTCTAACCCAGGCAGCTTCGGATCCAGCTCGGACCACTGATTTGGCAATCCAGGTTGATTTTCTTGCCATATTTAACTGAGCGAAAAACTTTTTGCGGGGAAAATTCTCTGGATCTGACACTCTTCCTCGCGGCTCAGCCACGAATTCATGGGTGAGGATGTTCGACTCGGTCAATCCATACCGGTTACAGATATACGCGCAGAGGTTGGCCGAAGCTTTTATTTGGTCATCGGGCCAGTCGTCCCCCACGCAATGCTCATGCTCGACGCCAATGGTGGCCGCATTGCTGTAGAGGGTACTCGCCGCTCGCCCAACGTGGATCGCCGTATCGCCATTGTCAACAAATTGGTAGTATCTCCCGTCGCGGGTGACGTACCAATGGACCGAGTTCATGCCCTTGGTGAGCCTCTGCAAATCCTCCTCCTCGACCGCATCGCTGCCGTGAAGAATGATGTTCTGAACCGACCGACTGCGCCCCGTCTGATAACTCTTGGCCTGAATGAAGGTGTATTCAATCGTATCGATAGTCGCTACTGCCCCAAAATCTTCGTTGACGGTCGCGGTCGGAATCGTTACTTCGACGATGTCGTCTTCGTCCACTCCAAGATAATCAGCCAACCCCGTCGTGAGCATCGCAACCCTGCCCGATCGTATCGCCGGCCCCCAGTGGATCGGCTTGGCCATTGCGCTACGTCCGGTGCGAGGGTCTCGAACGGTAACAAGCATCGAGCGCAACTCCTCAATCGAGTGCTCTAGAGTATTCCACCGGCACGCAATCGCGAAGGACGTCTGATTCAGTCGAGCCCAGGTTCCCTTTGTACCCGCCGGTTGACTCAACGTGAGGTAGTCGCGAATGTTGGATCCAATGGCATCGATTTCGTCTGAGGGCACGAAAGATAAATCATTGCCCTGGACCGTCTCGTCCATCTCAAATGGTCTAAAAATCGCGGTTTTTCCCGTTATTCGCGTTTCCATCGCAGCCCGACACCTAGACTGAATTTCATGAACCAACGGCGCTTCAATCCAGGTCCATAAAAATATTTTTGTCATTTAATCACACGACGGCTGTTAACACAATATAGAAAAATTACTTGGAATATCAAGTTCTAACGGCGCACAAACTTTATTCAAGCCGTATACCTATTCGGATTCGAAGTCGATAGAGATCACCGTACCCGCCTGCCTTCCGTTCAAAATACAAAATGATTACCGCTCCGCTCCTTGCCATCGGGCTAGCCACCTCACAAGTCAAGATCGAATCGATTGAATCGTTTCGACATCTGGCCGCCAATGCCACGGGCATCGAAAGTGCCGCATCGGGCAGACTTTATCGCGGTACAGAGAACGTTCATGGCACCGAGCATCCATTCGAACTAAGAATTAGTTCCGACTACCGGTTTGTTACGAAGGCGAACGGAGTCATGAGAGAAGACTTCGGGTTCGATGGCAAGACTGGTTGGCAGCTCAACGCGTCGGGAGTCGCCCACCAAGTTTCGCATTCCGATCTAGACCTGACTCGCCTGGACTACTACATCATTTCAGGCGCATGGTCGGCAAAGAACTCTCCCGTTGAAATAACCGACCTTCACTCCAACGTGGCCAAAGTCCGCATTCGAGGCACCGCAACTATGGCGACACTCACCGTCGACGAGAAGTCCCACCTGCCAACTTCCCTTTCATATTGGGGGCCATCGGGCTCTCAAACATGGACTTACTCGAACTACAAAAAGCTGGGAGGAGTTACGGTCCCGTCTCGTTCGGAACTAAATTCGGGTGAGAACCACGACTCGATAATCATTTCCGAGGGCAGCGACTCCAAGATCGACGACTCAGAGTTTTCCATGCCAAAGGTACAAGACGACGCCTTTTCATACGATTTGACGGCGTCTCCCAATATCGAAATCAAGCGTCTCTTCGGCTACGTTTTCGTTCACCCACTTCTAGACGGCAAGGACGAAGGTTGGTTCTTTCTCGACACTGGCGCCGAGGTCATGGTGCTCGATACAGAGGTCGCCAAAGCGCATAATCTTCCCATCGTCGGGCATGAGTCCGTTGCCGGGGTTGTTGGCAATGTCCAATCTGACTTCTATCAGGGCATGGAATTCAAACTTGGGCCCGCCACCCTCAAAAAGCCGGTTTACATGAGCCTGGCCATGGGAGAATTTTCCAAAGCGCTGGGGATCAAGCTTGCCGGAATTTGCGGTTACGACTTCATTAGCCGACTAACGATCGACATCGACCCGAGCAAGACGACCCTCGGGCTGCACCCGTCGGGCACATTGTCGATCCCAGCCAGTGCGGCGTGGACGCCCTTCTTGTTCCACGGCTCCGTGCCAGCCGTCATCTGCGAATACGAAGGCAAACGATCGGGAATCTTCTCTCTCGACACCGGATCATCGTCCACTGTCGACTTCTATGCCCCGACCGTAACCCAAAATAACCTGCTCAAAGATCGCAAAGTCACGTCGTCTTACACGGGCGGGGCGGGTGGTTCCACCGAGAGCAAGGCAGGCAAGATCGAGTATTTCATGTTAGGATCGAACCGGTTCGATAATCCACCGGCTGTCTTCCAAATCACCTCTAAGGGTGAGTTCGCCAGCCCCTACCAGTCCGGAAACATCGGAATGGGATTCATGGGCGAGTTCCGAATCGTATGGGATTACGCCAACTCACGAGTCGCCTTCATCAAGAACCCCGGCTAGAACAAGCTTTCTGTCTCGGCTTCCTTGGGCTCCGCGACCGGCAACGCATGTGGTTTCACAATCGCATTCAACATTTCGGGCTCTTCCAGAGCGCGCTGCGCCTTCGCGCCCAGCTCTGGCATTCTCCGCGTCTTCGGTAACACATTCCGCTCGAGCGATCCAATTCCCGCGTTGTACTTATTCACGGCGGAGCTCAGAGCCTTGCCCACGCCGCTAAAGTGCTCGGTGAAGACAGCGACCGAGTCATGCAATTCGCCGCCAAGCTTGGCAATCTGGAGCGCATTCTCGTACGCCTTCTGCTGCTGCATTCCGTTCGCAATCGTCTTGAGCAAAGCAACCAGCGTCATCGGGTTCGCCAAAATCACTTTCCGATTGAATGCCTCATCCAAAAGCATGGGATCCTCCTGAATCGCGACCTGATACAGCGCCTCGCTCGGCACGAACATCACCACAAAGTCGGCGGTGTCGGCATACAAACCTTGATACTGTTTCGTCGACAGCTGCTGAATATGCTTCTTCACCTGGCCGGCATGATCCCGCATCTTCGACTGCCGCTCGATTGGATCTTCTGCCTCGATCGCTGCCAAGTAAGCGTGAAGGGGAGTTTTTGCATCCACCACAATCACACGATTATTCGGAAGGCGAACAATCATATCGGGTCGGAATCGCCCGTCGTCCGTGGTTGTATGGACCTGCATCTCGAAGTCAGTCCCTTCCAGCAATCCCGCATGTTCCGCCGCCCGTGGAAGCGGTAACTCACCCCAGGAGCCCCGCACCTCAGGTCTCTGCAAAGCATTCCCAAGTCGATTCGTCGAGACCATCAACCCTTTCACTTGAGATAAAAGCTCAGTGTAAGACGCTGTTCGCTTCTCTTCAATATCGCGAGTGTGCTCACGAAGCTGCTCTAAGGTCTGCTTCATCGGCGCAAGCACCTCGTCGATCTCCTTCTGGCCCACCTTGCGCTCGTCGGCAAACTTCTCTTTCGCCATCTGCAAGAACGATTCTTGTGCCTGAGACAAGGCCTGTTTGGACAAATTGGCAAATGAATTCTCGAGCTGCTCTTTCTCTTCCAGGAATCGCGATCTCTCCCGCCGAAGCGCCTCCTCGCGTTCTGCCATCGCGCGCTGCGAAGCTTCAAGCTCGGTCTGGAGCTCAACTCGCTTGTGCCGTTCAGCCTCCGCTTCGGTAGTGCGTGAAGCGACCGCCTCACGAAGGTGCTTCACCTCTCCCTCGATCGCCAGCAAGTCATGAACTTTGGATTGCTGAGCCTTCAATTCCTCTTCGGCTTTCTCCAAGCGCTCACGCATAACCGACTCCCACGCGGTCCGCTGACTGCGCAGCATGAGGAAGACCACGGCCGCACCGGCCGCGCATCCCAAAACGAGACAAAGCAAGGAAATACTAGACATAGCTCTATATATTAGGACCATCCTACCAGAAAACTGGCGAATTCGCGAGACTTTCTTTCCTCAGCTCGATGTTGATGCCTCGCCAGCTACCCCCACCGGTTCGCTTAGTATTTCGCATTTAAGAATTCGGAACGATTTTGCTCACCGACACCCCCAGGTGTGGAGCGTTGATTAGTACTTGGGAACAGAACTACTCCCAACACTAACTCGAGTTAGTGATAAATCCTGTGAGAGAAACTAAACACGCTACACCCGTGGATGTTGCATGCAGGCAAATGTTTGCCGAAGGAAACTAACCACGCTCCACCCCTGGGGGTGTCGATGAGCGGCTTGGTTGTGAGGACTTGCATTAGAGAAAAATTAGCGAATCGGTGGGGGTAGCAATACGGCAACCAATCGAGTAAAGGCACTCCTAGAAGCGATCCGTTATCCAGCTGCAATCGACTAAAATACAACCGTGCTGAGTCTCGCGGCCCTCGTCTGCCTTTCCCAATCTACCGTCGTCTTCGCCGATTTCAACGGCCCAGACTACGGCAAGTGGAAAGTCAAAGGCACCGCATTCGGGACCGCACCCGCCCGCGGAACACTGCCCAACCAGATGGCCGTCACCGGATTCGAAGGCGCCGGCTTCGTCGACTCCTACGTCGGCGGCGACGGCTCAATTGGAACCCTCACCTCACCTACCTTCACCATCGACAAACCCTACATTAACTTCCTCATCGGCGGCGGCTACCAACCCAACCGAGCCTGCATCAACCTCATCGTCGATGGCCAAGTAGTCCAAACTACCACCGGCACAGGAAGAACCCCACAAGACACCGAGATGCTGCAGCCCGCCACCTGGGACGTGCAGAAGTTCCGGGGCAAGCGCGCCACCATCCAAATCCTCGATCTCGCCACCGGAGGCTGGGGTCACATTAACATCGACGACATCACCTTCAGCGACGCCCAAGCGAACACGCCGCAACCACCTCTCGATAACCCCATGAAGCCGCTCGATCTGCCCAAGCCCGAACCGATTTACCACGAATCCTACCGACCTCAATTCCACTTCTCGGCCCGGCAAAATTGGCTGAACGATCCCAACGGCTTGGTCTTCTACGATGGCCTCTACCATCTCTTCTTCCAGCACAATCCCTCCGGAATCCAGTGGGGAAATATGACGTGGGGCCACGCGGTCAGCAAGGACCTGGTCCATTGGGATCAACGCCCCAACGCCATCGAACCCGACTCCCTCGGCACCATCTTCTCCGGCAGCGCCGCCCTCGACGAGCAGAACACCACCGGCTTCGGCACCAAGGACAACCCGCCCCTCGTCGCCATGTACACCGCCGCGGGCAAACCTTTCACCCAATGCCTCGCTTATAGCCTCGACAAAGGCAAGACGTGGAAGAAGTACGACCACAACCCCGTGCTCGACCACATCGTCCACGAGAACCGCGATCCCCGCATCTTCTGGCACCAACCATCCAAGCAATGGATCATGGCGCTCTACCTCGACAACGACGACTTCGCCATCTTCGGATCACCCAACCTCAAGCAGTGGAAGGAGCTCAGCCGCTACACGCTCCCGGGGTCGAACGAGTGCCCGGAGCTCTTCCAAATCCCGGTCGAAGGCGCCAACGAATCCAAGTGGATATTCTTCGGGGCAAACTTCCGCTACGTCGTCGGGTCGTTCGATGGCACTAAATTCATTCCCGAACAAGAGCCCATCCGAGGAGATTACGGCGCAAACTTCTACGCCTCGCAAACCTACAACCACACACCCGACGGCAAGCGCATCCAGATCGCGTGGATGAACGGCTCCGGACCGTATCCCAACATGCCGTTCAACCAACAAATGAGCTTCCCTTGCGAACTCAAGCTCCACCGAACGCCGACCGGATACCGCCTGACGAGGACACCCGTCCGAGCCATCGAATCCCTATGGATGCCGATGGAGCATTTCTCCAATATCTCGCTCCGAGAAACCGAAGAGCACCGATTCGATCTCAAGAAAGGTGAGTTCGATATCCACATGCGACTCCATCTCACCGGCACCGCCAAGATCAATATCCAAGGCTGCGAGATTTCCGTCGACGCCAAAGAGGGCAAACTCCACCT
>CAMFIS010000136.1 GCA_945952345.1 uncultured Fimbriimonas sp.
GTCGTGTATTGCTGATCAGAGAGCAGTAAGCAGAGAACAGTGAGCAGAGAAGCTTTCCGTTCTTGCGGCTCAACCGCCAAGCAAGTAGAATCTAACTGATCACTGCTCACCGCTCACTGATCACTGACGAAATGAACCGCCTCCACCTCTACCTGCTGCTCCTGGTCGTTGCGTTCATTCCGTACTCCGTGGCGCTCTTCACAGGCCAGCAACTCGGCCCGACCGAGCACATCCAAACCATGGTCACGCCGGGTTCGCCCGTGCCATCGTACGGCTGGGATGTCCTTCAGGCGGATGGCGTTCTCCAGTTCCTCCCATGGCGAGATTTGGTGTTCGACGCGTGGCGACACGGAGAAGCTCCCATCATCAACCCGTACCAGCTCGCGGGACAGCCTCTCACCGCCAACTCCCAGTCGGGTGGCTTCTATCCGCTGCACGTCATCTTCGCCTTCCTCCCGGGCAGCACGGGCACCAAAATCCTCCTCCTCGGAATCCTCCACCTCCTCATCTGCGGAACGGGTTTGTACTACCTGCTGAGGAATCTGAAGTGTTCGGAAACGGCCTCGCTCATCGGCTCCATCGCCTTCACGCTTTCGCAGTTCATGGTTGCCTGGGCGCCGCTCGCCAGCGTCCCGAGCACCGTCGCCTGGATACCCTGGTTCCTTGCGGGTATCACGTGTAGCAATCGCAGGCTCGGCTTCTTCCAAACCGCGCTCGCGACCGCGATGATGCTCTACGCCGGGCACCTCCAGTTCGCGTTCTACGGCATGTTCGCCGCCCTCGTGGTTTGGACCTGGCAGATGGCGACCGAGCGCAAACTGGCCGCCCTTGTGCCGGCATTTGCCTTGATCGTCGGCATAGCCGCCTCGATGCCCCAACTCGGAATCGTCCTCAAGAATTCCGCCACTAGCCACCGCCGCAACGTGCCCAGCGAACAAGGCTATAACGATTACAGCAAAGGCGTACTCGCACCGTTCGAAGCGCTCAGCTTCATCAATCCCAAGCTCCTCGGCGACCCTAGTATGGAACGCTCGATGGTCCTCGGCGATCAGGCGGAGAAGCTCCCAACAAGCTTCTGGCCCGCGGTGGTCAAACCAGGATCGAACCCTGCCGAATCAGCGCTGTGGATCACGCCGTTCGCACTCATCCTCGCCCTCTTTGGCCTGATGGATAAGCGGAAGAAGGATGAAGGTGGAATGCCGCCGGTCATACCCGGCCTCGCGGTCGCCATCGTCGGCGTACTGCTTGCCTTCGGATCGCCTCTCAATCAACTCCTCTTCTTCAATTTTCCGGGCTGGTCAGCAACCGGTTCGCCCGGGCGGGCACACGTCCTCATTGTGCTTGGTCTCTGCCTCATGGCCGCGGTTGGCTACGATCGGCTGGAGGCCAAGAATCAAGGCGAACGGAAGTGGTACGCCCTCGCTGCCGTCCCCCTCGTCCTCCTGGCGATCGGATTCAATGTCACCACCATGGTGCCCAAGTTCGTCATGCAAGACAATGCCGACGCCATGGCTCGCCTCATCAGCCGGACCATGACGCCGAACATGCCCGGCATTGCGCTCTCAGTGCTGCTGGGCTCGGTCCTCATCGCCGCCCTCATCTCAAAGAAACTGCCCAACCCGAAGCTGAGCATCCCCATCCTACTTCTTCTCACACTGATCGCCCAACGGCCCCTATCAGGCAAGGCCCTTGAAGTACCTGAAGTCAAACCGGACCAGGAGCGGCACATGTTCGTCAGCAAATCCTGGAACATGTTCGACACCCCCAGCGCCACCATGCCGCCCAACATCGCCAGCCTCCAGCGGGTGCACGACCTTTTCGGCTACGACTCCATCCTCGATAAAGGCTTCGTGGAGAAACTCACCCAGGCCTACGGCCGCGATCCCGCCCCGCCCGAAAACGGCAACATGATGCTGTTCCGCGCCAAGGATTCGCTCATGCCCGACCAGGTCCAGGCATTCCAAAAACTCGGAGTCCTCCATCCACCCGGACTCGAAATGAACGGCACCCTCCTCATGGACACCCGCATCGAAGGCGGCACTATCGAGCACGACGGATACGATCACCAAATCATTAAGCCACTCAACGATGCGAAGGAAATTCTCGTTCGCGACCGCTTCATTCCTGGCATGAAAAGCCCGACTCCCAACACCACCGTCGAAGACAAAGACGGCTGGCGGCTCATCAAAACCGATGGCAAGCAAACCCAGATCCGGATCGATTACCCGGGAAGAACGAATTATTTTGCGGTCATAATTGGAGTAACGCTACTCCTCATTGGATACGTAATTTCAGTTATAAGGCATGAACCAAACCCAACTACATCCTGAACTCGACGATACTTCGACGAGCGGACGTTGGATGACGATCATCTACGACAACGATCACACTCCCCTCGATCTTGTCATCATGACGGTCATGATCGCCACCCAATGCACGGCCGAAGAAGCCGAGATCGAAGCGTGGGAAACGCAAGCATACGGAAAGGCTCCCATCCATTTCTCCAGCGAGTCCGAATGCAACCACGTTGCTCAAGTGCTCGAAGCTATCGGCGTGAAAACGTCCGTTCAACCTGAATGGAAGGAGTAATGTCCACCCGCACGCTCGAGCGTCCGGAGCTCGATTATTCAGAAACTACCGAACAAGCGTCCTGGATTGTCGTAGTTTATAATAACGACTTCAACACCTTCGAGGAGGTCGTCATGATCCTGCTGCTCGCTACCGGTTGCAGCCTCGAAGAAGCAGAAATTGAGACTTGGGAAGTCGATCGACTTGGCAAATCTGTTGTCCACCATGCCGATAAAGAAGAGTGTGAGACCGTTGCAACGGTCATTCGAAAAATCGGAATTGAAGTGGAAGTCAAGTCCGAATAGTCTTACGTATTGAGAAATAGATTCATGAAGAAATCTTGCGCTACGCTGCTCATGGCCGCCCTTGCGGTCTTATCTTTTGCCCAAACCATCGATGGTAAGCCCGAGGTTCGCGACGAAATCCTTAACCGTCTGACCTCACGAATCGAGACACAAGCTTTTGTGCCCGGAACCGATTTCAAGAAGTGGGATGACTTCCTGAAGAACGAACGAACCAAAATCGACGCAGCTAAGAACGACGAAGAATTCCGCAACGCCGTCAACGAGGCTCTCCATAATTTCGGCTTCAGCCACATTGTTCTCGCCACACCCAAAGACGCCAACGTGCGCAATACTGGCCGGACCGTCGGCATCGGAGTGAGCCATCAACCTTCGCCGGATGGCGTCGGACGCGTCATCGTTCGTGTCGTCGAAAAGAGCCCCGCAAGCGAAGCCGGACTCGAACCCGGTGATACGATCCTCGAAGTCGACGGTAAAAAGGTTGCCGACAACGTTGTGATGTCCGGCGAGTCTGGATCGAAAGTGACTCTTAAGGTCAAGAAAGCCAGCGGCAAGCTGTTCGAATACACCATCACGCGACGCTCATTTAGCACTGTTCGCAAAGATGAATTCAAGATGCTCAACCCATCGACGGGCTACCTCAAAATCAACACCTTCGATAAGGCGTACGACGCCGATCTGATCGATACCTACATGAAGGACGCGGTCAAGACCAAGAATCTGGTCGTGGATCTTCGGTTTAATGGCGGCGGCTCGGTAATGAATCTTCTGCACCTGGCCGGGCATTTCGTCGATCCCAAGCTCAAGCTCGGTTTCATGCTGGATCGAGGCGCCCTCAACCGATTCAAGTCAGAAGAAAAGCGCGAGCCGGCGAAGTTGGCCGAACTCACCCCCTACTCGACGGACGGATTCATGACGCCGCGCCGAGCCGACACGATCTTCCACGGCAACCTCATCATCCTCATCAACGCAGGAACCGGCAGCGCGAGCGAAATATTTACCGCCGCTATGCGCGATTTGTACGGAAAGAAGATGGTCGATAAGGAAGGGAATGTCACCGTCGACCCATCCAACATCACGTGCCGAGTTGTGGGCAGCAAGTCCGCCGGCGCGGTGCTGTTCTCAACCTTCACCGATGCTTCGAATGGATTTGCGTTGCAGATTCCAGTTGCGGATTACCTGACACCCGGACAAGATCGCCTCGAAGGCAACCCAATCGTTCCGGATGTGACGGCCGAAGACCCGAAGCTTCTGCTGCCCGGGGCCGACGACAAGGTCATCGGGGCTGCGCTTGCTCTCTCAGAGAGGCTGAAGGTCACCAGCGGCGGAACTACTGGTAAGAGATCTTAAGCCGCGAGCTATTGATCACGTTCCCTCGCGCGTCGAGAGAATCGCTGCTCATCATCATCAGGTCGCCCGACTTCTCCTCGACATAGAGGCGGATTCGAGCGGCCTGTCTTGTCAGTTTTAGGATCGATGTCGACTTTCCACCGATCGAGATCGACCCCTCAAGCTCAAGATTCTGGCACTGATCGAACAAATCGAGGAACGGAACTCGGCGATTGAGGAAGTACCAAGCCAGGGGCGATGGGTCGACCCCGGACGTGTGAAGCATGTCGAGATACTTTCCGGTTTTGCCCTTCAGTGATTTCGCCGCGCCTTTATTTGGAGTAATCGTCAAGCTCGTGTTCGTCGCCGTCCAGCTACCTTTTGGACCCTTCTCGGTCATATTTCCAGGCTTCAGCGTAAATCTAAACTCGCCTTCCGAGTTGGATTGAATGACCGTCCGATTCTCCAGGCGGCTCATCGATCGCCACATCTTTTGCGACAAAACGACGGCGTTCGGATTGGACTTCTGCGGCAGCGCCGGGCGCTGAGGCAAGCCGGCCACCACACGCGCGTCAGACGGAATCGAATTGATCTTGCTGGCGTCCACGTATTGGTATTTCCAATCCGTCAGCACCTTGTTGTTCACAAACGCTCGAATCTCGGTCACTCGGTACGCCGAGTCGTACAGAACCTCGGACCTCACTTTCTTGATCGGGTCGACCAATTCCAGCTTGCCTGGCTTAGCCTGCCAGTGCTGATCCTTTTTGATGTCGGCGAAGAAGCTGTTTCGCTGCGACGAATCGAGCAACCACGAGAGAATCTCCCGGTGAATCTGGGCGACGTCCGGGGCCGCATCTGGAACCTTGATCGACTTCTGTGCTTTCACGGCGGCGACTTGGTTGAAGATTTGATCGTAAAAGCGGATACCCGTCGAACGAACTTCGGCGATCTGTTGGTTGGGCATCACCAATGTGCACACGCCAGGAGCAAGGCGAACCCGCGTAGGAACGACGTTGACCTGAGCATCGCTCACCAGCACTCCTCCCGATAGCTTCTGGTGAACCGCCGCCAATTTCTCGGCGATGAGCGAAGCTTGTGGCGTCGCCACGAGTGCCAAAACAGGGATGAAAGCCATGGGTTTAGTGTTTTCCAAGTCCGGCCGGAGTCCGATTTCGACCCAAGAGTCCAGCCAATGCCAACAACGTTACAATATACGGCAACATGTTCCAGATTTCCGACGGAATATCGAAATTGAAGATCGGCGTTCCGCTAAATCGGATCTGAACCGCCTTCGCGACGCCAAAGAGGAGACACGCCGCAGTAGCCGGAATCGGACGCCAGCCACCAAGAATGAGCGCCGCCAGCGCAATGTAACCGCGCCCCGACGTCATTTCCTTTGTAAAGCCTGAAGTCTCGGTGACCAGGAGCGATCCCGCCAATCCGGCGAAGACACCGGTCATGATGAGCGCGGAAAATCGTACGCGCTGCGGATGGATTCCCAGCAACCTCGCTTTGTCCGGGTCGCTTCCAACGCTCTTGTGTCGCAATCCAAACTGAGTCCGTCCCGCCATCGCGAACAGCAAGAAGGGGGAGATGACGGCGATCGCATAATACATAGGCAGGGGCAATCGCTGCGAATCGGTAAGCGTCGTCTTCCAGATTCCCGATGAATCCATGAATCCCGTAAAGCCGGAGGCAAGCAGGTTTACCGCCATGCCCGAAATGATATGGTCGATGCGATACATCTGCGTCAGTGACCAGTGCAGAAGGCTAAGGGCAATGCACGCGAGGATTGCGAATGCGAGTCCGCCGACCGCGCCAAAATGAGCACCAGCCGCCGCACAGATGAAGCACCCAGCCAGCATCTTGCCTTCGAGACCGATATTGATCACGCCAGAGCGCTCGCTCATATAGCCCGCCATCGCCATCAGAATCAGCGGAGCCGACATTGTGATGATTTGCAGCAGGAAGCTAACCATGGTTCACCTGCTTGCGGCCGTACCGAACCGCCGCGAACATGACGATGACCACCGCCAACACCACCATCGTAATGCCCTTGTTGACTCCGATGAGCGAGAGGGCAGTGCCGCCCTTGTTGAGCAAGCCGAAGAAGAATGAACTCGCAAGGAGGAAGAGCGGATTCGAACCGACCAACAGCGAAACACCCAGTGCGTCGAAGCCGTAACCCGTCGCGAATCCGTCATAGAACCGATGCTCGAACTGCGCAACCTGCAGCGCTCCGGCGAGGCCGGCCAGTCCCCCGCTCATCAACATTGCCTTGACGGTTACTTGCTTGGTCTTGATTCCGGCAAATTGCGCCGCTGTAGGATTCGCGCCTGACGCTTTGAGCTCGTACCCGGCCACCGTTTTGTTCAGCCAATAGGCAAGCCCAACAACGACGACGATCCCGATTACGAACGACTGTGGAATCTCGAGGTCCCGAAACGTGAAGAGCGGAGTAAGTTGACTATTGACCGGAAGCACCGCTGTCGATGGCACGAGTTGCCCCTTACCCTTGAACGGTCCCGCGACCAAAGCCTTGGTCATGTTCGCCGCCACGGCGTTCAGCATAATCGTCGTGATCACTTCGTGCCCATTGCGAAATGCCTTGATTAATCCCGCTGGCAACGCCCACAGCGCACCCGTCACAATGCCGACTAGGCATCCCAGCCCGACACCGACTGGCCCCGGAACCATCACCATCGTTTGGCATGCGAAGCAGGCGCCAACGAGGTATTGACCTTCCGCCCCAATATTGAACAGACCCGCCTTGAGCGCGAGGTACACCGCCGAACCCAGAATCAGGAGCGGCGTCATCTCCTTGATCGTCCCGCTGATCTTCTTCAGATTTCCCAGCGATCCCTGGAAGATCGTGGCGACCGCCTCCCCAATGGGAGCATGCACAATCATCAGCGAGCCGATCATCAGCAAGATGCCACAGGCAAACAGAATTGGGACGCGCGCTTTCATTCCGCTCCCACCATCAATCGGCCGATGGCAGCGCGGTCTCGCGCCTCTTCGGGTTTGGGTTCCGACAAGTGCCCGTGGCACATCACCACGATGCGATCGCAAAAGTCGAGCAGTTCGTCCAGATCGAAGCTCACCACGATGGCGCAAGCGCCCTCATCGCACGCCTTCCGAATCTCCTGGTACACCTTCGTCGTCGAGTTGAGGTCCAATCCTCGCGCGGGCTGGAAAGCCAAAATCATCTGTGGATCGATGCGCAAGGCTCGGCCCGCAACAAACCGTTGCTGGTTTCCACCGCTGAGGCTTCCCATCGAATCGGATAAGTTTCCGTGCTTCGTCTTAAACATTTCCGCCATCACTGGCGCTTCAGATTTCATCGCACTCGTGAGGCGACGAAACACCGGCAACCGCTGCAGTCCCAGCGCGGAGTTGTCGTATAGCGACCATTCTTCGATCACGCCCTCGTCGTGCCGATCCTCTGGAATCACCCTCAACCCTTCAAGAATCCTTGTGCTTCCCGGCTCGGTGTCCCACTGGTTGCCATCGAAAGAGAAGCTTCCCGACATTGGCTTGGAAACGCCAATCAGGGCGTGGAACAGCTCCCGCTGGCCGTTGCCATCCACACCTGCGATGCCCACAAGCTGACCCGACTTGACCTGGAGGTCGATACCCTTAACCGCCGTCTCGCCTTTCGAACCTCGTACGGATAGTGCATCGATCCGGAGCCGAATATTGCTGCGTTCATTCGAGACTGGGACCGGCCGCTCGATCACGGTTCCGCCCACGATCTCCTCCGCCAACTGCTCGGGCTTCACGTCGGCAACATCGTGGTCGGCGACCTTTACTCCGCCGCGAAGCACGGTCACGCGTCGACAATGCTCGAACACCTCGGCGATGCGGTGAGTCACCACAATCACCGTCGCCCCGTTCGCCGCAAGCTGCTTCAGGCTCTCGTACAGGGCGTCCGAGTCCTGGGGCGAGAGCATCGCGGTTGGCTCGTCGAGGATCATGATTTGGCTATTTCGCCAGAGCAGCTTCAATATCTCCAGCTTCTGTCCGCCCGCTGGACTCAGCGTGGAAGACTCGGCGGCCCAATCGAACTCGAATCCCATGCTGGCGGCCAATTCGTTTGCCCGCTGCTCCATCGAACCCTTCATCAAGACGGGTCCACCTTCAGCGCCGAGGACCAAGTTATCAAGATTCGTCAGTTCGCCGATGATGCCGTAGTGCTGGCTCACCATCCCGATTCCCGCATCGATCGCCGCGCGAGAATCATGGAAGTGGGCCGCTTGGCCATTCACGGTAATCGAGCCCGAATCGGGTTGCATCGCGCCATAAAGCGCTCTCATTAAGGTCGTTTTGCCCGCACCATTCTCGCCGACCAAGGCATGAATTGTGCCCTTTTCAACTTCGAAAGTGACGTTTCCCAGGGCCTGAACCGAGCCGTATTGTTTAGAGATTCCCTGCATCGAAACGGCAAGGATCATGAGTCGAGATACACCTCGTACAGGGCTGCAGTCGTGTCCTCCTCCCGCCCTGCTTCCTGCAATTTCTTCAGCAATTCGTTCACCAAGTGCGTCATCGGAAGATCAAAGTCCATCTCCGCCGCCGCCGCTTCGCAATAGCCAAAATCTTTGCGTTGGTTCTTCACCGAAAATCCTGGAGTCCAATCGCGATTAAGGATCATCCGGCCGTAATTTTCAAACGCCCAACTGCCACCCGCGCCGCCACCGATCATGCTGTGGGCCTGGGGCACGTCGAGGCCCGCTTTGGTCGCGAACGCAATCGATTCGCAGAGTCCGACCAGCGCGCCGCCAACCGCGATTTGGTTCGCTAGCTTCATCACCTGACCCTGGCCCGGCCCACCAACACGTTCAGCCCGCTTAGTGTAGGGCGTCATCACCTCGATCACTCGCTCGACCACGTCCGGATCGCCGCCACAGAAGATGGTGAGCGTTCCGTTCTTCGCCCCCATCGAGCCACCCGTGATCGGCGCATCGACAAAGTTCAAGTCCTGTGCGTGTAATTCGGCGTGTAAAGTCTTCGCCATCGATGGCTCGACCGTCGAATGATCGACAAACACAGTGCCTGGCTTGGCATGGGGCGCCATCGCGCGCACGACTTCGGCCACATCTTCGCTCCGGCCCACGCAAGTGAAAATAAAATCGCAACGAGCCGCAAGCTCGGAAAGGGAAGCGCACACCGTCGCACCGGCGTCTCGAAGGGCATCGGCTTTCGAAGGAGTCCGATTCCAAACAGAGACCTCGTGCCCCCCGGCTAAAAGGTGCCCCGCCATTGGTCCGCCCATGACCCCAAGTCCGACAAAACCAACCTTCGCCATCCAGAGTAAAAGTTACCGCAAACAACGGTTTGGCGGCGAATTATTTTCCCACGTCTACGCCGATCCGAATCCCGCAATCGCGTCCCGCGTGGCGAACTCGTGTCCGTAAAAATCCGCCGGCGCATCGGCAAACGCAACCACTCGCTCTCCCGTTCGCGGATGATCGACCGCCAAATATGCCGCGTGGAGCTGCATCGGCCCCTGCCCCTGCTCCTTCGGCGCGTATAAGGCATCGCCCAAAACCGGATGCCCAAGCGCCCGCAGATGCACCCGAATCTGATGCGTCCGGCCCGTCTCCAACCGACACGCAATCAACGTTCCCTGGAGCAATCGAGCCACCCGCAGTACGTGCGTCACCGCTCGCTTGCCGTGGACGTCCACCGCCATCTGCTGCCGATTCGCCGGATTTCGCCCAATCGGAGCATCGATCGTAAACACTTCACGGTCTACATCGCCGGCCACCACCGCATAGTATCGACGGTGGGCTTCTCGCTTCTCGATCGCGGCCGCTAACGCCGCATGGGCGTAGTCGTTCTTCGCCACAAGCATCAATCCCGTCGTTTCCTTATCCAGTCGATGCACAATTCCCGGCCGAAACTCGCCACCCATCGAAGACAGCGATCCGCCCCGGGCAAGCAGCACGTTCACCAACGAGGGCTCGCGTAGAGATGCCGCCGGGTGCGACGCCAACCCACGTGGCTTGTTCACAATCATCATGTCGTCGTCCTCATAAACGACTTCGATGTCCATCGCGAAGGGGGTCAGGTCGTGGGCCTCGGTTTCGGTCAGATCTTGAATCAAGACCACGTCGCCCGAACGAAGTTTGTAGGCCGGCTTTTCTACCGCGCCGTTCACGGTGACATTTCCGTCTTCGATATGACGAACGATCTTTGACCGCGAATGATCGGGAAATTGAGTGGCCAGAAACTTGTCGAGCCTGTCCGGGGTTTCTACATTAATCTGGGTCATCGTCGCTATCGTTCAACCGAATATTCTGAAAACGCGTATAACTAGGTCAGCAGATGTTATCTTCTCTCGCACTCGCAACCGTCCTCGGCTTTCAGGACACGACCATCACATTCAAGAGCAACTTCGAACCGCTTGGTGTGGTCATCGAACGATTGTCCAAAGAGACGCACATCCCCATGGCCGCGTTCGGCGAGCTAAAGGGGTATCC
>CAMFIS010000137.1 GCA_945952345.1 uncultured Fimbriimonas sp.
CTGATCTCCCGCTGAGGCAGCTCGAACAATACGCCTGCCGGCTTTGTCGCCATTGCTTTCAGGTTGTCGAGTGTAAATAGTCGGTTCGCCTCACCCAGCAACTCGCCTTTCATCCCATGCAATTCGCGGTAACCCATCTGCTCGTGGATCTCCAGGTGGCAAAGCGGATGAAACGCCACCTGTTTTGACCCGAGCCAGTCGCACCAAATTCGCAACGCAATCGGCTGCGCCATCGTTCCGCTCGGCATAAATACTGCGGCTTCGTGTCCCATCAGCGACGCGAGTTCGACTTCGAGTTCGGAAACATACCCGCCCACGCCGTAGCCATCCGAAGGCAGAAGAGCCAACGGAGAATCCGCAATCTCCTGCATCCGCTCAGCCATCGTCGCCGGACGATGTCCAAGGAATTTCGTGCACTTGGCAATGATCGCCTGACGTTCTTCGGAAGAATAAATCATCGGGTTATCCTAAATCCACACAAGCGACAACTCGGTCGTCCTTCTCTTCCGTCAGGTCTTCGAAGACGCCATCCTTGTACTTCAAGACGAAGGGCATACTGCGGTAAATCGATATCGTATCGTACGTTCGCTGGGCGAACAGCAAGAGCCAATCGAGGGACTTGTTCGAAAGTTCAGTGGGTTTGAACAGAATCAACGTATCCCGACTCGGAGCGGTAACGAGGTAAGTCTCACCCGCCTCCGTGTATTTATCTAAGATAAATATTTGGGCGGCACCCAGGTACTCCAACCCAATGATCGTAAGTTGACCAGACGAGGAAACTTTTCTCGAAACATCTGGTTGGCTTTCTCGCCGCAGGTTCTCGATGGCCGTCCGAAAGAGCGAATCGTAATCAAGCCCCTCACTCTCTAAATCACTTTCATTGACAAATCTCATGACTCGTTCTTCATCGACGACCAGAGACGAATAGAGATTTCTGCCGAACGGGCGAGTGGCCGCGTGGAAGTATCCCCTCTTTTGTTGTGGGTCCATAACTCGAGGTTTCAGCAAGTGCAGCTTGTCTCCAATTGTCATGGGACCACAATCGAATTGGGTCAAGAGCACCGAGATGAAGTTAAGTATTTCGTTGATCCTTTCACTCGGTTGGGAATCCATCCACATTCGAATCAAATTGTGAAATCCTAGACGGAGTGAATCGCCACGCACCCCAACGGTTCCGTCTTCCCAGTCAAATGACGGATTTGGTTCGACCTCCTGAATTGCCTTGATGGCATCTCGCTGAAATTCCTTATAAAGTTGTGGGCTTATAGGCTGCGCCCACTCAGGCGCCTTCTCGCCAAACAGTTTTCCTAAGATTCCCACGAAGGGAATTCTATCTCACATGCTCCGACCCAGCGAGTAGGTCAACTGTCGAACTTCACGTCATCTTTGTAAATCATCTTTCCATCGGTCATCACGCAGAGGTCGGTGTAGACGCCGTCACGAAACTCAAGCACGAACGGATAGATGTAATTGTTTGGAGACGATTTGACGAACGCATGACAAATGTCGAGGAAGGCCTCGGCCGCTTCCCGACTCCATGCCTTCGGCTCGAGGAACAGGAATTCATCTCGTGTCGGCGACGCAACCAAGTAGCGAGTCATCGGCTTCGCGATCCGATCGATCATCGCGATATAGGCTCCTCCAAACACTTCCGCTCCGATCATGATGATGTCGCCAAACGGAGTCT
Source organism: uncultured Fimbriimonas sp. (assembly GCA_945952345.1). Classification (GTDB taxonomy): domain Bacteria; phylum Armatimonadota; class Fimbriimonadia; order Fimbriimonadales; family Fimbriimonadaceae; genus Fimbriimonas. Next base: position 1,688 of record CAMFIS010000137.1, read on the forward strand.
CGATCTTGCGAAACTCATGCTTGACGCGTTCCTTCATGTTGTTTCGAGCAATCTGGTACAGCTCATCGGGGCTCTTACCCGTCTTTTCAACCCAATCCTTATTGATCGTTGCAACCGAGTCGGGCAAATCTTGGACCAAAGCGACGGCCAGATTCTCTCCGATTGGATAGGTTGTCATGAATGGCGAGGTTTTCATGCCTTCAAAGTCATAGACACGTAGTGCCAACCGATCGAAATCTACTTCCTGGTTTCGCAGAGCTTCGCCCTGCAGCATTCCCGCCACATACTTGCGAACCAAATCGCGGCGACCCGCCTTTTCCTTAGCCTTCCAATTCGCGATAAGGTTATGAAAGTGCATGTGAATCGAGCCACCAATGATGACTTTGCCTTCGTTCCAAAGAAACTCATTCTCATCACCTACGGCCTCAACCTCGCGCGTCACATCGTCCTTGAATTCTTGGAACTCCTCAAGCGTTATCGGCTGAGCCCAAGCCGGAGCCTTCTCGCCAAACAGCTTCCCTAAAATCCCCACGAGTCGCAGTTTATCCTTGCTCGGACAAGGTCTCCATCAAAACGTCAATCTCCTTGCGAATTCGGTCGGTATGAAACTCCGCCGAAACCGATGCCGCTGCGAGTTCGTGTTTGGAAATCAATTCGGCAAAACGCGCCAATGATTCGCGATACTTTGCATGCTCGAATCGAACCCCGTTCGCCAAGTAATCCTCAACCTGCTCTTCGTCCCAGCCAGAGCGTTCTGCCGCGCTCTGAATCACATAGTCGCGTCGAGCATCCGGACCCGGCTTGGCCGGATCGACCATAAGCGACGACATAAACCCGGGCAACTGGGGCCGCGCCTGATCGCGATATTCATGCAGAGCAGAAAACCGGCTCGAAGCATAAGCCGCCTCCAGAACCTTACCAAGCAGCGAAAGGTCTTTCGAAGAGCCTCGCTTGCCCAACCACAGCGCCCATACAAAGGGAAGACTCGTTAAGTCCGTCCACGCAGAGCCGAGGTCGATATCGATCAGGTCGTCGCCATCTGCCTCAAGTCCTCGATCGCCGATAAGCACGCAAGCATCGTGGTTGGCGAGCATGTCTTCCTGAACCGGCGGAACCGCATCGCACGTTGGAAAGACTCCAATCTCCGCCAGCAGAACCTGGGCAAGCATGTTGCTGGTCATGCTGCTGCTATCCAACGCCAAAGTCTTGATTTCAGAAACGCCGACCTTCGAGAGCAACCGAACGCTCATCACCGGGCCGTTGCTCATGATCCCGACGTCGGAAATGTTCACGAGGTCGTCGCGGCGGAGAAGCTCGACGCTCGACACCAAGATCGCGTCCACCTCACCAGAATCCAGCAAGGCGGGAAGCTTCGAGGGAACGTCGTAAACCACCTCAACCCAATCGTTCGGCGCGTCGAACGCCGCCACCAAGGGCCGGGCGTTGACAAAGGGAACACATCCAACTCGAAATTGGGCCATGCACCAACGAAGGTACCTGAAGGAGTCGAGAGTTGTGAGTTTTGAGTTGGGAGAAAGGAGCTGGCAGTTTGCAGTCGGCAGTTAGCAGAAAGGAATTGTAGGGAAGTTGGCACAACTCTTTCCTTGATCCTTGAATCCAAATCTCGCACTGCTAACTCGCCCTCGCACTTGCCCTGAATCATGTATACTCCCGTCTACCATGTCCGACTCCGTTATTCGCTGTTCGTGGGCCGTCAAAGACCCCGTCGACCTTCATTATCACGACACCGAGTGGGGTGTGCCGATCCGAGACAGCCGCGAGTTGTGGGAGTGCCTCATGCTCGAAGGGTTCCAAGCCGGACTCTCGTGGTCGATCATCCTTAAGCGTCGAGATGCGTTTCGCGAGGCTTTCGCCAACTTTGACCCCGTCAAGGTTTCACAATTCACCCAAGACGACGTCGAGCGGCTCCTCCAAAACGAGGGCATCATTCGGTCGAGGGCGAAGATCGAAGCCACTATCAACGGCGCAAAGGCCTTCCTAGAGATTCCGAACTTTGCGGAATTTGCCTGGGCTTATGTCGATGGTGCGCCCATCAAGAACGAAACCGGCAGCATCCCTGCCAGCACCCCACTTTCCGAGCAAATTTCCAAAGACCTCAAGAAACTGGGATTCAAATTCTGCGGACCCACGATCGTCTACGCCTGGATGCAAGCCGTTGGAATGGTGAACGACCACAGCCCCGACTGCTTCCGCTATCGCGAAGTCTAAAAAAATAAAAATGGCTCCACCCAGGGGAAGAACGCCTGGGGAGCCGGTAGGGAAATGAACGGGTCTAATTCTTGTCGAACTTCAGCGCCTCTCGACATTCGGCGATTGCGGCCTTGGTGGCATCGAGAGCCTTAGCCCGGTGTCCGCCGAAGTCTCGGTCCGCATGCTCGAGGGCAGCTTTGGCCTGCTCGAGGTTGCGAATAGCCTTCATGATTTCAGGATGCTTTTCTCGCTTCTCGGCACCCTTCTTTTGGCCGACACCGACGCCGCCAGTCACACCGGCGCCCTGAGCCATGGCCTGAGAGGTGAAAATGCCTCCGGTCAAGAGACAGGCGGCGCAAGCGATCGAAGCGATTTTCGTATTGGTTTTCATCTTTGTGTTCCTCCCTCCTCCTTCGATAACTCTCTCCGGAAAAGGTGTTATCGTCGCAAACGAAAGTCCTCATCGACGGTTCACCCGAGTACCTTTTGTGGGCACAAAGTCGTGGGACCTTGGTCGGACGTCGAACCTAACAAGCAGCGACGCGAGAACGGTACTCTAAATGGATCCATGTCCGTCGAGTTCGTTCGAATTCCAATCCCCGAAGCGAGTGAAGACTTGTTGAAAAAGGCCACGGAGATCATCAATCTGGCCAACGCCAAGTACGACCGGATATTTCCCGGACTTCGAATGGACAACTACCCGCTGGAGCGGGATTACATCGACTATCAACTCGTTCTCGCGAAATCCGAAGGCGAAGTCATTGGCACGATGACCCTGATCGAAAGCAAGGGTGGACTCAAAATTGAACTTCTGGCTGTCTCGCCAAAAGCCCATGGTCAAGGCATGGGGAGCCAATTACTGGCTGAAGCTAGCCAGCAAGCCAAGGGGCAAGGTCTCAACAGGATTTGGCTCGAAGCTTTGGACCAAGGAAACCTTGTCAACTATTACCTGTCGCAAGGTTTCCAAGAAGATTTTCGTGAGGACAAACCGATCGGATTTTGGAATTCGTCTGAACCGTTTGTCCTCGTAACGCTATCGCGGACAGTCGACTAACCCATATGCCATTCGCGGTCGCCGTAGATCGTCTGAATGTAGTCCATTTGAGAAGCGTGCGCGCGCAAATGGTCGGCCGGGAAGGTGATCGCAGATGCCATGGGAAAGTCACCCATCGGCGTGCTAAAGGTCGAAGCAACCTTCTCATCGCTCAGTCCATCCAGCCAAGAAATAAATTCGTTGCTGTGCGTTTCAAGCAGTTCCAGCGCCGACTCTCGGGTCTTGAATTCAGCCTCTCTCGATCGCGAATAGTCGTCCAGGGCCTTCATGCTTTCGAACGGAAAAGGATTCCCATCCAGCCAACCTTGCATTCCTTTGATGCTGAGGGCGGAGTGGACCACTTCTTCGATGGGAGTTCGGGCCGTGCTCGACGGCGACCAGTTAATCTTGTCGTCGGGAGTAGATGCCAAGGCGCTTGTAACACGTCCCTTGGCACGAAGAAATTCAGCCTTTGCGGCCTCTACTGTTTCTCTCATGGAGATCACAGCATATTCCAAAGCCGCAACAGGTGTGTGTTAATAAACGAAAAGACCCCTGGGGCACTTACAGGGGTCTTGATTGAAAAGTCTTACTTGCCTTTCTTAGGATCAGCCTTCGGAGCGCTCTTTGCGGGAGCCTTTGGTGCTGGCTTCTTAGCGGCAGGAGCCTTGGTCGCGGGCTTCTTGGCAGCGGGCTTCTTGGCGGCTGGCTTCTTAGCGGCAGGCTTCTTGGCTGCCGGTTTCTTAGCTGCAGGCTTGGCCGGAGCAGCCTTCTGGGCAGGCTTGGCGGCGTTCTTGGGTGCAGCCTTCGTCGTGCCCTGGGCAAAGCACATGGCGACGCTGGCGATGAGGAGTAAACAGACGCTTACTTTGGTACGCATGACGAAGACGTTATACCTAAAGACACTAGCAAAAATGCGAGTTTCCGCAGCAAATAAAGGATTTGAGTAACGATATTTGAATCTAGAAAGCAAACAAAATAGGGGTACTCACGGCTAGCCTGAGTACCCCTAACTAAATGCCTTTTCTTACTTTCGGCGACGTCGCAAAAGTGCGAGAGCGCCGAGACCAATAGCTGCCATCGAAGCTGGTTCTGGAACCGTCACCAGGACTTGTGCCTTGTTGTCGGTGTTTAGGAAGTAGAAGTCCCCATCATAGAGACCTCCCACCACCCCGTTGTTTCCAGTGTAAAGACCAGGAACTTGTGCGCCATCCGCGTGCCAAGTGGAATGAATATCCGAATGGCTGGCCCCAGGGGCAATGTCTTGACCAAACCAATTTCCGACGAAGTTGTCGAAAGCCAAGTTATGCCCGTTCCCATCGTCAAAGTTGGAAACAAACCAAGTGGTTGACAGGAAGTGTGCACCCGTCATGTTATTCGTGACCGTCATCGAAAGTTCGGTGGCTTCACCTTGGGCGATGACGTTGGGATTTGCGGACATCGAGACGTTCACATCCAGTTTTTGAAGGACGGTAAGCCCCAAATCGTAGCTGGCTAAGGTATCCATGGCCGAGTTGTTTGCCCCGCCCAGGACGTTTAACGTGAAGTTGTATGTTCCGTCTGCCACGGCGGCAATGATTGCGCCTGAGTTTCGAAATGCGCCATTGAAGTCCCAATGGTTTTCACCCGAGATCGCATCGCCAAAGTTGTAGTGTCCGGCATTGCCGTTATAGTCAAATCCTCCAACCGGCGTCATGACATCGAGGTTGGAATCCCAACCCGAGCCGGTGGCCATGGTGATGTTGTTGATGTACAGGTCCGGGTCTCCAGCGTTGGTGTCCATGTGGACTCGCCAGCTCGATCCGAAATCGATAAACATGTTCGAAGTGTCTCGGAACGCGCTCCGATTGGGTCCGTTCTCCAAAGAAAAGGATTGGCCATAGGCCAAGGTGCCGATGAGAGTCGCAGCTAAGAATGCGGCGACTCGTACAAGAGATTTCATAATGTTCCCCATTTGCAAAGAGAAGATCACTGCCAACCGGCGAGTGACAATCAAGCAATCTCACCATACAGGACACAAGTACTGGCGGCAAAATAATTGGCGGATTTGTCACGCATACCGATGCTTTTGTCACGCACTTGCCTGTATCTCTGATAACATGACGGCAGTTCAATGGTGAACAAAGCGCTCTGTTTTCTCTTGCTTCTCGGACCCGCACTGTCGCTGGCCGATGATGAACCCGGACACTCGTCCCATGGGTCGGCGTTCGACTCGGGGATGCGGCTCAAGCCATGGCTGATTCCCGGTGTGGGCAACTCGCCATTCCCCATTTCAACCAAGAACAAAGAAGTCCAGCAGTGGTTCGATCAGGGCAATGCCTTGCTCCATTCGTTCTGGTTCGAAGAGGCCGAACGCTCCTTCCGATGGTGCCTCAAGCTCGACCCTGAATGCGGAATGGCTTACTGGGGCTTGGCCCGGTGCGGATTCACATGGTTCAACCTCGACAACGGCACGTTCAATGACAAAGAATTTGGCCGGTATAAGACATTCCTCAAGGAAGCGGTCAAACGCAAAGATTCGGTAACCGACCGCGAGCGTATGTATATCGAAGCGCTGGATGCGGCCGTCGCCAAAGGTGGCGCTGCAACCTACACGGCGCACCTCAAAGACATCATCGCGAAGTACCCGGACGATGTCGAGGCGAAGGCCCTAATGGCTCTGTTCAGCATCGGCCGAATTTCGCAGGACGAAGACGAAAACATCGTTCAGCAAGTGCTAGGCAAAAACCCGATGCACCCAGGAGCGTTGCATGCCAGCATCCACAACTGGGACGAGAACTCTCCCCTGAAGGCGATGAAGAGTAGCCAACTCTATGGGCTTTCTGCGCCGGGTGTTGGCCATGCGCTCCATATGCCGGGGCATATTTTCAGCAAGATTGGAATGTGGCATGAAGCTGCCATTGCGATGGACTCGGCGACTAGGACCGAACTGAAGTACATGAACGATCGGCTGGCCCTTCCGTTCGAAACCTGGAATTTCTCGCACAACCGCAACTACCTCTGCTACATCCAAGAGGAATTGGGCATGGCTAAGGTATCGATTAAGGGTGCACGGGATCTGATAACCGCGCCTCGCGAACCTGAGCAGGTGGGTCGTCGCGGTGATGAGGTGAGCCAAGGTATGCGTGCGTTGTATCGAAGCATGCTCAAGTTCCATCGCTCAAAAGAAATATTGACTCCTGGCTTCGCGGAATGGGATGGCGGCGACCAAGGCAAAAAGAATCAGCTCTTCGCCGAGACGATGGCCTATATTTGGCTGAAAGATCTCGATAAGGCCTCCGCGCAGCTTCTTAAATTGAAAGACGCCTACGGCAAAGATAACCACGGCATGAATGTAAACCTGGCCGAAGGATATCTCTTGATTGCTCAAGGCAAGATCGATGAGGGAGAGAAGGCACTGATTCGTGCCGACGACGAGGAGAAGAAGCACCACAGCGAGTATGCCAACGATCCTCCAAATCAACCTTGGTCGGTAGCTCGATTGATGGGTGATTACTACCGGGAAAAGGGCTTCGCCTCGACGGCAATTGCTTACTACGAGCGGGCTCTGACCTACGAACCGAACGATGGCTTTAGCTTGGGTGGCCTAGCCCTGGTGTATGCCGCCAAGGGCGACATGGACAAGGCGAACAAATATGCCGGGCAGTTTGCCTACGAGTGGTCGAACGCCGATGCCGACCTGCCGCTTGTTCAGAAAATGAAGGCGAGGTTTCCAAACGCAAAGCCCATCGCCGAAACCCCTGGACCGGAGAGAGTCTATCGGCCCGAAGACCTAAATCACATTGGACCAAGCAATTGGGAGCCGTATATGGCCCCCAAACTTGAAGTCAAGAATGTCGATGGCAAAGCGGTCAAGCTGTCGGACTACAAGGGCAAGAATGTCCTCCTGATCTTCTTTCTCAACGATGCGTGCGTTCATTGCGTTGGCCAGCTCAAATCCATCAACGACCGCTACAAAGACTTCCAAGACCAGAATGCCATCGTCCTAGGCGTGTGTAGCCAGTCTCCCAAATCAATCAAGGAATCGCCGACGTTGAATCCGGTGAAACTAACCTACCTATCGGACACCAACCACGAGAACGCCCGTCGATATGCCTCCTACGATGACTTCGAAGAGATCGAACTTCACTCAACAATCCTGATCGACAAGGAAGGAAAGATTCGGTGGAAGCGAACGGGCGGCGACCCATTCACCAACATCGACTTCCTCATCAAGGAATTGAAGCGAATCAATAAGACCTAATACAATTAGCCCTTCCCCTTGCTCTTTGGGAGGGGGAAGGGTTGGGATGGGGGTTGTCAGGGTAGGGTGAACTTCATCGCATCCGCGAAGCAACCGACACGTAGTGGAACTTCTTTCCAACCAATTCTTGAAGCCGCTTTCGCAACAATCTTCGATGCTCTAAGCGCTGGTAGACGGCGACCGGGATGCTGAATTCATTGCCGTCCTTGCAAACAATGATCATCTCGTTGGTGTTGCGCGACTGCACCATGATCAGATCGTCAATTTCGGAAACTTGGGTTGAAAATACGTCGTGGCCATCGCGACTCAGGAAACGAATTTCCGATTTCGAGATCCTTACCGTGTGAAAGAATTCCTTCGATAAGCGACGTCGGTATCGCCACTCCGCCACCAAACTGACCGTGTGCACAACCGTGAGGATGAGACACACACCGCCAAGAAACCAGAAGAATTTTGATTCGCGAACATATGCCAAGGGCAGAAAAATCGCCGCGAAAACGAATACGCAGCCTAAGTTTGCGAGATCGCATCCCCACCGTTCTTTTCGCAGGTGGAACTCTTCGAAATCCATAAGTACCTGCTATCGTCGGTGCTTAACCGCATTGGCTGTCTCGACTTCGCCAACCGAATTCAACCCTCTCACCACTGTCGCACGATCCGCTTCTGATTTGTTCTGGCTCATCTTCCACTTACCTTCAAGACGGCTAATCTTTATTTCTATTCCGACGATGCCCTTGAGCTGAGCCTGAACGTAATCATCGGGCGAGTCTGACACTTCCCACGGCTCGGCAAAACTCGCCTCATTCGCGTTGGTTAGTTGCTCCACCTGGGCCCGCAACCATTCGACATCGTCCCGGATAATCGGCTTTCCGTACACCTGCACCACCGCGTAATTCCACGTCGGAACCACCTGCCCAGTCTCGGCTTTGGTCGCGTACCAAGAAGGCGAAATGTACGCTTCCGGACCTTGGAAAACCACCAAACATTCCGAGGATGAAGCCAAGGCTTTGATCTGAGGATTCGCCCTCGCGACATGCGCCAATAGACGATTGCCATCGAGAACGAATGGGACCAAGTCAGCGATCATCCCGTCTGGTCCATTCGAGATCAGCAGTCCGAGCCGATGCCGGCGAATGAGTTCGTGCAGAACCTCTTCTCGCTCCTCCCGAAAATGCGGCGGCTGGTACATAGAGGTAGTTTATCTTGTCACTTCTCGGTCTTAGGTCCGGACATTAATCGCCAACCAGACCGGATACCTCTTTGGACTGTACGTCGACAAGACATCCTGTACATGTGAGACAGGACATGGTTTACAGTTTG
>CAMFIS010000138.1 GCA_945952345.1 uncultured Fimbriimonas sp.
CGTCTTGGGTGATAACGCTGCCCGCCGCAATGATAGCACCATCGCCGATGACGACCGGGGCTACAAGTGTCGAATTGGAGCCGACGAACGCATCCGCGCCGATGGTCGTCTTGCTTTTCACGAATCCATTAAAGTTGCAAGTGATGGTGCCAGCGCCGATGTTGGTTTCACTGCCGACCTCAGAGTCGCCGATGTAGGTGAGATGGCTCGCCTTGACGCCGTTATGCAGCGTCGAGCGGTTAACCTCGACGAAGTTCCCAATTCGCACGCCTTCTTCCAGTCGGCTCTTGGGACGAATGTTGGCAAATGGTCCGATTTTGACGTCGGATCCGATGATGGCGCTATCCGCGTTGCTGAGGAAAATCTTGCACTTGTCGCCCACGAAGACATCGACGAGGCGCGTATTCGGACCAATGCTCGAGGCGTTGCCGATTCGGCAATTACCGATGAGGTGCGTACCTGGCTCGATGATCGTGTCGTAGCCAATCTGGGTGTACGGGCTGATGTACGTGTTGTGCGGATCGACGATGGTTACCCCATTCGTCATGTGCCCTTCGTTGATCTGCTTTCTTAGAATCGAATTCGCTTCGGCAAGTTGCTTGCGATCATTCACGCCCATCATGATCGCCGGATCATTGCTGATGTGGGCCCTTACCGGGCGGCCACTGTGATGGAAATAACCGATGATATCAGTGAGGTAGTACTCGCCCTGAGCACTGTCGTTCGTCAGACTCCCGAGCGCTTCTTGTAATGCATCGGCTTCGACACAATACATTCCCGCGTTGGCAGTGCTGATTTGGAGTTCCGCCTCGCTGGCATCCTTTTGTTCGACAATTCTCGTCGCATCGCCATCTTCGAGAACCACGCGGCCGTAGCCGTGGGCATCGGGAAGCTTGGCAACCGCGAGAGAACAGACGCGATCGCTGCTCAAGTGGTTGCAGAGAAAGTCGCGGAAGTAATTGACCGAAATGAGTGGAGTGTCGCCACAGGCAATGAGAACCGTGCCATCGATCGGCCCGACATCCTTTAGCGCCTCTTGAACGGCATGACCGGTTCCAAGCTGCTCGCGCTGCCAGGCGTACTTATAATCTTCGCCGAGGGCTTTGACAATGGATTCTCCGCCATGTCCGACCACGATGACGACTTCATCGGCTCCGGCCGCGATGAGCGAGTCGGCCACGAGCTTGACCATCGGGACGCCGCAAACTTGGTGCAAACACTTCGGAAGATCGGACTTCATACGCGTGCCTTTCCCGGCCGCGAGAATCAATCCAGTGACTTTGCGTTTGCTCATTGCGTTAAGAGAACTGTCATTTTGAACCTTTTGGTTCGGGTTTAACAAGTTGATTCTTGTCTATTCGGCGTGATTTTTCATTTGCGAGGCGCGGGCATCTTGTGGGTGGGTCATTGAGATGACGTGCTCGGCAGGCGGCCTCAACTCCAATGAATTCCTGTGAACTTACGAGTTCCCTGACCACAGGGGATGAGGCTAAGAAAGTCTCCGCTCGTGTCGTACATCAGGTTCGATCTCACCTATCGACCCTGCCGCACTTAGCTGTGAGAACTTGAAGGGATGGAAGTAGCGTTGCACTCCTGCCAAATCCAAACTCCGTTGCTAAGTTCGACTCTCCCGGTTCGCTGATGCCACATGAATTGGAGCGGAGAATGGATGACGCTCTCTGGGAGAGTCGAACCTTGAGAGCAAGTACATGCATCCTATCGAATTCACCGACAGGTCCATAATGGATTTAGAATGCCCGTTACCGTCGTTGATCATCCCCTCGCCCAGCATTACCTTTCGCAACTCCGCGACAAGAGTACGCAGCCTGAGCGGTTTCGGCGATATGCGAATCACCTCACGACACTCTTGGTAATCGAGGCGACTAAAGGATTGGCGCAGAAGGTTGTGACAGTAACCACGCCTCTCACCGACTGCCAAGTGAACATGTTAGGCGAGGGCCTTGTGGCGGTTCCCATACTTCGCGCTGGACTCTCGATGCTCGAACCCGTGTTGCACCTTTTTCCCGATGTGAAAGTCGGCTATGTCGGCCTCGAACGCGACGAGGAGACCGCCATCGCTCGATCCTACTATCAAAAATTTCCCGATCTCTCGGGTCGGTTGACACTGTGCCTGGATCCCATGCTTGCCACCGGTGGGTCCGCCGCCCAAGCGATTACAGACCTGAAAGCGAAGGGTGCGACAAAATTGGCAATGGTTTCCGTCATCTCCGCGCCCGAGGGAGTTGCTTACCTTTCCGCCGAGCATCCCGATGTACCGATCTACACCGCGTCTGTCGATGAGTGCCTGAACGAGAAGAAATACATCGTTCCCGGGCTGGGCGACTTCGGTGATCGGCTGTATGGGACGATGTAGTCTCAGTTGGCAGTGTGGGCAGGCTAGCACTAGAAACACTGGTAACTCTCAGCCTCGCACCTGTCGTTACCAGTGCCACATATAAATTCTCCTACTTCACGCTCGGAAAACCCTGAATCGGCTTCGCTTCGGTTCCCTCGAGATCGAGTACGGTCACCACGTTCTTACCCTTCTGCAACCACGGCGCTGGGCAGTACAGCCGGTATTGCGGACCGACATTCCAATATCGCCCCAGGTTGTGGCCATTTACCCACACCACGCCTTTGCCGTACTTCGACATGTCGATGTACGTATCCGCCGTTGTTTCGAGTCGGAATTCACCTCGAAAGAACTGTCCTCGATCGGTGCTCACCCCACGGAGTTGAGCGAGGCGAGAAACCCATCCCGACTCCAAGGGCAGCCGGAACATGTTCCAGTTCTTCAAAACACTTCCGTCGATCTTCGGATCGAAGATTCCTTTGCGGTCGGAGTCCATCGCCCCTGAATAGTTGATCCGGCCCATGCCCTCGACGAGGATATCAAGATCGCGGTCGATCACGCCTGCCCCTTCGGGTAGGTCAAGTTCTTTCTGACCGAGGCGTCGATCCAAGGTGCCAATGTATTTGTGGTCCAGATAGACCACCGCGTAATCCGAGACCTTGCTAAACGTCAGCTTGCCCTTCGTGCCTTTCGGCAGCGTCGTCGAGTACAGAATGAGTCCCTGGTTCTGACCAACTTCCTCAAAAGTCTTCGGAGTCTCCGTCGAAATGGATCGCCCCACCGAGTGCCAGATATCGTTCAAAGGCCGCATGTCGAATGCAGGAATCGACATCGTGGGAATCGGGGCAGGGATTGCGAGAAACTTCTCGGCCGGAACGTAGGACGCCAAGGTCTCGCGGTATTGCAAGAATTCCTTCCGAGCATTGCCCTGCTCATCGATCGGGCTGCCGTAGTCATAGCTCGTGAGGTCCGGCTCGTAACCTTTGCCGCCGTGATTTGCACCAGTGGTGAACCCAAAGTTCGTTCCGCCGTGAACGAGGTAGAGGCTGAACGACTTCTTGTTGTCCATCAAGAATTGAAGCGCGCCATCGACATTAGTAGGCTCCCAATCCTTTTCACCCCAGTGTCGCAGCCAACCCGGATACGTCTCGCCGGAGAAGATCGGCACACCCGGATTCACTTTCCGTGCCGTCTCCCAATCGCCGAGGTTTGAGCCGCTATCGAGGCCGACGGCAACTCCTTTTAGCGTGGAGTCCTTCAGCATGTTCACGCTGGCGCCATCGGAAGTCGAAAACTTGCCATTGAAGCCTTCCTTTACCATGATCTCGTGCAGCCAAACGATGTAGCTGTGATCGTGTCGTGGGTAGCTGCCGTACTCATTTTCGATCTGAGTCATGATGACGTTGCCCCCGTTGGTGACCAAGTGCGGCTTCACGACTTTAGCGAGTTCATGGATGTATCGGGCGACCGCGTCGGTGTAGCGCTTGTCGTCCATGGATCGGAACTTCGTGTCTGGGTATTTCCACAAGTAGCTGGGAAGGCCACCACCATCCCACTCACCACAAACATAAGGACCTGGACGGAGCAGAACCCACATGCCCTCTTCTTCGCAAATCGTCAGGAACTTACCAATGTCGCGGCTCTCGCTCTTGAAGTCCCACTTCCCTTCGGAGCGCTCGTGGTCGTTCCAAAATATGTACGGCGCGATGGTGTTGAGGCCCATCGCTTTGGCCATTCGAATTCGATGCCGCCAGTATTCGGCTGGCACACGGCCCGGATCCAGTTCGCCCCCGCGAATCTGGAACGGCTTGCCGTCGAGAATGAACTCTTCGCCGCGAAAGTCGAAGGTGTGTTTGGCTTGGGTTTGGAGAATGGCGGCGACGGCGAGTCCGAGCATTGGGTGAATGTACCTGGCAAAGCTAGGGTTAGGGCAAGGGCTGACCAGCAATCTACCCCCTCCGGTTCGCACCTCACCGGCCCCCCAAAGGGCGGCAGCGTGGTCAGTTCCTTTCTACCTGAGGCTTCATCCTATTTGGTGGATCAAATTCTTCTCCCTCTTCCTTCACTTCATCCGCTTCCCGCGCTTCCCGCGCTTCCTAGATCGCTCCCTCCACCGTGTACCGAATTGTCTTCACGCCGTTCGCTGGCAACGGAGCATCGAACTCAAGGCGGCCGTTCTTATCCTTCGTCCAAGAGTCTGAGGATTGCGTGATTTTCCAAGTTCGGAAGTATCCGGACGGATGATGGTCGATGACGGTGACATTTTCTGCCGTCGCTTTCCGGTTTCGGACCTGCATCTCTACGACGATTTGCCCAAGGTGGGCAGAAAGAGTCTTCTTCGAAACTTGCTTGTAGGAACCGACCACGTCGAAGGCATCGCCGACTTTGATGTCCACCTTCTCATCTTTAGGGGTGTGTTCGATAGAGTCCTCGCCGAGGAATTGCATCGAGCCATTCTTGTCTTCGGACATTACGCGGATATTTCCCGCCGGCATCGGCATGCCGAGATTCGACTTCTTGTCATTCGTGAACTTCAATCGCGCCGTGGCATGTCGATCACCAGCGACAACGTCAGTTTCAAAATCAACCTGAACAACCTTCTTGATCGAGACATTTCGCCCCTCGAGGAGTGCTAGCTGCTTGGCTTCATTGTTGAGGACGGTCGAGGGAAACGGGATGCTGTATTGGTGGTATTCGAAGAATTGTTGCTCGGATGCAAAGTAGCTAAGTGATGCAGGTTTAACCGCAGGATCCATCTGCTCTCGCTTCGCGAGGTCGCGAAATTCCAGCACACCATCTGAGTCCTGAACCAAGTTCACGACCCCCGCCATGAGGTTTAGCTTGGCATCGTGATAGTCGATGCCCGACTGATTGTTCACCGTTGCCCAGCCCTGAAGATCGGCTTTCCCACTGGGTCGAAGCGTGAGCACATAATTGGAGCTCCACGAGATTCCCTTCGTGAGGTAGCTCAATTCCATCGTCGCCAACTGTCCAACGCCTGAATCGAGATCCCAAACCAAGGAAGGTTTCGAAATCATATCATTGGGAAGCTCCAGAACTTCGATCTCGCCGCGCGGTGAAAGCATAATCCTGCCGTCATCGGTTCTGATCACGAGCCCGTTGGCCGTCCATTGACTCATTCCATTCACGCTGATCTGCGCCGTTGGCGAGCTCATTAGCACGCCTTCAACCGACTCTTTGCCTTTTGTACCGGCCCGGGTGAACCGGATTCGCTTGCCCACCGACTTCTCGAGAATTGCGTTCGGAGAAAGGAGATCGAAGCGGTAATTCTGCTCGAGAATTGAAACCGACCCATCGTTACTCAAGCACTTGAATCCCACGCTACTCGCGTCGATCTTCTGGGCCACGTCCTCGATCACGACCGATTGCCGACCGGGTTTGAGCGAAACCTCGCGGCGCTCCTTGACGAAGCCGATGCCTTGGTTGTAGACCGTGAGTTCGGAGGTTCCTGCCTGAAGCACGGCGCCAACCACGAGGTTAAGCACGTTTCGTTCGCCTCCAAATCCGTCCCAGAGACCGAGGTCCTCTTGCCGCCATAATGGCGGAACCTCGCTGCGACACCCTGGCTACCTTCTGCGATCCCTCCGGGGTCAATTTGGAGATTATGCTAGCGGCTCGCGGCTCGTGGCTAGCGGCTTTTTGCTCACAAGTCACGACTCTCGACTCAAAACTCATATCTTCGTCTCCACCGTGAACTTGATCGTCTTGACCTGGTTCGCCTTCACAGCGACGGTGTACGTGGCCAGATTGGAGTTGGTCTTAACGAACGCATCGGAGGTCTCGGTGATCTTCCAATCTCCATAGATCGATTCGTCGAGGGTGATCGTTTCATTCGTATTCTTCCGGTTACGAAGCTCGACTTCGAACGACATGCGAAGCTTGTGCTTGTCCACTTTGGTGTAGCTCGTCCGCTTCTGCGTGGCTTTGATATCGAAAGCCTTTCCGACAAGCAGATTTAGCTTTTCGTTCTTCGGCGTATGTTGGATGCTGTCTTCGCCGAGGAACTGGACCGAGCCATTCGCATCGCGCTGGTACAGGCGAACCTTACCGGCGGGCATGGGCAAGCCCATGTGCGATTTCTCGTCGTTCGTAAACTTAATCCGCACCGAAGATTCGAGGTTCTGCTGTTGGGAACCGTCACCCGATGCATCGCCCTCGAACTGGATGACCTTCTTCACCGGCACGCCAAAGCCTTCCATGAGGCTCAGTTGCTTCTGCTCTTTGTTCTTGATCGTTGCCGGACGCTGAAGGGTGTAGAGGTGATACTCGAAGAGTCCTTCTTCTTTAAATGCCGCCGCTCCACCGATGCTTGCGGGCGATTTAGATGCCCTTACCACAGCATTGGAACCATTAATGGTCATATCGCTGACGACATTCACGTCCCCGGCCAGCAGCTTCAACTTCGCATCCTCGTAGTTCACACCCGACTGGTTGTTCATCGTCACCCAACCTCGAACATCGGCGCTAGAATTCGCATCCATTGTCAGCACGTAATTTGCATTCCAGGACAGCCCCTTCGTCAGGTAGCTCAGTTCCATCTTCGCATCTTGGTCAACCGCGCTCTGCAGCATCCATATGAGCGATGGCTTGGAAATGAGACCCGCAGGAATTTCCATCACGTCGATCTCACCTTCGGGAGAAAGGACGATGCGCCCGTCGTCAGTCTTGATCACGAGCCCGTTGTACTGGACATCGCTGCCATTGCCGGTGCTCACGACCGAGGTTGGCGAGCTGATGAGCGTTCCCTCTAGCGTCTCGCGACTCGCTCCGATCGTTCGCGTAAAACGAACCCGCTTGCCAACCGATTTGGCAAGAATCGCCTCCGGGGAGATTAAGTCATAGCGATAATTTTGCTCGAGGATTGACACCGAGCCGGGGTTATTGAGGCAACGGAAACCAACGCTGGTCGCATCGATCATCTGAGCCACGTCCTCGACGACCACGTCTTGTCGACCGCCACTTAGATGCAGCGTTCGGACATCCTTAACGAAGCCGAGGCCCTGGTTGTAGACGGTGAGTTCGGTCGTGCCCGGCACGAGCGCCGCGCTGGCGGCGAAAAGTGTGAATACCATGCTGTCCTCCGTGGCCTGGCGAAGGACGCCAAACCCCACCTAGTTAGTGTACGAGAGGTTTTGGATGGTTCAAGCAAAGTCAGCAGTTTGCAGTCGGCAGTCGGCAGTCGGCAGAATCTCTCTGCAAACTGCCAACTGCTGACTGATAGCTAGATCACCACTTCGTATCGACGGTATAGGTAATCGTCTTCACTTCGTCCGGCTTCAACGTAACCTCAAAGACCATCGTGCTGGCGTCTTCCTTCGTGAAGTCCATCGACTTCTCGGTCACCTTCCAGTCACCCCAGTGTCGCTCGTAAACCGAGACGGTCGTGGCCTCTTGCTTGCGATTGCGAATTTCGATCTGGAACGATTCGCGAAAGCTCGTCGGGCCGAGGCGTTTGAAGTCTGTTCGTTTGCGGTCCGCTCGAACGTCGAATGACCGTCCAACATTTAGCGTGATCTTCTCATTTCGAGGAGTGTGGTTGATCTGGTCTTCGCCAATGAACTGGAGCGACCCTTTGCTGTCGCGCTGGTAGAGGCGAATCTTACCGGCCGGCATCGGCATTCCAAGATGCGACTTTTCGTCGTTCGCGAACTTAACTTTCACGAGTGGCGTCAATGCACCTGTTCCGACCTCTCCTTCACTGGGATAGAAATCTTGATAGCCTCCCATCGAATCGAAGATGATCTGCTTCTTGATCGGAATCTGCGAACCCTCCATCAAACTCAATTGCTTGGACTCTTTGTTTTTAACCGTGGCTGGTCGTTGAAGGGTGTATAGGTGATACTCAAAAAGGCTCTCCTCATTGAAGCCACCCGACTTGGTATCAGCCAACGCACCTCGAGCGCCTCCACCGCCGAATCCGCGATTCTGCGGACGAACAATATTGACATCACCCGCTAAGAGCTTTAGTTTCGCATCATTGAACGACACGCCGGACTGGTTGTTCATCGTCACCCATCCTTGGAGGTCCGCCATGTTCTTATCGTCGAGGGTGACAACATAATTGGCCGACCAACTCATGCCTTGCGTGAGGTAGCTGAGCTCCATTTCAGCCTCCTGGTCCTTGTCGCTATCCAGATCCCAAAGCAGGGATGGCTTAGAAATCAGGCCCTCCGGCATTTCGAGCACGTCGATCTCACCTTCCGGAGAGAGGATGATCCGCCCGTCGTCAGCTTTGATTACCAGTCCGTTGTAGCTGTACTGCGATCCGTTGCCTGTATTCACGACCGAGGTGGGCGAACTCAACAAGATGCCCGCCACCGATTCCTTGGTGTTGCCCATCGCTCTGGTAAAGCGCACGCGCTTGCCGACAGATTTCTCGAGAATCGCCTGCGGGGATATGAGGTCGTATTGGTAGTTCTGCTCCAGCACCGAAACCGTGCCGGGGTTGTTCAAGCACCGAAAGCCAACGCTGCTGGCATCGATCTGTTGGGCAACGTCTTCAATCGTAACCTTTTGCGTGCCCTTCTTGAGTTTCACGTGCCGAACGTCTTTGACGAACCCCATGCCTTGGTTGTAAACCGTCAATTCCGTCGAACCGGGTGCCAGGATCGCGCCAAGCGCGAGAAAGGAAGTAAACATCTTTTGCCTCTGCCTGTAGTAGACGATGCAGCTATGCATTAGTTACCGGAGGTGCTAGGACTGTTCAACGCTTTTGGAACGAACGATTCGCATTGGATGGCTCGACATCAGTCCCAGCCATTCATCAGCGCCACGGTACACTGACATGACATTTATGAAGGTAATGGTGCCTATCAAGCGGGTTGTCGACCCTTACGCGAAGGTCCGGCCGCTAGCCGACGCAACAGGTGTGGACACGTCGGGCGCGAAGTTCGAGATCAATCCTTTTGACGAGATTGCAGTTGAAGAAGCCGTGCGATTGAAGGAGTCTGGGGCGGCGACCGAAATCGTCGTGGTTTCCATCGGCAAGTCTGAGTGCGAGGACCAGCTCCGAAAGGCGTTGGCGATTGGCGCGGACCGAGCGATTCTCGTCGAAACCGACGCTCAACTCGACTCTCCCGCCGTGGCTATTCTGCTCAAGGAAGTCGTTGCCGCCGAATCACCGGACCTGGTCCTAATGGGCAAGCAAGCCACTGACGACGACTGTAACCAAGCCGGACAGATGCTTGCGGCAAAGCTCGGCTGGCCCCAGGCAACGTTCGCAGCGAAAGTTCAAGTCTCGGGATCTTCGGTCACCGTAACCCGAGAAACCGATACCGGCGAGCAAGTCGTGACTTTACCGACTCCCTGCCTTGTCACCACCGATTTACGATTGAATGAGCCGCGCTATGTTGCGCTTCCCGGAATCATCAAAGCTCGAAGCAAGCCCCTCGACCGACGTCCGGCATCTGCAGTTCAAGCTGCCAAGACTACGATGACCAGAGTCGAATTACCCCCAGCCAGACCGGCGGGACGCACCGTCGGATCCGTCGCTGAACTCGCCTCGGCGATCAAAGAACGAGGTGTCCTCTAATGTCGAAACTTCTGATCGTTGCATTCGATGCAGCCGACGCTGCGGCTAGCGTGGGGTTCGCCAACGCCATGGGCATGCCCTACGACGTTTTGCAGCTTACGGGCGATGCGGTTCCAACGGGTGCCGCCAACGCGATGACAGCGTGCTTTCCCGCGATCCCGCCGGCGGACGGATTGGCTAAAGCCCTCGTGTCTCAAGTCCACGGATATACTCATATCGCGTCTCCCTCAAGCATGAGAAGCAAGGACGCAATGGCGTACCTAGCAGGCCTGCTGGACACGGGAATGGTCACAGACGTAATCGGAGTAGTTTCGCCGAAGCAGTTCAAGCGCCCCATCTACGCCGGAGCTATGACGGCGACGGTCACAACCGCATGTGATCCGGTTGTCATCACCTTCCGACCGAGTAACTTTGCCAAGGATTCGGGCACTGCGAACCACGCCGAGTGTGCGGTTTCGCTTATGATAGACTCCAACGCCGCCATCGTTTCCGAGTCAAGCCGTGGCAGCGCTCGCCCCGACCTGGGCGGAGCAAAGATCGTGGTG
>CAMFIS010000139.1 GCA_945952345.1 uncultured Fimbriimonas sp.
TTCATTGCGCGTCCCAAGTTGGGTGATTCGTAAATGCAACGTTAGTGCTAGTGAAATTAGCTTACAGCGAGATAAATCTCGCATGACATAGCGCCGATGTATCGACGCACTCCCGAAGAATGCCGAGCCATTTGGGAGTGCGTCCCGAAGGTCGGGACGCTTTCAACAGCGCAATTCATTGCGCGTCCCAAGTTGGGTGATTCGTAAATGCAACGTTAGTGCTAGTGAATTAGCTTACAGCGAGATAAATCTCGCAGGACAAAGCGCCGATGAATCGACGCACTCCCAAAGAATGCCGAGCCATTTTGGAGTGCGTCCCGAAGGTCGGGACGCTTTCGACAGCGCAATTCATTGCGCTATTAAATAAATCCCTAAACCGGAAAGTCCGGCGCCGTCTTGCACAAGTAAATCTGCCCCTGATGGTAACCAGAGTGGAAACCAAGTCGAGCCAACGCGCCATCTCCCGTAATCATCGGGCCAAGCGCGCTCTTGAGCTCGCCCGCCAAAAACTCTGGCGATGGATTCTCGATGTGCGGCCCTGCGAAACGCTCGCCTTCATCCAATGCCCACTTCACTAACTCTGGAGTAATTTCCTCATCCGAGAACGGGAACGGATTGTCGTTCACGACACCCTCGGTCGCCGCCTTGGCTACCCTGGCTTGCTTCTCGTCCAGAGTCGCCCCAATAAGCTGAGCCACAAAGTAGAGCTCGACCCCGACCACATGGATGACCGCCTGCCCCGCGCTTAGGCTGTTGGCGTGGATTCGATAATCCAACTGCGCCTTGTTCATGTCTTGCACTTCGGCACGAAGGCGTCCGCGGCTGAGCTGCCAAGATTTGGCGAAATCGGTCATGGCTTGAGAGTACCTTTCGCCCGTGAAGCGAGGGAAGCGCAAAGAAGCGGCAAAGCCAGCCCAGAGAAGGGGAAGAAGCGGAAGAAACCACGAGCCACGCGAGAATGACTAACTGATTCAGAGTCGAATCCTGCAAACAAGATCGAAAATCCCTCTCCATGCCTCCAGATTCTGACTTCCGACAAACTAGCCCTGAAAGAGGGTCCACATAATGTTTGCTTCAAAAGCAAATATTATGTGGAGGGCAACAGATTAACCCAGTCCAAACGGAGTGAGCCTAAGCGAATGAACGTGCAGGGCTGGGATAGAAGCCATCATCGCAAAAGTCCGAGGAGCGGTGAAACACAGCAATCTCTCGTCTACAAAGTGAAGAGCGACCCCGACGATAGTCGGCATATTTCACTGGTAAGCGCCACGCGTTCCTCGTTCTTTGTACCAGTGCCGCATCTATTCTTCTTTGCACTGGCTTGCCGCTTCCCCGCGCTTCCCTCAATTCTTTCCCTTCTTCCCCTTCTTTGCGCTGGCTTTGCCGCTTCCCCCGCTAAACGCTCAAAAAGAGAAAAACCTCTCCAGGAGCGGAGAGGTTGTGGGTGGGGTTATTGGCCATTCCTACGAGCGAGGAATGTGTGAGGGTGGGTTAGGCCCTCTTGGGATCTCGTTGACCCCAAGAGAGAGTAACGCCCTATCGATGTCGAACGAACGTGTAATACGTTTGGCCGTTCTTGTGGACCGTCTTCCGGTCATAGCGGACACCATTCCTGGTGTAGTGGCTTCGGTTATAGAAAGCCGCTCGCTCACGTCGAGCCCGGTTCTGGCTCTTCGTGTCTTCCTGCATTCGATACAGGGAGTACAGGGCCGTTCCAGCGCCGATGTAGGACAGCGTTTTGTCCTTGTTGAACTGTCCGAGGATCGCCAGCGCGCCACCAGCGTAAGCAGCCTTCTGCCATTCGCCCTTGGTTTTCTGTCGCTGCCGAATCTCTCGACTCGAATGCGATTGTGCCTCGGCGGTGATCGGGGCCACCACGGCGGCCATCATCATTCCTGCGGTCAGTAGCTTAACAAAGTTTTTCATGTTTGCCTCCTTCATAACCAGAAGACGAAACCTTGTCCGAGCGTATTTCAAGACCTAGGGAGATGGTCCCGATGCTGGACTGAATCAGCGACGAGGCCCCTCGAGCATACGCCCGAAGGGCCCCATTAACGCATCAACGATCAGACTATCCGCCGCCGTGTCTACGACCGCCATGCTCACGGTGCCACTGTCCATTGTCAGAGGCATTGTCGCGGTGCCATTTCTTCTCCCAGCCCCTTTCTTTCTTAAATTGGTAATACCGTTGGCCATTACGCGTAACCGTCTCACGGTCATACCGCACTCCGTCGCGGTAGAAGTGGTCGCGAGAGAAGTACTCCGCTCGCAAACGCGCCGTTCTATCCCGGCTCTTCGTGTCCTGATCATATCGATACAGCGAGTAAAGCGCACCCGCCGAACCACCAAACGTCAGCGTTTTGTCCTTAGTGAGGGCGCCAAGGATGGCGAGACCGCCACTTACGGTGGCAATGTTCTTCCACTCGTCACGCGTCTGATTTCGTCGATCGATCTCGCTCCTCTGCGCACTTGCCATGATCGGCATGAGAACCATCGCAAGGGCCATAGCGGCAGAAGGCAAGATGGATATGAGTTTTTGTTTCATGTTCGGTCTCCAAAGTTTCCAACGGCAAATTCCTTGGACCGCATACGACGGAAGGGTCGTAGGTCCCCGGGAAGGAGGCAAAAAGATGCCCCGCAAGCGTGGGGGAAACACTTCGGGGCTGTGGGGTTCTGAGGAAGGTATTAAGTTTTAGTGGTCGCCGTGTCCTCGGCCACGATCATGATCGCGGTCCCTGTCGTGGTCTCGATTTCGGTCGCGGTCGCGATGATCCCGCTCCCATCGCTCCCGCTCTCGTCGTTCTTCGTCGCGGCGGCGCTGTTCTTCCCGTCGGCGAGCATCTTCTCGTCGTCTTTCTTCCTCTCGCCATCGTCTTTCTTCGGCTTCTCGACGACGCTGCTCTTCGATTCGAGCTCTCTCAAATCGCTCCCGTTCACGCCGCTCCTCGTCTCGTCGCCGGGCGTCATCCCGGCCCCAGTCGTCGTGGCGTCGGCCGTAGTCGACATTCACGAATTGATACGCCCATTCGCCGCCATGCCAAACTTTTCGTCGCTCGTATCGGCATCCGTCGCGGTAGAAATAGTCTCGGTCGAAGTACACAGCCCGGGCGTGTCGGCAAGGGTCGGAGCTCTTCATGTCCTCGTTAAATCGGTAGCCGGCGTACAGGGCCCCGGCCGCGCCAACGAACGTCAATGTGTCGTCATGGTTGAGGGCGCCGAGGACGCTGACAAGTCCTCCGACGGTGGCAATGTTCCTCCATTCGTTGGCGGTTTCTTCGCGCCGCCAGTTCTGGGCGTTCGCCGTTGCCGGGACGATGATGGCGCCAACTACGAGAGCGAGGGCGCCGGTCTTGAGAATGTTTTTCATCTTTTCTCTCCTTGTAATTTCGACAACGGACATCCCACCCCGAGGATTTCAAAACCCATAAGACTTCGGTCCCAATTCGAAGTTGTAAACTGTAGCGGCATGTCCAGCACCTTCGGCCATTTGTTTCGCATCACCACGTGGGGAGAATCCCACGGCGGCGGCGTTGGTGTCGTGGTCGACGGATGCCCACCCCTATTGCCAATTTCGGTGGACGAGATCCAGCACGAACTCGACCGTCGCCGGCCCGGGCAGAGCAAGATCGTGACGCAACGCAAGGAAGGCGACCGCGTCCAGATCCTCAGCGGCGTGAACGAAGACGGCCTCACGTTGGGAACACCCATCTCCTTACTGGTCATGAACGAAGACCAACGCAGCCACGACTACGACGAGATAAAGACGAAGTATAGGCCCAGCCACGCGGACTACGCCTACGATCAGAAGTACGGCATCCGCGCCTGGCAAGGCGGAGGGAGATCGTCTGCCCGAGAGACGATAGGGCGCGTTGCGGCCGGAGCCATCGCAAAGAAACTCCTGGCCTCCATCGGCGTGGAGATCGTCGCCTACGTAAAGAAAGTTCACACCATCACCACCGACATCGACCCGCTCGCAGTCACGATGGAAATGGTCGAATCCAATATCGTGAGGTGCCCAGATGCTTCGGTTACCGAACAGATGATTGCCCACATCGAACAGATTCGCAAAGACGGCAACTCGGTGGGTGGACTCGTAACCTGCGTCGCCAAAGGCGTTCCTGCCGGTTGGGGTGAACCCGTATTCGATAAACTCGAAGCCGATCTCGGCAAAGCCATCCTCTCGCTTCCCGCCTGCAAAGGCATCGAGTTCGGTGGCGGATTCGCCCTCACCGACAGTACAGGACTGGAAGTAAACGATCACTATTATTCGGTTGACGAACAAAAATCCAAGAAGACCGTTTACACCAAGACGAACAACTCGGGCGGGATCCAAGGTGGAATCAGCAACGGAATGCCCATCGTCCTCACCGCCGCTTTCAAGCCCACTGCCACTGTCCTGCGCGAGCAAGACACCGTGGATACCGACCACGAAGAAACCACGCTTACCGGCCGCGGACGTCACGATCCTTGCGTGCTTCCCCGCGCCATTCCCATCGTCGAAGCGATGGTTGCCCTCACATTAGCCGATCATTCCCTGCGCCAAGTGGCGACACGGGGATTAACAAAGGGATAACATATAGGGAGCACACTGCGAGAGTGGCCGCCATTCTCGAGCGAAGATTCATGACAGAGACTGCCGAAGAGACAATCGTCAAGCCAAAGATCGTCGCCGAGAATATCAACTTCTATTACGGCTCGTTCCATGCCCTCAAGTCGGTGAATATACAGATTCCCGAGAAGAAAGTCACGGCGTTCATCGGCCCCTCGGGCTGCGGAAAATCAACCTTCCTCCGGTGCCTCAACCGCATGAACGACCTCATCGATAGCACCAAACTCGAAGGCACCATCACGATCGATGGGATCAATATTTATGATAAGGAAGTTGACCCCGTCGCTCTCCGAAAAGATGTTGGCATGGTTTTCCAGAAGCCCAATCCGTTCCCAATGTCGATCTACGACAACATCACCTACGGACCCAAACTGCACGGCATCAAGGCAAAATCCGATCTCGACAGCATCGTCGAGCGGACCCTGAAGCAGTCTGCACTCTGGGAAGAAGTCAAGGAGAAGCTGAAGAACTCCGCCCTCGATCTATCCGGTGGTCAGCAGCAGCGACTTTGTATTGCTCGTACCCTTGCGGTCGATCCCAAGGTCATCCTCATGGATGAGCCCTGTTCAGCGCTCGACCCCATCGCAACGTCCCGAATCGAAGACCTCATCTTCGAGCTCAAGCGCGAATACACCATCGTCATCGTCACCCACAACATGCAGCAGGCGCAGCGTGCAAGCGATCGCACCGCGTTCTTCATGCTTGGGCAACTGATCGAGGAGAACTCAACCTCGAATATCTTCTTGTATCCCAAGAAACCAGAAACGCAAGGCTACATCTCCGGACGATTCGGCTAAAACGGCAGTCCGCCGCCGCCCTTCCCGGCCTTCTTTTGCTGGTCCAGCATGTCCAAAAGCATCTGCCCTTGCTGGTCGACTTTCTTAGGATCGGCATTTGCTGCCGTAAACCATTGCTGCTTACCAAGCTTGTAGCCTTGCTCCGCCATCAGCGTGTGCTCCATCGAAGGAAGGTGCTTGGCTCCGTAGAAAACCGCGATTGTTTTGGGAGCCTTCTCAGACTTCGCGGTCACCGCGATTCGATCCGTCACGACCTTGTTTCGCGCCGCAATCACCAACTTCTCGGTCGCCTCGTCGAGTTGAACGTCCCCGTTGGCCACGCTTTTTACGATCATAATCTTCATCGCTTCCCGCATACCCGGCGAGGACTGGTCGAGAATGGTCACGAACTGCTTGGCTTGAGGTGAATTCGGATCCAGCAGCTTGCGAATCTGGTCGTACGACCCCGCCCCTTTTCCGTCGGTTTTCGATTGGCTGTTCAATTTGTCCATCGCCTCCCACGTCAGATCGCAATTCTCCCAGTTCTTGTGGTCGTAGTTGATGCTCGTGAGCTGGAATTCTAATCCCAGGGCATCGCTGAGAGCCTTGTAGATCGGCTTCGGCTGATCCTTCCCTTGCGCAGTCGTGGCCGGCTTCGTCGCCGAATTCTTTTCGCTTTTCACGCCCTCAAAAAGCACCAAGCTCTGCTGGTCCAAAAGCTTCTGCAAGTTGCTGTAATAGTCCTTCGATCCGATGTGGACTGCACCGACCAACCAGACGTCCGGTTTGCCCGGGCATACCAACTGCTGCGCAGAAGTGCTCATCTCGATAAGTCCGGCGGTTGTCGTGACCGACTTCGTGTACGCCGACGTGTCTTTGGCCGGAGCCTGGAAGAGGGCCGTAGCAAACAGCGCTAGAAGCGATTTAGCGAACATATGAGGAGATTGTAGCCGCCAAAGGCACAAAACAAAAAAAGCCCCGAACAATTGTCCAGGGCTAAAGCAGGCTTCTGGGGTTCTAAGCTGCGTTCAAGTAAATCGTCTCGGTTGAATTTGAACCCTTGTTTACGGCCGCGCTTGCCTCTCGAGAAACGTTCTTCAAGAGTTCAACATTTTTGTTGAGAGCCTCAACACCACGCACAAGGTGCTCCACCATATCGGTGGCTTCTTGGCTCGATGCCGCCATTTCCTCGGTTGCTGCCGCGTTCTCCTCAGCCGTCGCCGCAATCTGCTCGATGCTGAAAAGCGCCGAGTCGACGTGCTGCGAAACTTCCGTAAGATGACTGTCAATTTCCTTCGTTGCCTTGTCTACAACACTCATTGCGAGCGAGACCTCGTCATTCGTCTTATTCGCCTTGACTGCCGAAGAAGAAATCGACTCCAGCGAAGACGCCGCACGGCTAGAAATGTCGAGAACTTCGTCCACCTCAGAAAGCGTGTTCGCCATCGCATGAGAAACTTCGCTCGATCCCTGTTGAATCAATTTGATCAGATCGGTGATTTCAAGCGTTGCCGATGCGCTCTTCTCCGCCAACTTTCGAACCTCGTCGGCAACTACGGCAAATCCCTTCCCAGCTTCGCCAGCTCGAGCTGCCTCGATGGCTGCGTTAAGGGCCAATAGATTGGTTTGGCCGGCGATTTCGGAAATGGTGTTCGTGATATTCCCGATCGCTTTTGAATTCGTGAGCATTTCCGAAACTTGGTTCGACGTGACTTCCACGGTCTGCCGCAAGGACTCGATCGCTCCCATCCGGCTTCCTAATTCCTCCCAAATCTGCGCTTGGCGATCGATCTCTTGAACATCGCTTTGAATCTGCGCAACGCTCTTTTGTGCGGCCGCAATTGCATCCTTTTGTTGGATCGAAGCATTTGTAACCAAATTCGTCCCATCGCTAATTCGGGACATGGCAATCTGAACTTGGTTCGCACTCTCAGCTTGAAGAGTAATTGCTTCTGCAACTTGTCCGGTCGCGCTTCGAACCTCGGCAGCAACACGGCCAGTCGTCTCCGCATTTTCGTTGAGACTATCCGCCTCACTGCTGATATCTTTCACGACGCCGTCGACTTTGACCGTAACGTCACGAATCTTCGAGATATATCCGAACTCGACATAAGATTCAATGATGAGTTCTTGATCCAAGTTGAAGGCCTTTTGAAGAGCCTGAACCGATCGAGCAGCCTTGGCATGATTGAATCCAGCCGCCTTAATCAGGATCGAGTAAATCGTATCGATGTAAGCGCTATACCCAGCAAAGAACAGAACGGGTGTAATTCCGATCGTTGCATGGATCTTGCCGATCCGTAATCGACTCTCGAAGTACTCATTGCCAAATTCCGCCGCAAAGAGCTGGGCGAAGTATTCCGGGTTGGTCTTTTTGAGTTTGCCGATCGAGGATCCAGCCTTCACAATGACGTCGATCGCCTCAGGGAACGACTCTAGGTGTTCGTAAAAAGCATCGGTAATCTTGCCCATCTGGGGTCCAAGCACCTTTGCAACCGAATGCAGGACCACTTTGTCTTCGGCGCCGATCCGGTATAGTCGGAGCCTTTCCGCCATCGCAGCTCTGTCAAGTCCAAACGTTTCCGCCAACATAGTGTAAGAATTCGGTTAGAACCCTTTGGTTACGTTAGAGTTTGTGGTCAAAACTTATGCAAGTCGACACCGCGCCTAAAGATCGGAATTCGCTGAACCGATAGCGGGCAAAAAAAGATGGCCCGCTCGAGAGCGGACCAAATGCATTCATGGATTTTTTCTTAGGGTTGAGGTGGGGCTATCAGCATCTGCTTCAAATTCGATCTCCGGACATTTTCTTTTTTTGGCGCGATCTCGTCCTCCCCAGGATTTCACACTTCCAATTCCAAAAACCTTCGATTCCGAACCTTCAACTTTTCTGGTTTGCCCACTATTTTTATCGGACTCAATGTGATCTAGATGAAGGTTTAATCATTCAGTGTAATGAATTTTATGACATCGTTTAATCAAACTGAATATATTCTCTCACCCTGAACCTACGCTACCTTGCCTAGAGACTGGAGATCATTCGTATCTCGACTGTTTCGGTCGATCTTTGCGTTGGTTTCCTGGGCAACCCGATTCAGTCCATCGACACTCACAATCATCCTTGCGATCGCGCCAACGAGTCGGTCAACCATTTCTTCCGCTTCCGCAGAAGACGCCGCCATCTGTTCTGTTGCAGCTGCATTTTCTTCAGCCGTCGCCGCAATTTGCTCGACCGATAGAGTCACTGTGTCTTTATGCTGAAGGGCTTCCTCGATCTTGTCCTGGATGGCCTCGGTGGTCATGTTGACTTCCTCCATGGCCTGGGTTACAACCTTGTTGACCGTCGATGTGTTTTCTGCCGTCGTCGCGATTTTCTCGAGACACGACGTTGCGCTTCCGGTGATGTCGAGGACTTCCCCAACGTCTGCCATCGTGCGCTTCATGGCCCCGGAAACGAGTTCGCTTCCTTGCTGAATAGTCCCAATCAATTCGGTAATTTCTGAAGCTGCGCCGGCGCTCTTTTCGGCCAATTTCCGGACTTCATCGGCGACGACTCCAAACCCTCGTCCATGCTCACCGGCCCTCGCCGCCTCGATGGCTGCGTTGAGTGATAGCAGGTTCGTTTGGCTCGCGATCTCGGCGATCGCTTTGGTGATGTTTGTGATGGCTTTTGACTGCTGGAGCATCTCGGCCACCTGCGCCGACGTCTCTTCGATCGTGCGCTTAAGGCTCTCAATCGCTCCCATCCTGGAACTAAGGTCGTGCCAGAGTTGAGCATCGCGATTGATGTCCTCCATTCCATCTTGGATTTGGGCTACCGAACTCGATGCTCGCTGGATAGCGCTTCGCTGGTCTTTAGCCCCCGATGAAACCTCATTGGTACTCGCGTCGATCATCGTCATTGCGGTCGAAATCTGAGATGCACTATGGGCCTGCAGCGTCACCGCTTCAGCAACCTGACTTGTGGCCAACTGAACCTCTTTCGCAACTCGTCCCGTAGAGTCAGCGCTCTCGTTCAGCGCCTGGCTCTCTCGGCTCAGTTCATCTGCAAATGCAAGCACATCGTTCGTAACGGTCCGCAGCATCTTGACAAAGACGAATTCGCCGTAAGATTCCATGATGATCTGCTGATCTAAGTTGAAAACCTTTTGGATTGCCCGCGCAGCCCGAATAGCCTTCTCCTCACCCAATTCACGATGAAGCAATTCGAAAATGGTATCGATATACGACGCGTACCCAGCAAAGAAGTAAAGAGGCGTGATGCCAATCTCAGCGTGAATCTTTCCCACAACCAAACGGCTTTCGAAGAAGGACTGGTCGATGAATCCAGCAAAGATAGGGCGGAGATAACTTGGGTTGGTCTGCTTCAATCGCTGAATCGACGATCCCGCCGCGGTGATCTTCTCCAAGACTTCTGGGAAGCGTTGAAGGTGGTCATAGAATGCGGTCGTGATTTCCTCAAAAGCGCCTTCGACTACCGGCCGAATCTCCACGAGTGTACGGAAGTCCTCGTCGCTCAGGCGATAAAGGTTCAGGCGTCGGCCAATCTCATAGCCAGTGATTCCAAAATACTGCGCCAGCATGATGTTGATTATCTGGCTTTATCACAACGACGATAAAGGGAGATGAAACGGTCTTACTCAGTTTTGACCACACTGTACACAAATTCTCTAGTTGCCCTAAAGAAGTAAACTGTAGTCTTGAACGACGTTAACGGAAGGTTGATACGCGCGGTTCAGTTGGCAACCCATACACTTTCCGGCCATGGGGAATTCGACAGCCTGCTAAAGCGCGTCCTCCGAATTAGCGTTAACGCCGTCGGCGCCGAAGGAGGAACGATCTACCTTCACGACCCGATAACGAGTCGCCTCGTATTCCAACATGTCGAGCCCCTCGAAGTAGAACCGCGACTTCCGATGAAGGACATTGCCGACGACTTCGGAATGGCTGGAGAAGCATTCCAAAAGCGGCGAACCGTCTTGCGAGAAATCCCGAGCCGACC
>CAMFIS010000140.1 GCA_945952345.1 uncultured Fimbriimonas sp.
CCAGAGAAGGGATGCTTATCCTCGAGAAGATTCGGCGGCGGCCCGCAGCTGATGGTTAAGAGGAATAGCAGAGGAAGCAGGCGGCGCATTTGGCGCAATTATATCATTCAGAGAACAGAGAACAGAGAACAGAGAACAGAGAACAGAGAACAGTTGTGGCACTGGCTCCGACATCTGGCTTGAGCGAAGCGAGCCTGGGAGAAGCCAGTGTAAGATCGCTGCCTCGGGTCGAAACAATCGAGGCAGGCGTTCTAAGTTTCGAAGCCGCCGCCCCGAGGCTAAAGAGACTATCTAGCCTCAGGGCCGCTGATGACTCCTCCGAAAGGCATACCTCCCCAATTGGGCCTGAGGCAGCGTAAACAAAAAAACACTGGTAACTCCCAGCTTCGCAGCCGTCGTTACCAGTGCCACTTCTGTCTTGAGCTAACTAACCCGAATTCCGTAGATTCAGCGAGACATTGCCCGTCACCGCGCTGATGTCGATGGTGCCGTTGCCGTCACCCAACCGACCCGTGATGCGCTGATCGTTCTGGGCGCGATCTTGCAGTTCGATCGAAGTCTCGGCGAAGCCTCGAAGCGTCGTGACCGCAACTCGCGCATCCGATCCATCCGGAATCGAAATCGACGCATTGCCGTTCACGGTTCGGATGTTCATCGAACCAACTACTGGCTCGGTGACATCGATCGAGATGTTGCCGGAGACGGCTTCGACTGCAATGGTCTTGCCGCTCGATTGCGCAATCGAGATATTGCCGCTAGCCGAACGCAGGTTCATATTGCCGGTCACATGGTCAACCGTGATGTTGCCCGCCTTGTTCTCGACGAGAACGTTGCTCGCGTTCGACCGTTCCACCACGACGTCGCCCGAGTAAGCCTGAACTTCGATCGGACCATCCAAACCAGCCAGTTCCAACTTGCCGTCGGTACTTGTGATGCGGCAGGAATTCTTGGTGTCCCGAACCGTGACGTTGCCGGCTTCCGACTTCACTTCCACTGCTGGCGTTGCGGCGACGAAAACTTCCAGATCGACATCCAACCCCGTCACGTGTGGTTGGCGAATCTCGACCGAATGCTCGGTGCTCTCCACCACCAACGTGTAGGCATCGGCCTTGGCTTTGGCGTCCTCTTGGGTGGCGCCACGCACTTTGGCTTTGGCAATCACGTACGACTCAACCGAATCCGGAAGGATCGTTACGTGGCCGCTGCCGTTCTCGACCTTTAAGACTTGACCTTCTTTGATCGTCAGAGGCAGTCGAATCTCACGAGTGGTGGTGCTGAACAGCCAGTTCACGTTGAACTTGCCTTTGCTCACCTCTTCCAGGCCTGACTTCAGGGCATCCAGGCCCTTCTTCGCGTTGGTTCGTGCCGAGTTCGTCACTTCCTTCCAATCGACGTTTTCCGTCACTTCTTTGCCCAATCGCTCGACGGTGTCGATGATGGCTCGGAACGGATCGCGAGGCTTGGACTCGGTGGAGTACGACTTGTCGTCGTGCTGAGCCTCGCCACTGGGCGGCGAAGTCTGGGCCGCGCCACCGTTCGAAGTCGCGGTCGAAGCGCCGGCGTGAACGTTCTCCTCGTGCTCCGAGTTGTAAAACGCGTCAATGAGATCGGCCGCGTCCTCGGGCGATAGCTTGCCCTCGGCCACGAGTTTGTTAATTCGAGCTATTTCCTCTTTCAATTCAGCACTCCCAATTTCCGCTTTGCTTCCTCGGCGGTGATTTCTCCCTTTTCCAGTTGTTCCAGAATCTGCTTTCGCTTGCCTGCCAGCTTGTCGCTCCGCTCCTTCGTTTCGTAAGGCGTGAGGCCAAGGGCGTTGAGCAAGGTGTCGAGTCGAGCCTTGGCGGTGGGGTAACTGATTCCCAACTCGCGCTCCACTCCGTTCAACATGCCTCGACTCTTCAAAAAGATCTCGAGGAATTCCACCTGCTCGGGTTCGAGGCGTGCGTATCGAGGTATCTCAAAATTTCCGCGGATGGTGATGCCAGTCTCTTCGCTGGTGAGCTCGCTGATATATAGCTCGCCTCCGCTTACCGGGTCCTTGTGAGGAATTCGATGCAGTCTATTCCGGTCCATATGTGCCTACTTACTCTAATGGTGGCAGTTTGGTTGCAGGGCCTAGAGTCCCCTACCTTCAATTTATTGACAGGTTTGTGCAATTTTAGTCAAATTCTTAAGCTCATCATTAGAAAAGATGGAGTTTTGGGTCCTAGGTCTGAGGGCGGTAGACTAGGCGTCATGTCTTCTGCACTGAAGGTTTTGAAAGAGAGAATGGCCGATGTGAACGCTCTGGATTCGGCCATCGCAATGATGGATTGGGATCAGCAAACGTACATGCCGCGTGGTGGCGTCGAGGCTCGGGCTCATCATTTGGAATCGCTTTCTAAAATGCGTCACGAGATGTTCGTGGCCGACGAGACCCAGAAGGCGCTGGAAGGTGCTGCGAAGGAAGCGACCGGCGACGATGCGGCTTTGGTCCGAGTCATCGATCGCGACATGAAACTGTCGACCAAACTACCGGTCGAGCTCGTTGCTCGCAAAGCCAAGCTCGCCGCCATTGCCCACGAAGACTGGGTGGCCGCGCGAAGCAAGAACGATTTCGCAGGATTCATGCCCACTCTCGAGCAGATGTTCGACATCGCTCGCGAAGAAGCTGAATGCCTGGGTTACACCGACCATATCTATGACGCGCTGACCGACCAGTACGAGGAAGGCATGACCGCCGCCGACTGGAAGAAGATGTATGAGAGCATCAAAGGTCCTCAGGTCGAATTGGTGAAGGCGATCGCCAACGCTGGTCCGGTCGACGACTCACGGTTAGTGGGCGATTGGGATAAGAACAAGCAGTCCGAATTCACAGAGATGATCGCCAAAGCCGTCGGCTTTGACTTCAACCGTGGCCGCCAAGACACGGCTCCGCACCCGTTCTGCACCGGCTGGTCGGTGGGCGATATCCGCCTTACCACCCGCTACAAGCCGTACATCGGCTCCGCCATCTTCGGCACGCTGCACGAGGCTGGCCACGGCATGTACGAGCAGGGTTCGCCCGAAGCGTGGGACCTCACCGCGCTCGCCGGTGGAGTTTCGCTGGGCATGCACGAGAGCCAAAGCCGCACGTGGGAGAATATCGTGGGCCGAAGCCGCGCCTTCTGGGTTCGCTTCCTGCCCGATCTGCAACGGACGTTCCCGGCTCTGGCCGATCTTTCCGTCGATCAATTCTATAAGATGATCAACAAGGTGCAGCCCTCGCTCATCCGCGTGGAGGCTGACGAGTTGACCTACAACCTGCACACCTTGGTTCGATTCGAGATCGAGTGCGACGTCCTGACGGGCGCGCTGAAGGTGAAGGATATGCCCGAGGCGTGGAACAGCAAGTACGAGGAGTATCTCGGTATTCGACCGTCGACCGATTCCGAGGGTTGTCTGCAGGATGTGCACTGGTCGCAGGGGTCCATCGGCTACTTCCCGACGTACTCCATGGGCAACATCCTCAGCTACCAGATCTGGAACTCGCTGTCGAAGGACGTCAAGAATCCCGACGAGTTGATCGCGAAGGGCGAATTTGAACCCATCCTGTCGTGGCTGCAAAAGAACATCTATTCGCAGGGAAAGAAGTTCACGCCGAAGGAATTGATTCAGAACGCGACCGGCGAACCGATGAACGCCAAGTACTACCTCGACGGACTTGGGGCGAAGTACCGGGCGCTGTACGGGTTGTAGGTCGGAACGTAAGCGTCTCGCTTGCGATTAAGTAGGGCTTAGTGAAATTCCAGAAACCAGCGATCAGTGCGAGTTATTTCGAACTTGCACTGATCATCGTTGGGGGGTGCCAAAACCTCTTTGAGCTTCGTACAGCGGAGCCAGCTACACAAAAAATGTGTATCCGGATTCACAATGAATGGCCGCATTGATCTCTATCGTAATAGAAAGCATTAGAAATCAATTGACCAGTTATTGCTCCGGTGATCTCAGTACTGACCGTTTGCGAATGTGTGTCTAAGCACTGGAAAATCCTATTAGACATGAGATGTCTCAACCTTGACGAAAGAGACGACAGATCGGTTTGTATCGGTAAAATTTGAACACTAGTTGAGTGTGAAAGGTCCTAATCATGCGCGGAGCCGACGAAGATTCATTTAGTGTCATCGAAGACACCCGCCTGGACTTGATCACCCTCCTGCGCCTCATCATGCGGACCTCCGGAGGAGTCCTCTTCCGAGAGTGGAGAGTGCTCTACTTCGTTGGCGGGCTCATCGAGGACGGATGTCTTCGAGGTCAGCGAAACAACCTGAGCCTGTTTCCTCCGGCAAGCTCGACCGAACTTTGGGAAACACCGTTCGACATCGATGGAGTTAGTCTCGTTCATGCCGCCGCTCTGGCCGATTACTTCGAAGGAGCCGAGATCGTTAGGAAGTCACTTGTGTCCCCCGATCAAATCGACGTCCGAATCCAAATCGACGCCCCGCATCTTTACATTTACACCGATGACCAAGGCATTCTGTCCGAAGTTGACGCATTCCTCTCTCGATTACCGCAAGAGTGATCGTCATCACCGCAGACCTTTTCGCGCTTCACAAACGTTCAAAGACATTAGCACCATGATTCCACTTCTATTGCTGTCAACCGTCGCCGACCAACACATGGGAGTCGTTCCCCTCATCAACAAACACGACCTGATGTGTGGCGAACTGAAAGCTGTGACGACAGTTTTGGAGCTCAAAATGAAGCGAGACAAGCTGCCAACCATTCCCGCTTTCGACAGCACAGCGCCACCTTCGTGGAGCACTGACCCAAAGAAGTTGCGGGAGGTGCTTGGACTCGAAGAAAGCTTGACTCTGAACGTCGATTTCGTCTCGTGCATGTATCGACCCTGGAAAGTCGTAACGACCGATTAAGCTCTGAAAAATCCTTGGTCCGAGCTATCTGTTCGAACGCCTGTCGTTGTGGTAACTGAGGACGGCAAAAACTTGATCGGGTTAAACCGCAACCATCGCCCGCTCGAATATTGGCTCCGATAAGATCGTCATGGTGCGTTCGGAATTCTATCGACCTATTGCTGGGAAAGAATCCGACAGAATCTTGGGGGCATAGGCGTCTCGCCTGTGCGAAGAGTATTCAGGCGAGCCACTCCGTGGGCGGGGTAGGTGCCTCAAAAACTAACCAACCTGTCGTGGCATGTTTAGCCGACCCTTATCGTAGATCCCGCCGCAGGGCAATGAGCGCAGCGAATCGGGACGAGGAACGAGCTGAGAGTCTAAACATGAGACCGAGAACTGAGTAATGAGCCCGATACTACACCCTCCACGCCATCCGTACGAGCCTATTGTAACAACGATCGCGAGCCCAACCTGCTTGTGCGCCGAAGCTCGCAGAGCGCAGGAGCCAGCAGACTATGACCAGACGGGCCGGTTTGAGTTAGATCAATACTAGTAGAAAGAAGTATACTATATGTAAAATGTTGAACTCAAATGATTCTCACCCAGCATCTCGCCGAGAGGCAATCGGGTTTTAGGAAGCTTTTTCGCATGATGCCGATTTTGGTTAGGGTGCCGAACAATCCAGTCGCCACACGAAAGTGGTTCCGTCTTCGTCCTCTCGAACCGAATGGCGCACGAATCCTGCCTTGCCGAGGACTCGATGCGAAGGCTCATTGCCTGGCGCGGTGGTAGCAATCAGATAGGGAAGTGAGAACTGGCTTCGCCCCCACTCGATAAGTCCGCGAACCGCCTCGGTTGCAAAGCCTCGGCCCCAAGCGTCACGGCGGAACGCGTACTTAACCTCTGGGTCCGGCTGTTGGTCCGGGTGCACGATTCCCACGCAGCCTACCATCACTCCGGTCGAACGCTCGATGAGCGCCACCATTCCATATCCTCGCCGCTCGAAGTTCCCGTCCGTTACGTCGACCCAATGCCGGCACGCCTCCAGGTCGAGCGGCTCGCCATCGCCGACGTACCTCATTGCGTCTCGGTCGCCGTAGATTTCCACCATCGCCGAGGCGTCATCATGCGTCAATCGCCGGGCAACAAGGCGGTCCGTTTCGAACAGGATCATGGGCAAAGTCTACCGACGACGACGTAGTATTAAGCGTGCACCAAGAACTCCTGATTGCCGGACACCGCATCGGCGGGCCATGCGACCAAGCGGTCGGCAAGGAGGTCGTGAGGAATCCCTTCGATGGTTCGGTGGTGGGCACGGTGGCGGAAGGCGGATGGTCAGAGCTTTCGACCGCCTTGGCTGCAGGTGACGAAGCCTTCCAGAGTTGGCGGCACTCCACTCTCGATGAACGGATCATAGTCTTAACGAAGATCGCCGAACTGACCAAGGAGCGAAGACAAGAACTGGCCGACCTCGCCGTTCTCGAGATCGGCAAGCCAATCACCATGGCACTGGCCGAAGTCGACCGCCTAGTGCGGACGTTCGAGATCGCGGCGCGGTTTCTCCAGGATCATCCCGAGTGGTTTGCCCACGCCGCGGATATCGCGTTCGATCCTCGTTCTCAGGGAGCGAGTGCCGTGGTGGAAAGGCGACCCCGGGGCCTCATCTTTGCGATCACGCCTTACAACTGGCCGTACAACCTCGCGGCCCACAAGCTGGCTCCCGCCATTGCGACGGGCAACACGATTCTGCTCAAGCCCAATCCTCTCTCTGCGCTTTGCACACTCACCTTGGCGCATCTGATTCAGGAAGCCGGATGTCCGCCCAGCTTGGTGCAGTGCTGGAACGGACCGACGCCCTTGGTCGAGAAAGCCCTCGCCGATCCCCGCGTCAAGATGATCTCTTTCACCGGCTCGGCCGCAGTGGGATGGTCGATCAAAGCGAAGAACCCGAAGACGCCGGTGACTCTGGAACTTGGTGGTAACGCTCCCGCGATCGTGTGTCCGAGCGCAGACCAGGAAGATGCGGTCAAGAAGCTGGTGCCGAGTGCTTTTGGCTACTCTGGCAAGGTGTGCCTCTCGCCTCAAAACATCTTTGTTCATGAATCCATTTACCAAGACTTCCGTTCGCGACTGGTGCATGCGGTGAAGCACGTTCCAACCGGCGATCCTCGAGGTGAAGACATTGTGTGCGGTCCGCTGATCAACCGAACTTTTGTCGACAAGACTCTGGCGATGGTTGAGGCATCGGCCGGGACGGTTCTGGTTTCGGGCGAAGCCAACGGAAACCTGTTGCCGCCGATCCTGGTCGACGATCCTGGCGCACATTCGCCGCTCATGACCGAGGAAGCATTCGGTCCGGTCGTCACGATCAGCCCTTTTTCCGATTTGGACGAGTTGGTGGCGCGGCTCAATCGCGGCAAGTACGGCATCCACGCCTCCATCTTTACGAGCGACGATGCGGACATCGAGTCGGCGAAGGGAATTGAGTATGGAGGATTGGTGATCAACGATTCGCCGAGCTTGCGATTCGATAACCTTCCGTACGGTGGAGTGAGGGAGAGCGGCGTGGGCAGGGAAGGCGTCGAGTACGCGATGGCGGAGATGACGGAACTGAGGTCGGTTATGCGGAGGGGATAGCCCTACCTCACCCGGTTCACACAGCTACGCGAGTTCACCGGCCTTTCCTAGAAGGAGAGGCAATTTCTATGCGGAATGCGTTGAAAGGATCAAGGAGCCATAACCCTTCGCTGAAGCCTGAAACCTGACAAAATGAAAGTGCCCCTTGCGGGGCACTCGTAGAGGTTTCACTTTCTTCACCCATCGCTGGGATCCGAAACTTGCATGTGGTTTGGTTTTCTAAACCTTTTCGCTATTTCTTCGGCGCGTTGGCCGCTGCCTCCGACATAGCTTTACCGGCTTCCATTTGCGCCTTCACGCGGGCCATTGCTGCTTCCTTCGCTTGAGGTGGCATATGGGGATTATTTTGAATATCTTCGATTTGCTTGTTGCTGGTTGGTGGTGGTGCGTTAACAGTCTTGCCGAGATCGCTATCGCCACAACCTACGAGGGCGAATCCGACTATTCCTACGATTACGAGTCCTTGTAATTTCATAACGGTTGAGCCTCCCCAAAAGATGCATTGGGGAGGCATGGATTCTTTAGTAAGGATACCAAGAGCCGAATTGGTTGGCTTCTGGGATGTAGATGTTCTTGAACCAGTTGATACTGGTGCCTTTCTCGGATCGAGTTGCGACCTTGCTGTGTCCATCGAGGTACATCAGAGGTGAGGATCGCCCGTATCGATAGCGAGGGTGCATGCCGCAGAGAGCCCAAGTGGTGCTGAAGCTGTCCAGGTCGGAGGAGCTGTAACCGAAGTCGCAGTCGCCAATGCCAGGT
This sequence comes from uncultured Fimbriimonas sp., assembly GCA_945952345.1. GTDB lineage: Bacteria > Armatimonadota > Fimbriimonadia > Fimbriimonadales > Fimbriimonadaceae > Fimbriimonas. The sequence goes on from CAMFIS010000140.1 coordinate 8,271, forward strand.
TGCAGCGACGCTTGGTACTCCGGCTGGTGAGTCGGGTTACCGTTTGCATCGGGTGCAAGGTAGTCGATCCAGTCCCACTCCCAAGTGGACATCTGGAGCCAGCCAGCGTATCCCTTGTTGATTCCTTTCTCAATCATGTAGATCTTGTCGGAAATGTTGTTGATAGCCGTGGTCGAGAAGGTCGGAACGTTGGTCGTCCATCCGTTCCAAGGCGCGGAGCCATCTCGAGCGAGATCTTGGTGGATCGCGTACGAACCGTTATCCTGTTGGGTCCAATCGCCAGGTGCGCGGAAGATGCCGTCTTTGCCCCAGAGAGTGTTCGTGCCAGTTCCTGTGCTGCCGTTCTTGATGTATGGGTGGACCATTCGCGGCCAACCATGCCAATCGTATGGGTTGGAAGCCGATGTTTCGACATACTGCAGCATAGGCAAGACATCGTCTACGTCGGAGCAATACATGATTACGCCGAGGCCGATATTCTTCGTGTTCGAGAGGCTGGCGACCTTCTTTGCTGCCGCCTTGGCCTGTGCAAACACAGGGAAAAGAATCGCCGCGAGAATTGCGATAATCGCAATAACGACGAGGAGTTCGATGAGCGTAAATGCTCGATTATTTTTCATCATTGCTTATTTGTCCTCCATTGGACGGGCGGTTGACTGACGCTCAACCAAGGCGGTAATAAATCTTCGCGAGAGCGTTTCGGTTTTGCCTTCGATGAGGCTAACCAGGGCTTCGGTCGCATGGCGTGACATCTGATCGATCGGTTGTTTGACCGTCGTGAGATTGGGTTCAACCATGGTGGACGTTGGTGCATTGTCAAATCCAATGACCGAGATGTCTTCGGGGATTCGTACTTTGAATTCTTTGCAGGCCTTGTAAAATCCGGTTGCGACCTCGTCGTTCGCACAGAAAACGGCCGTGGGTCGCTCCTTTCGGGAGAGCAGAACTCGTCCTGCTTCCAAACCGGAGTCAGGGTGGAACGACGCGCGGATCATCCACTTTTCTTGAACAGTTAGGCCATGAGAACGCATCGATTCGAGGAAACTTTGGTTTCTCTCATAACCATCGATCAATTCTTCGGGACCCATAAGCATGCCAATTTTGGTGTGGCCGAGACCTGCGAAGTGGTCGACCGCAAGCCGGACACCGACGCTATTATCAATATCGAAACTGGTCGATCTCTCATCCCGGCCGATGACCAATACATGGGGGAAACCAATTTCTTGGAGATAGTGGATGCCCTCAGAGTCGTGCGACGGCGCGATGAAGATTGCCCCATCACAACGGCCATCAAGAAGTGGGTAGAGCGCCTCTTTCGAATCCATCGTACTGAGCTGCGTTAGCAGCAGCACGTCCTGATGAAGATCTTCGCAAGCGTTGACGATTCCGTTCAGCATGCTCACGAAGTACGGCCCGATGATCATGTCTCGCTCGATGCGGGTTGGCACGACTCCAAGGACGTGGCTGCGCCGAGTGATGAGTGATCGCGCGACTCGATTGGGTCGGTAGTGGAGTCGACTCGCGACGTCAAGGATACGCTGCTTGACTTCGTCTGGCACGGACCGAGGGCCGTCGTTCAGCGCGTAACTCACCGTGCTAACGGATACTTTTGCCTCTCTCGCGATGTCTTTGATTGTTGCCATCTTCGTCGATTGCGAAACGTTTCGCGAAACGTTTCGCATACTATACACGAACAAATGGGGGATTGCAAAGAACTTTTTCGCAAGTCGCGGCGCGAAATGATTTGTCTCTCAAGGGTTTCGGGCGTGAAACATAGGACTTTAGGACTATGCCGAAAGGGTGATTTGGGGTCCTCTTCGGAACTCCAAGCCCCTGGTAAAAGTCCCAGTTTTCGAATCAGTCCGGTTTTGATAGAATGGGGTTGATCAGGGTTCTTACTTCCTAGCTTTTTTGGAGGGTCTAAATTGAAATTATTCTCAACTGCCGTTCTCGCCGCATTTGCCGGTTGTGCGCTTGCGGGCATCACATACAAAGTTCCGGTCCCAACTTCGAAGCAGCTTCAAGGTGACGTCGT
>CAMFIS010000141.1 GCA_945952345.1 uncultured Fimbriimonas sp.
GCTTTCGGCTTTCGGCTTTCGGCTTTCGGCTTTCGGCTTTCGGCTTTCGGCTTTCGGCTTTCTCTCAAGTGTGATGCTAACGAATTCCCTGGCCAGATTCCAATCCGTGCAAAACCAGCCCTGAAGGGGCGGAACTTTTTAAGCCCAGGGTAAGCAAGACTGAGCCTCTCCGTCCGCCGAAGCTCGTGTCAGACGAAGCCTTGGCGAAGTCTGATGAGCGAAGGAGGATGCGAAGTCGACGCGCAGCCCTGGGTTTCGAAGCAATCATTGCCCAAGTCCGAGGAGCGACGCCTGGCACTAACCTCTCGCACTCTCACCGATAAGCGACCCCTGCGATAGCAGGCATACATTTTCCAGATCTTCTTAGCCTCGGGGCGGCGGCTCGGGAGATCGAGAAGTTGAAAATATTCATTCGACCCGAGGCAGCGAATTCTAAGTGACCAGTGCTATTCACGCATCGAGGTGACGGAACTCGCTCATGCGCAACAACTCCATTGCCTCGATACGTGCCACCCCGAGGAGCAAAGCAACCTGCGCGACAGCGAGAAAAGAACACTGGTAAGCGCCACTCGTACCTCGTTCTGCGTACCAGTGCCACTCCCCATCAACACCAGAATGGCTCAGGCGTCGAGGTGATGCAACTCAATCTTGCACGACGACTATTAGCCTCGAGACGTGCCGTCAAAGACTTAATGCGCGATTTACTTCCTTAGCTGGCTTGGCCGCTTCCTTGCGCTTCTTCCGCTTGTTAATGGGCTTCTAACCGCGAGTCGTGATAGTCCTGGTGTTTCTCCATCATCAGAAACATATCGTACGGGCTGAGCCACCCGAAAAATGGATGCTTGATCGCCGCCGCGTCGTCTTCGAATTTCGCGACATACTCGTGAATTTTCTCCTTCGCTTCCTTCCATCGCCGCGCCGATTCATCGAGGTCCAGCTCCTCTTTCGGCTGGAATGGTCCCGGACTGGGAACGGTGCTGGTTTGGGGTTTTCCAAGCTGCTTCAGTAACTGTCCAAACAGGAAATTCGGCTTGCTTTTCTTGCCGGCCACAGCCGCGGCATTAGTCTTATCGATGAATCCAACGTAGATCTGCTCTGTCTTCGCCATGTGCTCGATCGCCTGCAACGGAGAAAAACTCTTGCCCACCGGGGATCGCTGCTGATCGGTCGGCATCTCGCGCACTCGGTCGATCATGTGCTCCATTCGCACGCCAAGGTTCTCGAATTGCTGCGTTAACTCCGGAGTCATAACTCGATTATAGTGCCACGAATAACTGCCAAATGCGCCTATTGCCCTTGGGCATCGCGGAGATGGCGCATAAACTCCATGGGGTTGAAGGCGCCCGTTGTCCGCATCGCGACCACGGCCACCACCGCGAGGAGCAGATTCAGGATGAGGGCGAGAAGGGCGAGGGTTTTGCCCTTGCGATACGCTAAGACGCTGAGAACCATGCCCCCGATTCCCAGGCTAATGTGTGCTCCAGGCGGTAGACAGCACAAGACGAACGATGCGCCAAGGCAGGCCCACGCACCGACGAATTCATAGTGCGCGTTGCTGAGCGTTTGGGGCGAGTAGCTATCAAAAGTTTGACCCTGACCCCACGTGAGACCATCGATCGTCGATGCCGCGACTTGCATCGCCGAGTTTTCGGGCTGCAACAAGGTCGTCGGCACAACGCGCCCTTCCGCGATCCACTGATTCACGGTATCGAGTTCCACTGGACCGTATTTCTGCCCATCGACGGCGTGGATGTAGTAGCGCACCATCCTTATGTTACTTGGCGCAAAGCCGCCGGAAGTCGCGCATAATCTTCTTCATGGTCGTTGGCGTTGGCATCGATATCGTGGAAGTTTCCCGGATCGCCAAGGCTATGGAGAATCCACGCTTTTCGCGCAAGGTTTTGACGGAACGGGAAGAAGCCTACTGCGATTCTCCTGCCCGAGTCGCTGGACGATGGGCAGCGAAGGAAGCGATCATCAAGGCCATCGGGTTTCCGCTTCGATTGAATCAAATCCAAGTCGTGAATAACCCGTTGGGGCAGCCGATTGTGACCATCACCGATCCGAACTTCGATGGGAAGCGCCTCAAGATTTTTGTTTCGATCACCCATGAAAGAACGCATGCGGCGGCGGTGGCGGTGATCGAGCGAAGCGTGCTGCAAGTTCCGATGTAGGTCAGTATTGAGCCACGAGCTTTGAGCCGCGAGTTGTGATTAATCTCCATGAGACCTCCGATCGCAAGCAATAACCACGCTACACCCCTGGGGGTGTCGGTGAGGTACGAACCGGTGGGGGTAGCGAGCAGGTTCCTCTTCCTAGACGAGGCACCAATCCAGCGCTAACCCGGCTAAACTCTAATTGTGACTCTCCGCCGAACGATGTTGTTTGGTCTCCTACCGCTGATCGCGGTGGGCGGATGGAGTTGCGGCAAACCCGAAGATCATCGCATCGTTCTGCGAATCGCGACCTGGCAAGGCGCGGGTGAAGGAAACGATTTCGACAAACTCGTCGAGCAGATCTACAAAGACTTCGAGCGAGACAACCCGGACATCAAAATCATGATCGAGAACTTTCCGGGGTCGGGCGACTACGTGCCCAAGCTCATGCTCACCCATGTGGCCAACACTGTGCCCGATGTCACCGTGCTCGACGCTAGCAGCTCGGCCCTGTTCATCAAGAACGGAGTACTCCAGGACCTGACACCGTTCTTCGATAAAGATCCTGAGCTCAAGCGAGAGCAATTCTTCGAGAACACCCTCCAGGCGGGCACCTACCAGGGCAAGCTGTACTCGGTGCCGGTCGACTTCACTCCAATGGTGATGTATTACAACCGGGACATGTTTGATGCCGCCGGAGTCGCGTACCCAAAGAACGGTTGGACCTTCGAAGACTTCGAACGCACCTGCGAAGCGCTGAAAGCGAAAGGCAAGAAGGGATTCGTAGTCTCGACATGGATGCCGGGCTGGGTGATGTGGCTCTGGAACAACAACGGCGCGGTCTTGGACCCCAGCGGCACCAAGGCGAACGGCACGCTGGACTCACCGCAGAATGCCGAGGCGATTGGGTTTCTGAAGAATCTTGTCGACAAGGGTTATGCGCCGACCCTCTCGCAAGTGCAGGCCACCGGCGCCGAACCATTCCCCAACGGTGATGTTGCGATGGCAGTGAGTGGTCACTGGTCGATCACCGGATATAAGAGTGCAAAGGGGATCAATTGGCAGCACCTCGGCGTGGTCTCGATGCCGACCCGCCTGAAGTCTCCGGTGACGGTTTACTACGAATCCGGGTTAGGAATTGGCAATGGGTGTCGCCAACCCGAGGCAGCTTGGCGGTTCATCAAGCACTTCTGCAGTTACAAGAATCAAATGCGCTATAACTCGTCCGGTATCGCGATCGACGCCCGAAAAGATGTGGCTTCGGAGAGGGCGAAGGAATCGATTGAGCAGGACTTTTTGAACCTGGTTCCCGGCGCAAGGCCACCGACTGGCACGCAGGTCGAAGGTTACGGTTTTGTCGAGCAAGTCGGCGAGAAGATGATGGACAGCGTGTTAAGTGGGCGTAAAACGCCTGCGGCTGCCCTCAAGGAAATGGCCGACAAGATCGACCGGGAGTTCGGCAAGTGACGTTACGGCAAAAGGAGAATCGATCCGGCTGGCTGTTTGTGGCTCCCGCGGCGCTGCACCTCTTCGTCTTCGCCCTCGTCCCGATCCTCTTTTCCATCGGTTTGAGCTTGTACCGCTGGAAGCTGTACCGACCCGAGAAGTCGTTCGTCGGCGTGGATAACTACACATATTCGCTGCGCGATCCAGCGTTTCTCAACTCCCTTTGGAACTCGCTGAAGTATGCGTTGATGTCGGTGCCCAGTGGGATCATTGTCGCGCTGGCCATCGCGGTGATGCTCAACCAGAAGATGCGGCTGAGCCCGTTCTTCCGGACGGTCTACTACTTACCGGCGATCTCGAGCGGCGTCGCAATTTCGATGATCTGGATCTACATGTATCTGCCGGAATCGGGGTTCATCAACACGGTCCTGAGTAAGTTGCATATTGGAAGCATCGATTTTTTGAAAGACGCGAACTGGGCATTGCCTGCTATCGCGTTCATGTCGATTTGGACAGGTTTGGGTCCGAGAGTTGTTCTTTTCCTTGCCGGTTTGGTCGGCGTCCCGCAGACTCTCTATGAAGCCGCCGCCCTCGACGGTGCGGTCGGTTGGCGGGCATTTCGCAGCATTACCTTGCCGATGCTCATCCCCACAACTCTGTTCGTGGTGGTCACTTCGACCATCTCCGCGATCCAAGTTTTTACGCCGGTGTACATGATGACCAAAGGCGGCCCCGAGGACGCGACCGAAGTGGTGGGCTACCACATTTACAACGAGGCGTGGACCTCATTCAATACCAGCTTGGCTTCGGCGAAGTCGTTCATCCTATTCGTCGTCATCGCCCTCGTGGCGCTGGTCCAGTTTCGCATGACGCAGAAGCAATTGGAGGGGCACTCGACCTTTTGAGGCTTCAGCATTCAGGCTTCAGGCTTCAGTTAGACTCTGCTCGTGGCTGGTGGCTAGTGGCTAGTGGCCCCCAAGGTGGTCTTCCATGCTAGGGCGCATCTTCTCCGCCATCATGCTGTGGATCCTCGCGATCTTCCTCATGGCTCCATTCGTGTGGATGCTGTTCATCTCCCTCCACGAGCGGCATGAGCCGATCCCCAAGATCCAAGACACCATTCCCACTCAATGGCACTTCGATAACTACTCCTGGGTATTGTTCAACCCGACCCTGCCCGTCAGCCGTTTCTTCTGGAACTCGGTTTTCGTCACGACTTCCGTCGTCATCCTCCAACTCCTCTTCACCTCGATGGCCGCCTACGCCTTCGCACGTCTCTCGTTCCGTGGCTCGAAAACTCTCTTTGCCATTTTCCTCGGCTCGATGATGTTCGCCGGTAGTGTGATGCAGATTCCCGTCTACCTCATGATCAAGGGGCTGGGCTGGCTCGACACTTACTGGGCGCTCATCGTGCCGGGAATTTCGTCGTCCTTCAGTGTCTTCTTGCTCAGGCAGTTCATGCTTTCGATTCCGAAAGAGCTCGACGAAGCGGCAAAACTGGACGGCGCATCCGACTTCCAAGTCTATTCGCGGGTCATCCTTCCCCTCAGCAAAGCATCGCTCGCAACCGCCGGCGCGTTTACCTTCTTTGCGGTTTGGACCGATTTCTTCGGCCCCCTCATCTACACCAGCTCGACCGAAATGCGGACGCTGGAGGTGGGGCTCAGCGTGTTCAAGAACTCCTACGGCGAGAGCCAATGGCCCTTGCAGATGACGGCCGTGGTCATCGTGATGGTGCCGCTGATTGTGGTCTTCCTCTTCTCACAGAGGTTCTTCATCAAGGGCGTGCTGATGGGCGCCAACAAGTAGCGGTTAGTCTTCCTTATCTTTGTGACTGCTACGGGCAAAGAGCCGCACCGGCGTTCCCTGGAGAGGGAATAGCTCGCGGATCTTGTTGAGCAAGTACCGCTGGTAGCTGAAGTGCATGATGTCTGGGTCGTTGCAGAACAGCACGAAGGTGGGCGGCGCGGTCGAGACTTGCGTCGAGTAATACACTTTGAATTGGCGGCCCTTGGTGACGTGCGGACGATCGAAGATCGCATCTTGAATTAAGCGGTTGAGCTGGCCGGTCGAGATTCGGAAGTTGTAGCTCTCGAGCGCTCCGAGGACCGCATCCAAGGCAGGTTCCAATCCTGCATGCTCCTTCGCCGACGTGAACACAATCGGTGCGTAGGACAACTCGGGCATTTCGTTACGGAACTGCTTCAAGAACTCCTTCTTGACGTCGGTCATCTTCTTGGGCAAACCGTTCGGCGGTTCCTTGGTATCCCATTTGTTCACGACCACCACGCACGCTTTGCCCGCATCGTGGGCCAGTTTCATGACCCGCTTATCGCCGTCGGTCAGGCCTTCTTCGCCATTGACCACGCACATCGCACACTCGCAGCGCTCGATGGCCTTTTGGGCTCGGTTGACCATGTAGTACTCAACCGAACCCTGGATCTTGCCTCGGCGGCGAATACCAGCGGTATCGATCAGGCGGAAAGTTTCGTTATCGTACTCGAGCTCAGTGTCGATCGCGTCTCGGGTTGTACCCGCGATGTCGGAGACGATCATCCGCTGCTCACCGGTGAATGCATTGACCAGCGAGCTTTTACCCACGTTTGGCCGCCCTACGATGGCTAGGCGAATCTCGTCTTTCTCTTCGCCCATGTCTTCTGCTTTCGGAAGAAGCGTGACTACTTCATCGAGGAGATCGGCCACGCCACGGCCGTGCAGACTCGAGACCGGATATACCTGCCCGAGACCTAGACCGTAGAACTCGCCCGCATAGTCTTCGCGGTCCATGTTGTCCGCCTTATTCGGAACTACTAAGATTGGAGTCTTGATTCCCCGCATGTGGTTGGCCAGCTCGCGGTCGTCAGGATGCACGCCCGAAGTGACGTCAGCGAGGAATATGATCACGTCGGCTTCGGCCATCGCGACTCCCGCCTGAACTCGAATTTGTTCTGCAAGAGGATCTTCTTCTTGGAAAACGATTCCGCCCGTGTCGACGATGTTAAATCGTCGGCCATTCCACGTGAGATCGCCGTAGAGTCGGTCACGAGTGATGCCAGGAGTATCCTCGACGACGGCGACGCGTTTGCCGACAAGGCGGTTAAAAAAGGTAGATTTACCGACGTTGGGACGTCCAACGATGACGACGGTAGGTAGGGCTTTTTTCATCGTGGGGGCCTCGCGTTTCAAACATCCGGCTTCTAAAGGGTACCTTAACTAGTATGCGATGGCTGTTTTGCGGGGCTTCTCTATGCCTCGTTGCACCCGTGTCGTGGGCCCAGCAATCTCACGATGATTTCAACTACTACACTTACGGAAACATCGCCCATTCGCTGCTCATCTTGGGGAGTTCAGATGTGCGTACGGGTGGCGGATTCAGCCTCGCGGTGGGTCGGAAAGATCCTAAACTGACCCTGTTCCGGAAGCTGGAGGGCGAGCTCATTTGGGAAGGGTATTACGAGGTCACCAACACCATCCATACCAGTTCTCAGTTCCCGGCAGAAACCAACGAGGTTTTCGGCGCACTCGCGACTGCGCGCTACAAGTGGAAGTTGTATCGCAACATCAGCATATATGGCGATATCGGCATGGGAATTCAGTTTTCAAATCACAGTTCGGAAGATTTGCGCCTCGCCAATAACACCACTCCTTGCCTCGGATTTGGGCTGCAGCTCAGTTGGTCCAACGACACGAGCTTTCTGATTGGATCACGCGTATTGCATGCCAGCAACGCGGGAAGAACGACGCCGAATCCGGGCGAGAACCTTCTTCAGTGGTACGTCGGCTACAGTTATCGACATTAGCGGATTGGGCTAAAAACAGGTAATTTACCCGGATGCGTGGGATTATCTTGTGGGTCACGAGCGGGCTCGCCGCCTGTTCGTTTGGTCAAACGCTCGATCATGACATTCACTACTATGTCACCGGCAGCATCTCGCACAACTTGCATATCTTTGCCAGTTCGGAATCTCGCGTTGGTCACAACATCGGCTTTTCTGTGGCTAAAGTCGATCCGAAGATCAAGCTTTATGGCAAAAAAGAAGGCGAGTTGATTTGGGAGGGCTACACCATCGAGACGACGACCAAGAACACGAGCGTCAAATTTCCCAATGGCACGTGTCGCGGCGTCGGTTTTATCGCCACCGCTCGGTACCGGTTTCCCTATCGCGCCAACATCAATTTCTACGGAGATGCAGGATTTGGATATCAGTTCATCGACCACGCGACCAGGGACCTTCCTCTGTGTAACAACACGACGTTTAATTTTGGAGTCGGGACCGAGTTTATTCAGAACGACAAGTCGTCGATCGTATTCGGGACGCGGATTCTGCACCAGAGCAACGACGGCAGGAAACGGCCGAATGTGGGGCAGAACCTGATGGAAGTGTACGTCGGATTCCGGTGGAAGGCCTAGTCAGGTTCTTAACTTAAGGAAGGTTCTCGATGATCCTAGCAACCTGTTTACGGCCGGCGTCCGCTTCGATCGCTCGGTCCACCTGATACAAGCCGATCTGGCAGACCACCGCCTGATGCATCGACGCCCCCAATGGATGGTTCTCGAACCAGAATCCTTGGAACCCGGCTCCTTCTCCCGCCGCGAACACGGCCGATTTTCGGTCTACCACCACTTGCATCGTGGGGACGTCGAACATTTCTTCCGGCACTCCGATGAGGTGCTCGGCCGGGATTGCCACCGACGACATAACCCATGCCTTCTTCAAGTCATTTTTGAGTTCGGATACAAAGTCCTCGGAGCCGACAAAGATGGCCGTATCCTTGGCGCTTGCTAATATCGACCTGGCCTGTGAGATCGCCTGTTCTCGCCCACTGAGTGTAAATAGTTTGCCCGTTGCGTCCACTTTTCCGAGATTCGCCAGCGACTTCACGGCGGCGGATTTGTTGCCCAGAAATTCTTTCTCCAACCGACTGAATAACCGATCGGGGGCGACAGGACGATACTCCTTCGCACTGGCTCCCTCGGCAATCACGGCGGCTTTTCGCTCCAAGGCTTCCAAAGCTTTGTAGACATTGGCGGCAGGTTTGCCGATCACCTGGGCGACACGATAACCGGTTGCGGGATGCTCCTGTAAAAGGAACGCATAAATCTCCGATTCGAGATTCGTAAACCCAAAACCAACCAATGCTTCGGACGCCCGCAGGGATGCCATGCGAATAGCATAACGCAATGGTAGTGGCCTCCGCTACTAGCATGACAAAATCCATGACAGGAGGACAAAGAGCAGATTCAATGCAACCTGTATTGAGCCAGAACGTCTGATTCGTTGAGAGGGAGAGGGATGGTAGCACTCGCGGCAATGGTTGGATTCGTAATCCATTTCGGAGAATTCCCGATGGCGACGAGAGCCGAATTCCAGGCCATCGGTCGAACGATTAGAGTCAAAGAATCCAAGGAATCGGTTCTACAGAAGCTTGGCAAGCCCGATAGGATTTGTCACTTCAGCAACCCACTATGCGAAGACCGGTACGACTATGGGGTGGATAAAGCTTCGGGAATTGCTACCCTTGGGTGGGTCGAGTTTCGAAACGACGGAGTCTACGATCTCGCCGAGTTTCCTCGTGAACCCCGCGATCAAATTGTTCCCGAAGGTCAACTGAGATCCCTCATCGGGTCTCTCGCTGCCTCTGTCCCGTCGTGGCTCGATGACGATCCTCTCTGGACGGTTCGGCAAGCCAACAAACTCATCCTGCTCGGCGAAGAAAAGGCCCGATATGTCCTCGACCAATACGAGGTGATTCGCCATTTCACCGGCTCACAATGGCAGTACCGTGATTTTCTCGACATGCTCTTCATGCCGAATTCCAACGAATACCCGCCACGAGTCATGAATTCGCTCGAATTCAGCGGGTATCCGCAGTTGAATTTGTGGAAAGGCAAGATGCGTGACTCTCTGATTCGTCCTGCAGTTGACCCTTTTGAGGGCCTTCGCGACGTACCCAAGAAGGATATAGAGGAAAGGCTGCTCAAAGTTTTGTTGCTGACTCGGGGCGCAGTCCAGCCCGTCGACCTCCGAGTCGACAAACCCAAAGTGTCCGAACTCGAGAATTATCACCGTGCCTTTCTCGAAAGCCATCCCGCATGGAATCCAGACACACAATCCTACACTCGAAGCGACGGGCGATCTCTACCCGACTGGCGGATTCCACCTGAATTCCAGTGGGATGCGCCTGGACTCGGACGCCGAGAGCAGTTCGCCGCATGGATCCAGCGTCGAGCGGACACCGAGGTCGTCAGTCTCCATATCAAGAATGGCTACGCCAAGCACCAACAACTCGTCAAGCGAACGCTCCGCATGATCGACTCCAAGAATAAGGCTGAATTAGGGCGCTGGGATGCCGAAGGAGACAAATTCTCGGGCACTGGCGACTTTATGGGGCAAGGCGGAGGATACGACGCTGACTGGGATAACGAAACCGGACGGTTTGAATTGAAGCTACCGCGCCACATTTCCATTCAGTTCGAATGGATTGGAACGCGGTACAAGAGCCCGGTCTTCAAAATCGACTAACTTGGCTGTTCGGATT
>CAMFIS010000142.1 GCA_945952345.1 uncultured Fimbriimonas sp.
GAAGAAGTTACGCAACCCCACAGGAACGATCTTCGCCAGCGCATCTGCCGCCTCGTTTCGAATCGAGGAATCTGCGATATTCGAGTAGAAGAACAGCTTTTGGGCCTGCTCACGAATGGCATCGATGATCACGCTCGGACAATGGCCTAGCAGCGAAACTGCATGCCCACCGTACAGGTCGAGGTACTCGGTTCCATGCTCGTCGTAAACGTGTACGCCCGAACCGCGTTCGACCCGGAATGGCAGCTTCTCAAAAGTATCCAGAAGATGCTGGCTCATACCGGTCTCCAACCTCCTGTCCAGAGTCCTGCGGTTTCTGGTAAACCAAACATCAAGTTCATATTTTGGATTGCCTGACCCGCCATTCCTTTCACCAAATTGTCGATGGCAGAATGAACCACCACCTGAGTACCTTTCGCCACCACGGAGATGTCGCAGAAGTTCGAACCCACTACATTTTCGATCTCGGCTGGCTTCGAGCCTTTCAACCTTACAAACGGCTTGTCCTGGTACACACCGGCAAATAGTGCCTCGACCTCGCTCTGCACCATCGGTCGCTCCAGTTCGACAAACGCAGTGTTGAGAATTCCACGACTGACGGGAAGGCTGTGGGCGACGAATGGAAGGTCATCGACTTTCACCGAGGCAGCCTGGAGGCACTCCAGAACTTCCGGAACATGTTGGTGCTCCAATACTTTGTAAGCCAAGAAATTCGCGTGGCGAACCGGATGGTGCGTCGATGCTTTCGGTTCTTTACCTGAGCCGGACGAGCCTGTTGCCCCATGAATATGCACAGATCGCAAAGGCAATCCGGCGAAGGGCAACAGCGACAAAATCATCGCCGTAGCCAGACAGCCTGGATTTGCAACTAAGGACGCATCCTTAATTGCTTCCCCATTGAGTTCACTCAAGCCGTATACTGCCGACGAACGGAGAGTGGCCAAATCTGGCGAGTGTGAATAATGCTTGCGATGCGAATCTAAATCTTTAAGCCTGAGGTCACCACTCAGATCGATCACGGAGACACCAGGCGTAGCAGTTAGAACTGACTCAATTGCGGCTCCGCTTTCCCCATGAGGAAGCGAGGAGAACACCAGGTCGACCTCCTTCGAGATCGTTTCCTCAAACTTAACATCCCAAACCTTTTCCAAATGAGGATGAACCGAACCTACGGGTTGACCAGCAGCCGAACGCGACGTGACCGAGACGACTTCCGCCGCCGGATGCATGGAAAGTAATCGCAGCAGTTCACCGCCTCCAAACCCTGTCGCTCCCAAGATGCCGATGCGTAAACTCAAATGCCCACCTTCTTCGCCAAGAAGTCGGCCAATTCTTTACTCTGAGTCCGCGCGTTCAAACCAGGAACGCCGACCGTCTGCTTCACAAACGCGGCACCAGTCTCGTGGTCGGTCACCGGACCGCTAACCACGTCGATCTCCACACCAAACTGGTCCTTCAGAAACTCTTTGCCTCCCCAAGCGCCGACTGGGTCGTTGGCACACAAAACGACGGCTTTGGTTCGAGCCAGGATTGCCTTGTCGCGAAAAATATCTTGCACGCCATACGTACCCATCACACCGTCGCCAAGCTCAGCGATGATGACCTGAGCATCCGTCGCGAGAAGGTGCTGCAGAATCTTTCGAGCGCCTTGTCGAGAAGTCTCTTCGGAGGTCGTAACGATGCCCGCGTCGTTAAACGAGGCCGTATAATTCGCGCCGTGGTCCATCATGTTCAGCGTGTCGCGTTGCAGCGAGACACCGCTGAGTTTGCATCCACCAACCACGAGACCCTTCGTATGCAAATGACGGATGATCTCGCACGCCGCAAAGGTCTTGCCCGAGTTCATGCAAGTGCCAGCAATGAGGATGATCGGCGTCGACTTCGCGTCTTCCAACTCACCCGCTGGTGACAAAGAGTTCATGCCAATATGCGCTTGAATTCCTTTGCGTTGAGAAAGTTCGGGAAACACCAGCACGGATCCCAAGATTTCAATCTGAAACGGTTGCCCAATGGCGGGATTCGCTGACGTGCATTTGCCAATAACTCCGCCGAGGTTCAGCACATTAAGGACGTCGCCAACCTTGACGGAATCCGGAACCATGCCCGAGTATCCGTGCAAAGCGTTTCGATGTCCCAGCACGCCAACGATGATATCGCCATCATGCAAGGCGATCATGCGCCCATCGCACCCTTCCAAAGTGTTGTAACTCGTCTTCTGTCCGATGATCCGACCAGCAACGAGATAGCCTTCCTTCGCGATGATCTCTTCCGAGACTCGAATCTCGTTGCGAAGTGGGACGTTCTTCGACGCCGATCCGATCTTATCCACCAAGACGCGCTTCATAAAATATTCAAAAACTCCTGCAGTCGCGGTCGAACTTCGGCTCCGGTTGTCGCTATCAGAATCGTGTTCTCCCCTGCCACTGTACCAACCACGCCTGGAATCTCCTCATGGTCGAGGGCATCGGCCACCGCAACGGACCATCCACTTTGCGTCTTCACAACGCACAGGTTATCTCCCGCGGCCTGCAACCCAACCACAAAACGGCCCAAGGAAAAGCCCATGTTGGCGGGAGGAACCATGTATCGCCCGTCGATCTTCGCGACTCCGAGCTCTTTGAAGTCTCGAGAAATCGAGGACTGTGTAACGTGGAAGCCTAAAGCATCCATTCGACTGAGTACATCGTCCTGACTCAGAATCCGGTTCTCGGCCAATAGCTTGCGCAGACTAGCCTGACGTTGGACCTTGGCCTTGGGCTCCATCGCGTTCATATGCACAAGTATTGCATACTCATGCATATTTATGCAAACCGCGCTCAATAACACAAAACCCCACCATCCAATCTGGATCGTGGGGTTTCAACGGAGTTTACGACGGAGTTTTCAGCGAATGAAGTGAATCTTCGGGTCGCTCATATTATCCAGGAGCATGACCGCTGTGACCGGCATCGGGCGATCCTTTGCCACTTCGCGGGCTTCGTCGAACGATAGCTCCATGATCTGAAGTCCGTCTAGGTCGATGAACTGACCAAACTTCGCTGCGCCGCCTTCCGTGCTAAAGCAAGCCAGGCCGTGAACGTTCTGATGGCAGTAACAACCGTATCGCTTGCTCGAGACGTGATGCAGCACATAAACGCTATCCGGAAACTCGTTGTCGAGTCCTAGAATGGGATTCAAAAGCGTCTGCATTTCCAATTTCCTCTCGTACATTGGATATCGGAAATCTCACCAGGTTCTTTAGGCGCATGGGGAAATCTCCGGTATTTCGACCGGCCAAACTGAATCCTCAAGCCCTGATTACTGAAGCCTGGAATTGTGGTATATTTTCTAACTCACCCGGACGTAGCTCAACGGATAGAGCATCAGTCTTCGGAACTGAGGGTTGGGGGTTCGAATCCCTTCGTCCGGGCCAATTCTTTTCCTAGCTTCTTTCGCTGGCCCAGCCGCTTCTTCGCTCTAAAGCTGCTCCTTGTATCCCTCAAAGGTACAACCACTCGTTCGAGTCAACGGCGCGTACTGAGTGTCGAATGGCTTCACTTCCTCGCCAAGCGCCTTTGCCATCTCCGTGTTCATCTCCACGAGATATTCCTTCGAGTAACCAGCCCAACGCTTGACGATCAACCCATTCTTGTCGAGGAGCGTCGAATATGTAGACGCCGGTGCCTGATAAGCTTCCATCGTCTCCAACTTCGGATCGGAAACAACGGGGTAAGGAACCTTCAGGTCGCTCACCCACTTCAAAGCATCGGCCGGACTGGCATCGGTCACAGAGATGAAGTCGACTCGGCCACCGAAATGTTTATAGAGCGATTGCAGCAACGGCTCGGCGTCAAAACTGCACGGGCAGCCTTTCTTGACGAAATAAAGGAACTGCGGCTTCGGACCCTGTCCACCGATCAGCGTTTGCTTGCCCGTCGTGTCGGGCAGGCGGAAGAACTTTCCAACTTTTCGATCAAGCTTCGTCACCCCTGCTTCCATCTCGGCGGTAACCGGGTGTCGGGGCTGTGTGGAAGGGTCTCGTGAGGCGTCGATAATTCCAACCCCAGGGACATACTTGCCGCGAATCGATGCCATGTACATCATCGATAGACCCGTGAGAGTCAGGATGCAGGTACTCACAAGGACGACAATTCGAATCGCGCGCATAGTGTCAGTGTATCCTTTTGCGGCCCACGTAGATGGGTCCACATTACGTACGACACCATCCGTAATGCCAGCTAAATTTCCTGACTTTCGAAAACTTTTGAAAGCTCAGCCATGCATATACCGGTTCGTATCAACCATAATTACCATTTGGAACCCACAACGGTTTGCACCGGTCTGGCGTAATGAGAGCTAGCAGTCAAAAAATGTGTGGATGTAGCACGGAGGATATTTGAGCTCCAAAATTCTCGTCATCGACGACGAATCATGCATTCTTAAAATGATGGAAATTGTCCTGGCTAACGCCGGATACTCTGTCACAACCTCGGAATCACCGAAGAACGCACTCGACATTTACGGCAATGGCGCCAACTTCGACCTGGTCATCACCGACTTCAAGATGCCTGAAATGAACGGCATCGAACTCGAGGGGGAAATCCTTCGCCGAGACCCGTCGGCCAAGGTGCTCCTAATTTCGGGTTACGGTGGTATCGATACTGCACTCGAAGCCCTAAATAAAGGTGCCATCGACTTTCTCCGCAAACCTTTCACTCCCGATGCCCTGCGGAATGCTGTTCGATCCGCTGTTGAGCGTGATCGAAAGCAGACGCCAGTTACGGCCGTGTGTCGAGAATTCAGCCGACATAGTCTGAACGGTACTTCTTTCGAATTGAAGGAAAAGGAGTACGACGAGCAGTTTGGAGACCTCACATGCAAGTTCGAAGTTACGACTCCAACTGGCATTCGCACCATCACCGTTTCCCTTCCAGCCTATGTGCAAGAACTCATTCGCGCTTACATCGACAGCGATGAAGTGCCTTGTGGCAACCGATTCTTCGAGGCAATCTGCGAAGAAACCGTGGCGAATGAACTGAAAGAAAATGGCGGTGTTCCGCTCACGTCCCGGATCAAAATTGAAAACCTGACGAAGGATATCCAGCGATGGATCGATTCCATGGTCAGTGTTGCGGTGGCCCCCTAACTATGCCCGGCAAACTTAAGATTTTTCTCGGCTATGCCCCCGGTGTGGGCAAAGCCAAAGTCATGGTCGAAGAGGCTCGACGGCGTAAGGCTCGCGGTGAGGATTGCGTCATCGCCATCATTTCGGATCATGACCGGCTCATCGTTAATGCCGACCTTAGTTCTGGACTGGATGCCGTTCCGCCGCTTTCGTTCGAATACGGAGGCAAGAGTGGGCGAGAGATCAATATCCCCGCCATCCTGGAACGCCATCCGAATACGGTCCTGATCGACAATCTGGGCCATACGAACGTGCCGGGTTCCGCCCATGCATTCCGATGGCAGGATGCCGAAGAGCTTCTGCAAAACGGCATCAATGTCATTGCCACCATGAACGTTGAGACGCTCGAGAGCCTGAAGGATGACGTTCAAGAAATCTCGGGGAAGTCCGTCGTGGACACCGTTCCGGATCGCATATTCCATCAGGCCGAAGAAGTCGAACTTGTCGACCTCACGCCGCAGGCTCTGCGCAACCGAGTGAAGCGGGGTGAGATTGTTCCTGAATCGGAAATCCAACCCGCGCTCGATACCTATTTCAGCGAGGAAGTTCTCAACGCCATGCGCGAGATCGCGATGCGCGAAATCGCTCACCGCGTAGACGAAGACCTGATTGCCTGGCGAAAAGAGAAACGCATCTCTCGGCCGTGGCAGACCAACGACCGGATCCTCATTTGTATCTCGCCAACGAAGTCTTCCCTTCGCCTCATCCGCCGGGGCTGGCGCATTGCACAGAAAATGCAAGGCGAGGTCAAAGCGGTTTATGTCGAGGAAGCCAAACTTCCGGACACTTCTAAGAAGATTCTCGAAGACGACTTCAAACTTTGCGACCGCCTTGGAATCCCGACGGTCACATTGCAGGGTGAACCCAGCGAGTCGATCATCAAGTACGTTCAAGACAACAACGTAACACAGATCATCTTGGGCCACAGCGAGCGCACCAAGATTCAGGAATTCCTTAAGGGATCTCTGATGCTGGAACTTGCGAAGGCGTTGAAGACGGTCGATATCCTCGTCGTTGCCAACGAAGCGCCCAAGAACTAGGCTCTACCGTTGCCAACCAGGGAACGGTCCAAAGTTCTCGATGTGCTGGTGCGGGAAGATGTCGATGCCAAATGCGGACTTCACATTGTAAGCCCACAGCCCAATGACCAGGGTTAGGAAGAAGGCGAAGGCGAGAGCCAACCCCTTATCACGCGCGGCTTGGCTGCCAATCTGAAAGTTGTAAAGCATGAGCGACACTCGCTCGACAAGCGAGTACGGTCTGGGCAAGACCGGCTGGAGATCGATGGTCGTGGGGACAACAACATAGATGACTTCCGTTTCTGGTTGCGAAACGGGAAGTTGCCGATTCGGAAGTGCACTCATGCTTGGATGGCTTGTTCCACCTCGCTCGGGCTTTCGTCCACGCAATTATGATGAAATCGATATTTTTGAAACCAATCATCATTTTTGCTAATGTTTGGGTTAAAATACTCTCCATCTATGGGCACTCACGTAAAGAGCATCCTGACCATTTCCTGCGTTGCCGCCGCGCTGGCGCTTTCCCTGTCCGCCGAAGCGAAGCCAGAATTCGCTAAGAAAGAAGGCAAAACCTGTAACTACTGCCACTCCGTCGACAAGGGCGGCGGACCTCGCGGCTTCCGGGGCATGTTCTACGGAGCGCACAAACTTTCGTTCAAGGGATTTGACAACGCGAAAGAAGCTAAGAAAGCAGGCGTCGCGGCCAACGCAATGGGCAAGGCAACCAAGCCCACCAAGCCTTACACCGGCAAGTAAGCCTTTCTGACCGAAACTGAGGGGCCCCGTCCAACTGGATGGGGTCCTTTTTAGTTTTTAGTTTTGAGCTCTCAGTCGGCAGTTGGCAGATACATTTGGAGAACTGCCAACTGCAAACTGCCAACTGCTGGCTGATTATTAAACTCGCTTCAACAGCGTGATTCGACCCTGCGGGACCCACTCCACAACCAGAATGTCGCGCTTATTGATCCACGCCGCGCCGTGGGGATGCACAAAGTGTCCAGGCGTAAATTTGGACGTCGGCTGGCCACGAAGCTCACCGTCGGCTTTACCATCGCCAAGCTGCGCCACCGGCTGATCGTTCTTGTCCAGAATCGTCACCCGCGATGCGAGATCCGGAATCAGCATGAGGTCGTGGTTGAAGTGGATGTGGCATGGCTGCCGCACCGGATCCTTCACGAAGCTGATGTGCTGGCCATCCAGCGTGAAGTACTGCAGTCGATTGTTCGACCGGTCGGCGACCAAAAGCTTGGGATTCGCTTTGTCTCGCTCATCGACCCACAAGCCGTGGGGGCAGGAAACTTGGCCTTTCTCCGAACCTGGACCAATCACCGTCTTGATGTACTTGCCGTCCGCGCTGTAGCGATGGATGTAGCTCGAGCCGTAGCCATCGCCAACAAAGAAGTCTCCGCCTGGAATAAACGCGACGTTGGTCGGATTCCAGCCTTTGCCGTCGGGATACTTGCCCGACTCTTTCGGAGCTGCGAATTCCCACAGCAAACGCCCATTCAGATCCGTCTTCGCGACGACCTTTCGGTTGACATCACAGATGTACAGAAACTCTTCTGATCCCTCCTTACGAAGGTCCAGACCGTGGCCACCACCGGCGAACTCCGATCCGAACGACTTGATGAACTGGCCCTTCTGGTCGTAAACGCAAATGGCGTCTTTGCTCACACTTCCATCGCCAACCGTATGGGCGATGTAGATGTGGCCCTTCGCATCCGTGGTGACGCCGTGGGTATCGCCCCATTTTAGGTTCATCGGAGGCTGAATCCAGTCGTGATACACCTCGTAAACATGCTCACCGGTGCCAATGACGGGTCGCTTTTTCGGATCGTTTTGTCCCATTACCATTCCTGCCAGCGCCATGGAAGACGCTCCTGCCAGAACTTCTCGTCGCGAGAGATTCATGGCAAGAGTATCTTCTATTTCAGGTGGAAATACAAGGGTTAACGGGACTCAATATTGATGCTTGTCGAACCGCCTTCCCAGGTCACTTTCAAGTGGATGGTTCCCTTTCCGGTCGATTGAACGATTGCCTGGGCATAACCGTTGAAAAGGCTGCGGCTCCATGCGGCCGGAAGACTCTGTCCACTGAGCGTGACACCCTTGCTGAACCCGCCATCGCCGCCGTTGTTATGGCAAACGACACCAATGACGTTGGTTCCCTTTTTCAGCAGCGATGCCGTTTCGAATTGGTACGTCTCGTCCCACACGTTCGTCATGCGGATCAGGTTTCCGTTGACATAGATCCAACCATCGTCGTCGATCGCTCCGATGTCGAGGAACTTCCATTTGGATGGATCGTCGACTTCGAACTTCTTGATGAACACGGCATTCGAGTTCGGCGCCATGCCCTGGTTTCGCCACACGTCGGTGTCTTGCATTCCGCTTGCCGGTGTTCCTGAACTGGCAATCTGTTTGGCTTCGTCCAGAGTCACTCCCTTCTTCATTTGCCATCTGGTCGAGAGATCTTGCGAGAACGAGGTTGGAGCGTAAGTGTCTGGTTCGAGGCAAGTGGGGTCGCCATTGCCGACTCCGATGAGCTTTCCAGGTCCTTCGATCTCAAAATGGAGCTTGGTGTTTCCGGTAGGAACGGGAAGCCCTCCTCGATCCACGCCAATGAAATTCAGCACAGCCACATCTTTACCGTCGCCGACAATCGAATTCCGGTCCGCGTCGATGCGAACACCGGCCACGTCCCCCGTCGTTGCAACCACTTCCTTGGCATATTGCTGTCCACCCTTGTAACCAACTGCTTCCAACTTTCCTGGTTCGTAGGCAACTTTCCATTCTAGGTGCCCCGTGAACGGCATCTTCTTACGGCCAAGGCTCTTGCCATTCAGGCTGAGCTCGACCTCGTCGGCGTTGCTGTACACCCAAACATCTTTCTCCTTGCCTTCGTCACCCTTCCAGTTCCAGTGCGGCATGATGTGCATCACGGGCTTATTCGTCCACCACGCTTGGTAGTAGTAGTAGATGTCCTTCGGGAAGCCGCACGTGTCCATGATTCCGAAGTGGCTGTTGATCGTGGGCCATCCGGTAGGAGTTGGTTCGCCTCGATAGTCGAATCCGGTCCAGACAAAGCCTCCCATAAACCATTCGCGACTGGCAGCATAGGACCACCACTGCTCAGCTCCCGATCCCCAGCCGACCTTCTGCCCGTCGTACGCGCTTACGCGGCCATTGGGAAAATCGTCCTTGTAGGTTCCCCTGGTGGTCGTCGTTGAGGCCGTCTCGCTGCCGTGCACCGGCTGCGTGGGATGATCTTGGTGATACTTGTCCGCCGCGCCTAGGCCGTAATTAAATCCTCGGATATCGACGCTCGCATTGATGCCCCGATATTCGCCGCCATTGTTGCCGGCGTAAGTTGTGGGCCGGGTTGGGTCGAGTTCATGGCAAAGTGCGGTTGCTGATTTGCCCATCCTTTCGCCTTCCTCGCTGCCGTTAAGTGCGAACTCCTCATTGCCAATCGACCAGAAGATCACCGATGGATGATTTCGATCTCGCCTAATCAGTCTTGTAAGCTGATCCCTTGCTTGCTCAGAGTCGCCAAACGCCCTCGTCTCGTCAAGCACGATCATTCCGAGTTTGTCGCAGGCGTCTAGCAGCTCGGGCGTGGGCGGGTTGTGACTTGTTCGGTAGGCGTTGCAGCCCATCTTCTTCAGTTGCTCGATTCGCCAGTACGTGAGTCGGTCGGGAAGAGCGACGCCAACTCCGGCCGCGTCTTGATGGTTGCACGTGCCCTGAATTTTGACGTACTTGCCGTTGATGGTTAATCCCTTGTTCGGGCCCCACTTCACATCGCGGAAGCCGATGCTGGTTTGGTATTCATCGCCAACTTCCGCTGAAGATTGTTTGGTCTTCTCGGCTAGAAAGACGGAGGCAGTGTATAGATTGGGCTTATCCTGTCTCTTATACACATCTCCGAGCCCACGAGACC
>CAMFIS010000143.1 GCA_945952345.1 uncultured Fimbriimonas sp.
ATCCCGACCCTATTGGCTGGCAGCCAACTTCACCGCCGACCAAATTCGCAATGTTGCGTCCGGTACATCCCATTCTGACAGAGCCTGGGCCGCCTTGTCCCTTCTGCTTTGGTCATTCAGCCAAAGATTGATTTGTTCGGCCAAACTCTCTGCCGTCGTTTTGTCCTGCTCTGCCAGCGTTGCGGCACCCATTTGTTCGAATTCGACCGCATTTCTTCGCTGATGATCATCAGCCGAAGTCGGCAATGGAACCAAGATCGAGGGAATCCTTGCCATCGCAAACTCGCTGACGGTACTTCCACTCCTCGCAATCGCCAGCGCACCAGTTCGGTAGGCTGCCGCCATCGCTTCGGCCTCAAGGTAGGGCCGTAAGTCGTACCGATCTTCGAGCCCGAGAATCGAACCCTTGGCTGAGTCATATTGCGCCTTTCCCGCCGAGTGAAGCACACGAATTCCTGGTACCATCCTTGCTGCTCTGGGAACCATTTCGTTGAGATACTTTGCTCCGCCCGAGCCGCCCAGAACCAACACGAGATCACGTTCTTCCTCCCGACCTCGCACCGCATCTCGCAGCTCCCTTCGAATGGGATGCCCCGTTCGGATTACTTCCCTACCCAGGATCGACTCGGTCGCACGGAAGGTGGCGGTAACGACTTTGGCGTAGCCAGCAAACATTCGAAGCGAACGGCCAGGAATGGTATCGCAAGCGTGGATCGCGAGGGGAATCCCCAAGCTTTTCGCGGCACGCATAACCGGCGCAGAGCTGTACCCGCCGGTCGAGAATACGACCCCCGGCTTCATGACCGCCATCACCTTCTTGGCCTCCAACGAAGCCTTCATCAACTTCGCGAGCGCCTTCACGCCCTCAAGCGACTTGTAGCTGTAGACAGGAACGGAATCGAATCCCTTGAAAAGAATCCCGCGTTGCTCACAGGCCGCTCCCTCCATCCCTCGGTGCGAACCGAAGTAGACGAGATCAGCTTCTTCTTGTGCGATCGAGCAGATCTCAAGTGCGGGATAGACGTGTCCGCCGGTTCCGCCACCGGTTATGATGACTCTCAACCGCCACCTCCTCGCTTGGCTCAGTCACAACTGACATTCGGTCGCAAAGTCCGATGGCGACCCAAAGCGCGATAAGACTCGATCCACCCGCAGAAATGAACGGGAACGGAATGCCGATTGCGGGCAAGGTCGCGTTCGCCATCATGAGGTTCGTGCAGGCCTGGATGGCCAACCACCACGCGGTTCCAGACAGGAAGAGGGATTTGAATCGATCCTTTTGGTTTCGCGCCAAGGTCACCAGCTTGAAGCAAATTCCGCCAACCAAGGCAAGGCAGATCCCTGGTCCCCAAATGCCACACTCTTCCGCCACGGTTGCCATGATGAAGTCGCTGGTGGTGGCGGGAATCATATACTTGGCCCGCCCCTTGGCGAAGCCAACTCCGACCAACTTTCCGCTCGCCATCGCAAGCTCGCTTTGGGTGGTTTGGTAGGTTTCGTTATTGATGTATTCCCGCTGCCAACGATCCTTGTGGGTTAGGAATCGCTGAACTCGGTACGGCTCTTTGATAACGAAAACGCCAAGTCCCACCGCCAAAACTGCCCCGACGGTCACCACTGATTTCCAGGTGATGGGCGCGGACAGGAAGAGGGCGACCGAAGTAGCCAAAACTACACACGCGGTTCCGAGATCTTTCTCGTGCTCGATAAATCCGATCGCGATGAGAATCACAAACGCTGGCCATAACCGCTCGATCTTGGGAACAAGGACTTGGTGAACCCAGCCCTTCTCCCGATTGCGCTTCTCCCAGGTTGCCTGCCACGGTTTCTTTTTCGCAAGCACGTACGACAGGTACAAAATTGCGGCCACCTTCATGAATTCGGCCGGCTGCAAGACGAAGGGGCCGTAGCCGAGCCACCGTTTCGCACCATTCTGCGCGGTACCGATGACCTCGACCAGGACAAGGCCAATGAAGGCGACACCCATCCAGATCAGCGCTTTCTTCTGAAGCTTTTGTGGGTTCGACCGTCGGACGACGGCGAAAGCGACCAGGCTCGCAAAGAGCATGAACACTTGGGTGACGAACGGGCGGGGGATCGGACCTTGGCCGATGCGACTACTCTGCACGTAGCCAGCATCTAAAATGAACACCAAGCCCAGGACGCTGGTTGCCAGCGCGAGCCAAAAGAGAGTGGTGTCTGCTTGATTCCGAATCCGTTCGCTTTTCATCCCGTCCAATCCGTGACGTATGTACGAAAGACGTCGCCACGGTGCCGGAAGTCTCGGAATTGATCCATGCTTGCACATCCCGGTGCGAGCATGACGATTTCACCTTCCTTGGCTACTTGCGTTGCGGCGTCGAACGCCTCTTTCATCGTACTCCAAACCTGGTAATTTCCACCCAGTTCTTGGTTAATTTGTTGGGCATCCCGCCCAAAAATCTGTACGCTTCCCGAACGATTTGCGAAGAAGTCCTTCAGGCCCTCGAATGAGAGATCTTTGTTGACACCGCCGATGAGGACATGAATGGGAGTTTCGATGGATTCAAGCGACGCTTTCACTGCCGCCGGATTGGTGCACATCGAGTTGTTAATGAACCGAATTCCCCGCTTCTCTTCCACGAACTCCATTCGGTGGCTAAGACCCTTAAACTCCTTTAGTGCCTCGATCGCAAGGGGCAATTTGTCCCGCTTGACGAAGTGACTTGCCAGCGTCATCGCAATCGCGATGTTCATATGGTTGTGCTTGCCAAGGACTTTGAATTCCGATCTCGGCACTGAAAAGTACTCCAGTGCGATCTTAACGTCATCGACAAACGCAGGCGCGTAACTGGACCCAAATGGCAGCACTCGCTTCACGGTCGCCTTTGGGTCGATCGGATCTTTGCTCGTGACCGCCGCGAGGTCGACTCCTTTTTGGCCTCGGAAGATGTTGAATTTGGTATCGACGTAATGGTCGTACGAGTTGTATCGGTCCTGATGGTCAGGCGATAGCGACGTAATCGCCGCGGCTTTTGGTCGAAACTTGCTGACCCACTCGAGTTGGAACGAAGAAACCTCGGCAACGAGAACCTGATCCTTGGTCGAATTCAACGCTGCCATCGTCAGCGGCTGCTCGGGAAGCCCCGAACCAAAGATGTTTCCGCACAGCACGGCGTCGAATCCCATCGCCTGCAGAGCCATGGTCGTCATTGCCACCGTCGTACTCTTTCCGTTGGTTCCCGTGATCGCAATGATGGGGGCTTTCGAGATTCGATAGGCGAACTCGATTTCGCTGATGATCTCGGTTCCCTCTTGAGAAAGGGCGAGGAGTGATGGGTGTCGATGGTCGATGGCTGGATTCACGACCACGTACTCCACTTTCAGGGACATCGGGAACGCTTCGCCAAGCACCAGTTTGGCGCCAACCGCCTCGGCTTCTTGGATCAATTCTGGCTTGGCAATCCTTTCGCGAGGCGTTTCGTCGTACACCACAGCTTGCTTGCCCATCTGCTGTAACGCGGTGGCAATCGCGAGCCCACTCCTCCCTAAACCAAAGATCGCTACCGACATAACTTCGAACCTTCTACTAGTTTAATCTGCGACCCGCTCCGGGGTCGTACATTCATTGCGCCTTTCCAGGGGTCTTCGACACCCTGGCTACAAGCTGCGATCCTACGGATCGGGCCTAACTCCTCGATGATCAGTTTGTACTAGGTCTCGAATGGCATGTGGTGACTTCCGAGACATTCTGACCCGGAGGGTCATAGCCCGTAGCCAGGGTGTCGTAGCGAAGCATGAGCGAAGACTCCTGGATAAAGCCGAACCCGCCAAAGTCCTAGGAGCGGCGAACGCAGCAAAGAAACAAGCATTCCAGGCTGAGCGACCCCGTCGATAGACGGCAAACGAAATCCAATTAGCATTCGTTATGGAGACCAGACAAACTTCCGCTTTCACCGCATCTTAAGGACCCAGAACACCGCCAGCGCCGACAAGACCAACTGGCACCCGGCGAACAACATCACCACCCGAAACTCCGGCCAGCCTGCCTTCTCGAACGCATGGTGCACCGGCGTGTACGGAAACACCTTTCGCTTAAACAACTTCACGGATGCGATCTGAATCGGAACCGGAACCAGCTCCACGATCATCATCACCGACCAGATTCCCAAAGCGACGTACAGCGTGCCCGGCTGAACCAAAGCATGCATCGGATTCGCTGTCATCGCTTGGATATCGTACTTCTGCAAAAACCAATACCCACCGAGAAAGGCTCCAATCGGCAACGACCCGACATCACCCATAAACACCTTCGCCTTCGGCTTATTCCATGCCAAAAATGGAATCAATGCCCCAAGCAAAGCGAAGATTGGAGTGACACAATACGACCTTTCGATTGGCAAGGCAATGTCGTTTGCCGTCAAGCCGATCATCCCCAGCAGCATGCCAAACAAGATCGTCCCTGAGAGCCAGTCCAAACCGTCGCTGAAGTTGTATGCGTTAGCAAAGAACAAGATCAAAAAAGTTCCGTATCCCAACGTCACTGGGTCGGTGTAGCCGCCCAAATAAAGCGGAACGATTGCGCACACCAACTGCATCAGGATCTTTTGCTTCCATCCTAAGCCTCGTTTGCCAGGCATCAAGCGCGGGACAAGGTAGTCGTCGACGAATCCGATCAGCGCGAAGAGCGCCATCAGGAGCGCCAAGGGCATCATGGACACCGTCCCGCCTGACGGCTCAAACACAACCGCTTTGGAGATGAACGGTAGCGCACCAAAGAATCCGGCCAGGATGATGAGTCCGCCCATCGTCGGGGTTCCCTGCTTCTTCTGGTGCCCTTCTGGCGCATGCTGCGACACCGTCTGCCGCGATTTCATCGCCTTCAGCAGCGCCATGATTGGGAAAGACAGGACGGCACTGATTGCGAATCCAAGCCCGCACGCCTTCCAACTCTCGGCCGAGATCGGCCAGCCGCTCAGATTCAAAATGCCTTCTCCATTTCCAATGCCCTGCTTCCCTTCACCAAAATCGTGTCTCCTTGTTTGGTCCATGCCAGTTTCGATCGCAATTCATCGAGTGATGTCAGCCGCTCGAAGCGACCAGAATCCCCTCCGCGACGCAAATACTCGTCTTCGATGAACTCCGTCTCGTCTCCGAAAACAAAGATCTGGTCGATCTTGGACTTGGACAATCGCCGTCCAATGCTGCGATGTCCTTCTTCGCTTTCGTCGCCCAGCTCTCGCATCGTGCCCAAAACTGCAACCCGGCGTCCTTCGCACGGAACCTCTTCCAATGCTTGCAACCCCGCCAGTACGGCGGGTGGATTGGAGTTGTAGTTATCCATCACGAGCGTCGCGCCCTGGAAGTCCCGAATCTCCATCCTTAACGGGGGCAAAACGGCAGTCTCAATGCCTCGACACGCGGACTCCAAATCCACTCCGGCTTCCGTCGCCGCCACCAACGCCGCCGCGACATTCGATGCCAAATGTCGACCTACTGTTGGCATAGTCAGCGACCATTTACGTCCGTCGAACACTCCTCCTACTGACGAGGAAGTCCAACTCAAAGCTTCGTATTCGGTCACCTGACAATCCGCGTTGCCGCCAAAACCGAAGGTCCGAATCTTTCGGTCACCCGCGATTGCGATCAAATTGCCCAGATACTCGTCTTCCGAGAACAAAACGGCTACGCCGTCCGCGGGCAACGCCGCCAGCATCTCGCCTTTCGCTTTGGCAATTCCCTCTCGAGAGCCTACGAGTTCCATGTGCGAATATCCTATGTTCGTCACCACGCCAATCGTAGGTGCGTTGAAGGACGACAAATGTTCAATTTGGCCGAAGCCGCGCATGCCCATCTCGGTCACGACGACTTTCGTCTCCGCGGTTAACTCCGGCCATAACAACGGACCCGTGAATTCCGAATTCCGATTCCCTTGCGTCTTGAGAACCGAACCAAGTGCGCCGCAGGCCGAGGCCGTAAACTCTTTCGTCGTGGTCTTTCCCGCACTGCCCGTGATTCCGATCACCGGGCCTTTGAACTCGTCGCGGAACGATCGAGCCATCCGGGCCAACGCCTGTATGACGTCGTCCACCAAGATGTACCGACCGTGAATCGGGCGCTCACAAAGCACTGCTACCGCGCCCGAAGCCAATGCCGACGGGACAAATGAGTGCCCATCTACTCGCTCACCTTTAATGGCAATGAATAGATCTCCGGGCCGTACCTCGCGATTATCCGTCGCGAAGCCGGCGACCGGCATATCGTCGCCTGCCAGTTGTCCCCCGAAACGCCTCGCCAAATCGGCCAGGCTATGCCTCATCGCAGCGCCTCCCGCGCAATCTCTCGGTCGTCCATGTGAATCTTTTCCCGGCCAATGATCTGGTAATCCTCGTGTCCCTTACCGGCAATCACCACCGTGTCGCCCGCTTTGGCCTCATGAATCGCATAATGAATCGCCTCAATTCGGTCCTCTATACGGACGGACGGATGCCCGGCCACGATTCCCGCTTCGACTTCGCTCAGAATCGTCTTCGGGTCTTCGGTCCGGGGATTGTCCGATGTAATCACAGTCAAATCTGAGCGCAACGACGCCACCGAGGCCATGATAGGTCGCTTGGTTGCGTCCCGGTCTCCGCCGCATCCAAACACCGTAATGATCCGCCCCGAAGTCAATGGCCTCGCGGCATCGAGCAGTTTCTCTAGCGCGTCTGGAGTATGCGCATAGTCCACCAACACGCCGACTCCTCGGTCGTTCAAGATATTCTCGAATCGCCCTGGTACTGAAGTTGCTGCGGGAACGGCCTGGGCTATGTCGGCGAGAGAATATCCAAGACCGAGCAAGGCTGAGCAAGCGCTCAGCAGGTTCGAAACATTGTAGCTTCCTGCCAACCGGGAACGAACCATTACTGCCTCGGAACCAAATCGCATCTCCATTTCGATGCCATTCAGGGTCACTTTGCTTGGCGTGCCAACGAGATCGGCTCCATCTCGAACCGAATAGCTTATCGAACGTCCGGCAAACTCCCTAGCCCACTCTGCGCCAGTTGCGTCATCCGCATTGAAGCATCCTACGGGAGGCTTAAAGTCTTCGAAAAGCCGCCACTTGGCGTTGCGGTAATCCTCCAACGTGCCGTGAAAATCAAGATGATCTTGGGTCAGGTTGGTAAAAACTCCGCAGTCGAAAGACAATCCCTCAACTCGTTTCTGCACCAGCGCGTGGGACGAGACTTCCATTGCCATCGCCTCGACACCGGCGTCTCGCGCTTCCACCATTAAGTTGTAAAGATCGACCACGAATGGCGTGGTATTCGGCAGCTCGCGAGCGACGCCGGGTACCTGGAATCCCAACGTTCCCATGTAGCCGGACCTCAATCCCAATGCCGATAGCATGTCGCGTAGGATCCAAGCGGTCGTCGTTTTTCCGTTCGTTCCAGTGATTCCAATCAACCGAAATGCGGTCGACGGATCGTTGTAGAGTGTTCGGCACAGCCGCCAAAGGTTGTTCTCGTAGTCGTCCAAGAACACACCCGAACGTCCGTTGCAGTCAATCAGCGCTTCGGACCGAAAGACAACGGCGCCAACGGCTCCGCGAGCGAACGCGTCATGAACGAACTTGAGTGAGTCGGTGTTGCTCGAAGGCATCGCGACGAACAGGTCGCCCGCCTCGACCTTTCGAGAGTCCATCGTGATGCGACTGACATCCGCATCGCCATGACGGACGAAGTTACGGATGCCCGATTGATCGCAAAGTTCGCTGAGCCTCACTGAATCCTACTGCTCTGGAGTCTTAGGAATAGTTTGACTGATATCGGAGGTGGCCGGAATGCGAAGATTCTTGATGACGGAGTGCGCAACATCCACAAATACCGGGCCCGCGACTTCGGCGCCATAGTACTTCGCGCCCTTGGGATTGTTCACCATAATCAAAACCACCGCTTCCGGATCCTTCGCTGGAATCATTCCCACGAAGTTCGAAACGTGGCCGCCAAGTTCACCCTTGCCCATCTTCTGGGCCGTTCCCGTCTTACCGCCCATTTCGTATCCTGCGATTTGGAGCGTCTTACCAGTCCCCGCTTCCATCACCCGCTGCATACAAAGAAGCGTATAGTCGCACGCTCTCTTCGAAAGGACTTGCTTGGTCAGCGGCTTCGACTTGATTTCTTCGCCGTCGATCGACTTGATGAGTCGCAATTCAGCCTGATAGCCACCGTTCGCGATCGTACAGAATGCGCGCGCCAAAGTGATCGGCGTCACGTTCATCGACTGCCCAAAACCCCAGGTTGCGAGTTGAAGCTTTGCCGCCCACTTGTCGGGAACTATTCGGTTCTTGATCTCACCCGAGAATTCCACTCCGGTCTTTTCGCGAAGTCCAAGGTCCGTGAGGTACTTCAGGAAGTTCTCATTCCCTACTTTCAAGGCCCACTGCGCGGCCGCGACGTTGCAGCTTTTTGCGATGGCCGTTTCCGGATCGACGAGTCCGTGCGCCCCGTGTTTTTTATCGCAGTGGATCGCCGATTTCGAGTTGATCTGATACGTGCCGCTGCACATGAAATGATCTCCCTCGTGCACCAGTCCGTCGTTGTATGCCTTTGCCAAGGTCAGGATTTTGAACGTTGATCCTGGTTCCAAAATTTCCTTGTAGGCGGGATTTTTTCCGTCGAATTTCGATCGGGACGGCTGCTCTGGGTCCGGCGCGGGCCAGGTCGCCATTGCAAGAATATCGCCCGTTTTAGGTGAAACGACGATCGCAACGCCATCGTCAGCCTTGTTATCCGTCACCGCTTTCTTGATCGAGATCGCAGCCGCGGTTTGGATATTGGCATCGATCGTCGTCACAACCTGCGCGCCATCCTTGCGAATCTTGTCAGGTTCAAACGATCGCATCGGTAGGAACTCGCCACTGTTGTCCTGGAGCCCCCGCTGCCGGCCATCTTCGCCATGCAGAACATTGTTCAAGCTCGATTCGAGACCAGCCCGAACGGCATTCGCCTCATCACCCGTTTGCATGCGCTGGAATCCCACCAACGAACTGGCAAATTGGCCGAGCGGATAAGTTCGATCCTCGGCCGAATCCACCGAGATTCCGTCCGCATTCCAATCCTTCTTGATGCCCATCACCTTAGCCTTCTGCTCCGGCGAAAGGTCATTCGGCCAGGTGCGGGTTCCTTTATCTTTGTCGCTGAATTCATGCGACGGAATTCCAGTTGCCTCGGACAAGGCGATAGCAAATGCAGGAACTCTGGGAATCTGAGCAAAGTTGATGGTCAAAACGTATGCGTTCGCGTCGACAGCCATCGGAGTCAGATCGCGGCAAAAGATCGCGCCTCGCTTGGCATGATCGATCTTCTCAACATAGTATTTCTGAACGTTATCCGCCAGGTCCATCGTGTGATCCGCCTCGAAGCCTTGGAGCTTTAGTTGGGACAAACCTGCCAAACCAAAAAGCCCGGCCATGCCAATGGCGGCCGGGTTAATGGAGTAAAGCTTCTTACCTTTCCGCGACATAAGTTCCCTCGGGCCGAACGACCGGAGCGTACTTACGCTGGAAGCCTCGTTGGTCGGCCCATTCTTCTAGAGACTCTTGGGACCGGTCCGAAGTCGCAGCCGCTTTCAACAGGCGATCTTCCTCTTTTGCCAAGGCAAGAGGCTTCGTCATCGCTCGAACCTGAGTTCGCTGCCCCTCAGTCAGGATTTGACCGACCAAGGTTAAGGCAAAGTTGCCGATGACAAAAACCAGGGTGAAGACAACAACACCCTGGACAAGCATGGGCAGGACCTGGGTTTTTGCGCGTGCTTTGACTCGCAAATTCTCATGCGTTCGGGCCCGATTTCTAATTGCAATAGATGCGTTCATGATGACTATCCTTGTCCTTTCGTTTAATAATTGACCGGAGCTTGGCCGAGCGACTTCGAGAGTTGCGTCGGATTTCGGCTTCGGTAGGAACCAAGGGCTTCTTGCCTCCCAGTTCAAATCCTTCTTCGGCGAGTTCCGCAAATACGCTCTTCACGATGCGGTCCTCACCACTGTGGTAGCTCAATACCGCCAGGCACCCGCCGTCTTGCAGGGCATTTGCAGCATCTCGCAATGCTTGGTCGAGACCATCCAGTTCCGAGTTGGTC
>CAMFIS010000144.1 GCA_945952345.1 uncultured Fimbriimonas sp.
TGAGCAATGGAGGCTTGCCTGCTGGACGCAGTCAAACTAGCGAACCGGTGGGGGTAGCGGAAACGGTAACATTTCCTTTAATGCGTTTTCAGGATCAAGTCGTCATCGTTACCGGAGCGAGCCGCGGAATTGGAAAATCTCTCGCCGCCGCCTTTGCCGCCGAAGGGGCGACAGTTGCCTGCGTTGCGACGACGGAAGGCGGAGCCAGCGCAACCGCCAAAGAGATTGGAAACGGAGCCAAAGGCTACGCCTGCGATGTGAGTTCGTCCGAGTCGGTCGATGCTTTAATCGAAGCGGTCATGGCCGACATGGGAACGCCAAGTGTATTGGTTAACAACGCTGGAATTACGAAAGACACCTTGATGCTGCGCATGAAGGATGAAGACTGGGATCGCGTGATCGACGTGAACCTGAAGGGTGCGTTCAACACCATCCGTGCGGTTGCAAAGCCGATGATGAAAGCTCGCTATGGTCGAATCGTAAACATCACGAGCGTCATCGGTCTCCACGGCGCGGCCGGACAGGTGAACTACGCCGCATCCAAAGCAGGCATGCTCGGCATCACGATGTCGGTGGCGAAGGAATTCGGTTCGCGAGGCATCACGTGCAACGCCCTCGCTCCCGGGTTCATTGAGAGCGACATGACGGATTCGTTGCCCGCCGAGTTCAAAGACGAGGCAATCAAGAAGGCACCGGCCGGGCGCCTTGGCAAGCCAGAAGATATTTCGCCAGCGGTGCTGTTCCTGGCTTCGTCGGATGCAGCGTATGTGACCGGCCAATGCTTGACGGTCGACGGCGGATTATTCCTGTAGGCGTCGGCAGATTTCGGCACTGTGACCACCCCCTCCGCCGACCCGATCATACGTTTTCGAAAATTGAGGAATGATCGGGCCGGCACCTCCCCCAGGGGCGGAGCATGGTCTACTGGGCTTGTCCAAAGTTCTATATTCCCTTGGTAACTTTCTCGTCGTAAAATGGAACCATGACCGGGGTGCTATTGGGGCTGGCGATTCACGCCAACACTCTGACAATTGAGAACCCAGGCATTCGCCTCGAACTTTTCCTCAAGGAAATGGAGCACCAGACCGGTGAGACCTATCGCTGCCCGGTGGTCCTCAAGAATGAAGTGCTGGCCGCGTCCTTCGAGAATCAACCCTTGGAAACTGTGAAGACTCAACTCGCGAAAGTGCTCAATGCCGGTTGGGAGAAGAAGTCGGATGGATGGTGGCTCGACCAATCCAGCGAGCAAAAGCGTGAAGAGAAGCGGTGGAACTCCGAGCAACGATTGGCGCTTTACAAGTGGCAGATCGACGCCCTGAAGCAAGATGTTCCCAAGTCTGAATGGACCGTCGCTGAGTTCCAGAAGTATTGGAACGCGGCCCAAAATCCGGAAAGCAAAGGAGCGACCTCGATCAAGGCTGGTCGCTTCAAGGCGATGATGAATACCCCGGAGGGTCGGTTCGAGGCGCGTATCGCCGCTCAACTGCGGCCCGAATACTTCTACACCGAAGGGCTTTATCGAGATTTGCTCCACTACAGTCCACGTGGCTTGGCTCAACATCTTCCACTCGCCATCGATATCGACGAACCGCTCCGCCTATTCCAGAACGAGATGCAAATTTACAGCACCGTGACGGGCCAACGGGGTGGATCCGTGGCGGCGCCAGCCCATGTCGAAGTTCGAAACAGTGACCGAGGAATCCCCGAACTTAGCATGGTCATCTACGATCAGCAATGGAATTATGTCTCCTCCTGTTGGCTCTCGATCGACCTTGACACCAGCCCGGTAGAGGCCGAAGGCGAAAGCTTCCCACTCTCCAATGCAACCAAAAAGCGACTCGACTATTACGATCTCCTCGAAGAGAATCGGTATGACCGTAAGGAAGATGGCCGAATGCGCGCTGATCCAGAATTCGCCGCTTGTCGCGATGGAATGCTCAATGCCACGAAAGCCGATCCGCTCGGACTTCGGCAGGGCCTCTGTTGGATCGACTTCGCCAAAAGCAAGCACCAACCCCTTTTGGTGAGTCTCGAGGAGGATGCCTACCAATTCCGGCCCCATTACCTCGTCCCCAAACCTGGCCAGTCCGGGCTCAAGATTGGGATGGAACGGATCGACGACGGCGGCTGGACACTGGGCCGTCCACGCAATCCGCTTCTCAATCGTACTTGGCGAACGGATCGGTCGCTCGTCGAGAGGTTCAGCAAGCTTGTCTATTCGCCGGAGTTTCTAAGTCTGAATTCGCAAATTCAGATCGACGACATCATTCGATACTCGTACTCCACCTCGTCGGGGATTCCAAACGAAGCATTCCTGATTGGATATGACTACCGAGGCAACGGCCCATTCTGTTTGCTTGGATGCATGTCTTCGGATCAGCTCGATGCCGCCATACGCGGTGACCGATTTACGCCGAGTCAATTGGCGCCACGGGCGGCCACTTACCTGACGGAACTGTGGGCAAATGGAAACCTCAATGCACTGTCGCCAAGAAGCCGAGGCGACTTCGCGTGCGCGGCATATTGTCTGCCCAACCGATACCAAGGCATGACGATTGGAGCCAATGAGACTCAGGTTCCCGTTTTCACGACCTCGACCGAGTCGACCGCAACTGGAGTTCCCCTCGGGCGCTTCGCAGGCTTTATCTATCAGGGCCTCCAAAACAAGGAGCCCGCGAACCTGGACAAACCTTTCCAGACCTGGCAAGAGCGGGCGATCACCGCCGAAGTTCATCTCGGAGACAAAGTAGTAACCCAAACCGTTTCGGAGCCAGGTCCAGGCGAGCGACACACCTTCACTTGGAAGACCGCCCCAGATTCGGTCAAGAAACCTATCTTGGACACCATCAAGTTGTGGTTTCGGGACTAAACCAAACGTGCGCAGTAGTCGTACAATAAGCCGTGCTCCTGCACGCGCTTGCAATCTTGGCCCAAGGCAAAACGATCAGTTTTGAGAACTCGGGCTTGCGCCTCGAACTCTTCCTCAAGGAAATTGAACGGCAAACCGGCGAGACCTATCGTTGCCCGATCTATCTCAAGAACGAAGTCATCGCCGCCTCGTTCGAGAATCAGACGATCGAATCCGTGAAATCTCAGCTCGCCCGGGTTATCCATGCCGGTTGGGAGAAGAAGCCGGACGGGTGGTGGCTCGACCAGACGAGCGATCAAAAGAAAGAGGAAGTGAAGTGGAACCTGGACCAGCGCCGTGCGTTCCTCGCGAAGCAGATCGAGACCCTCCGCAAAAACATTCCCGACAAAGTGTGGGGAGCCAAGGAAGCCGAGAAGTACTGCAAAGACTTGGTCGATTCGCGACGTCGTACGGGTGAAGGAATTTGGACCTCCGCTCAACGTCGACAGCTTCGTTTCCGTGGACCCCAATATCGGTTTGAACAAAGAGTGGGGAGCATGCTCGACGCCAACATGTTTCCCGGTGATGGGCTCGTCTACGACTTAAATCGCTACTGCTCAAACGGGTTGCGAAGTCATCTCTCGATCAATCTCGATGCCACGTCCGCCATGGCCGACTTCGCCTCCGAGCGAGACATGTACATGACCATTTCGGCAAACGATAAAGGTACCTCGACTCTAGACCCGTTCCTGCCGATGCGAAGTGACGCAGGACCGCCCGTTCACCTGGAAGTGTCTGTCGAGAATGGCGAAGTCCCTTACCTTGATATGGTCCTGTACGATCGCAATTGGAAGTACGTCGCGGCGTTCTCGCCGGGTTACGACGGGCTCTCCGAATTCTTTCGATCTTCACGCACCAAGTTCGAGTCATTCGTGATGTCGGAGAAGACGAAGGCGATGGACACCCTGTCGAACAGTTCGTACTTGGGCATGGCCGACCCCACATCTGTTAAGAAAATTTATGAGTCGGCAGAATATCTCGAGATGGTTTCGACGATGCAGAGCGCCCGAACCAAGGACCCACTCGGGCTACTCATTGGACGATGCTGGATCGATTTTGCCCATGGCGTCCACCGCCCACTTCTGGTGAATTTAACGGAGACAACCGGCGGAAGGCTCAATCGAATTTCGATTCCGCAGTTAAATCCAGATCTTCCGGCGGAAGGCATGATGAGGGTCGACGCCGACGGATGGATTTTGGGACACCCGATCAATCCACTTTACAACCGCTCTTGGCGCATGGACCGTTCGGAAATCGAGCGATGGACCCGACTCCGCACCAGTCCCGATGCCGAGAGCCTGGAAAAGCAGATTCAGTCTCAAGACATCCTCGACAATTCGGAGCTTACGTCGCAGGGAATCCCTTTCCAGGACTTCTTTTCAGACTCCCCCTATGAGATGTCCCCCCTGGGAATCCTGGGCGGATTGTTGGACCAGAAATGGAGGTTGTGCCTTCAGGGCGGGCGGCGGGACATAGCGTCACTGGCAGAGAAGTATCAGCGGTACAAGTTGGTCAAGCTTCTCGGCGGAGAGCTGAAAATGGCCGATACATCGCAAGGCGACCTGATGGAC
The DNA here is from genome assembly GCA_945952345.1 of uncultured Fimbriimonas sp. Classification (GTDB taxonomy): domain Bacteria; phylum Armatimonadota; class Fimbriimonadia; order Fimbriimonadales; family Fimbriimonadaceae; genus Fimbriimonas. The sequence goes on from CAMFIS010000144.1 coordinate 4,480, forward strand.
TATTGTCCTTTCTACGCTTTTCCCAACGGTGTCCAGGGCATGATGCTCACCATTTCGATCACGCCGGATTTTTCCTTCGATCTTGAGAACCCCAGCGAAGACGAAAAGCTGTTCGAACTCTTTCGAAAACAGCTACGGGAGGGAAAGGTCAGCCCGGAAACCAAGGTCAAGTGGCAGAACGTTCGGAACCTTACGATGAAGATTCTGTACGGAAAGACCGAGTTCGAATCGAGCTTCGCCGAGACCATTCGAAATGATCTGCCATTCGTTGCCTGGAAGTCAGTTCCAGACAACGTCAAGCAGCAGATCGCAATCTATTGCCGAACGATCGACGACAGCGACGGTGATCCTCCGCCGCCTAAACGACGTTAGTTCTTCCAGTCGGCGACAAAGATGTTCGTCTCGTGCGGCTGCGAGCCATACCGGTTCGACGCAAATACCAGCTTCTTACCATCCTTCGTGAACATCGGGAAGCCGTCGAAATCCTTGCTGTACGTGATCCGTTCGAGGTGGGTGCCGTCGACATTGATCATGTAGAGGTCAAACTCGCGTCCCTTGGGATCCTCGTAGTTGGAGCAGAAGATGATGCGCTTGCCGTCTGGGTGCATGAACGGAGCGAACGATGCCCCGCCGAGGTGGGTGATTTGGCGGTTATTCTTGCCGTCCGCATCCATCATCCAAATCTCAAGCTTCGTAGGTCGAACCATGTGGTCCTTCAGCAATGCCTTGTAGTCCTCCAGTTCAGACGGCGTGTTCAGCACATCGCGTCGATAAACGATGTGCTTGCCATCCCAACTCACGAACGGTCCGCCGTCGTAGCCGGGGTGGAATGTCAATCGCTTCATGTCGCCGCCCTTGAGGTTGGCGCGATAGATTTCGAGGTCGCCGTCCTTGTCGCTGGTGAAGGTTAGATACTTGCCGTTCGGGTCGATGGTCGTTTCGGCCACATAGCCCTTGGTCGCAAAGATTCGCTCCAGCTTGTTGTTCGCCAGGTTACGGCGATACATGATGAAGTCGGGGTTGACCTTCCACACGTACCCTTTGCTGTGATCGACCGGAGCCTGCGGTCCGGGGTTTCGCTCGTGGGTTGAGCTGAAGTAGACGTACTTGTTGTCAGGCGTAAAGTAGCTGCAAGTGCATCGGCCCTTGCCGGTCGAGATCAGTTTCTTGTTCCCACCATCCACGTCCATCGTAAAGATTTGCTCGTCGGGGTAATCAGATTGAAGCGTCTGGTAAACGATCTGCTTGCCGTCTTTTCGCCAGTAGGCCTCGGCGTTTTGGCCACCAAACGTGAGCTGCTTGAGGTTGGTAAGGTGCTTTTCTTGCGGGTCTGGATCGACCGACTTATTCTTCGGCCATTGGCTCATCGGAGGAGCCGCGGCTTGGGCATGGTCTTGAGGGGCCACGAAAGTATGGAAATCGCAATACTCGTAGGCGGCGGGATGGTTTAAGGCGTAGCCAAGCGACAAGGCAAGAAACATATCCACTAAGTTAACCGGGAACTCGGGATTGAATGTTTAACGAAAGTAACGATACGATTGCCCAGGTGACGAATCAAATGCCGCCGCCGCCAAATTGCTGCAAGAGGTACATCATGAGCGGATACATCAGAGCGAACGCTATCAGCGTGATGACGCAGGTAATGATGGCGCCGCGACCCTTTGGAGAACCTTTCTGGATGGCCGCGATTCCCATTCCAATTCCAATCAGGGAAAACACGGGGCAGCATAGCAAACCGGCTGCCGCCATCCATTTGGCATAGCCGGCATACTTATCGCCTTCGTTCTGCGCCATTCCTCCGCCCATCATGTTGGTCGGTTGCGCGCCTGGATACTGCGCTTGATTGGGGTAAGCCGCGTTGTAAGGTGCGGACGTGACTCCGAATGTCAGTCCCGCAATTTGCGAAGCGGTCGTGTGGGTGCCCATCTGGGAATCGATGAGAATCGTGTTTGGCACGATTCGGCCCTCGCGGACCCATTGATTCAGCGTTGCGAGATCAACGGGTCCGTATCGGCTTCCATCCGGGGCGACGACGAAGTAGTACAGAAGTGGCTCCTAACGGAATTGTGTGCTGTTCAATCCTCGAACTGCGCCGTTCACGAAGATTCCAAATCCAAATCCAAGAACCATGCAAAGGATCGACACGATCAAAGCAGTATTGGCTTGAGGGTGGCCCTTCTTTTGCGCCTGAATCGAGTAGACAATGCCTAAAATTCCTCCAATCAAAGGGCAGCAGAAGAAGGCAAACGCGCACGAAATCCATGCGCTTCGCATTTCTTTACTCCCATCGTCACCAGCGACAAAGCCAGGCTGATAGGTTGGAGCTTGTGCATATCCGGCATTGGGTGCAACGGCAGGAAAATTTATCCCTGCAACCGTCGAAGCCTGCACTCGTGCTCCCGTCGCGGCGTCTTCGAGCATCGAGTCTCGGAAGAGGCGGTTTTGCTGAGCCCATTCGTTCAGCGTTGCGACATCGGCAGGGCCATATTTTTGGCCGTCGGACCCAATAACAAAGTAGTTCATGTTCCCTCAGAAATTGACTCGTACATTGTAATCCGAGGAACTCCTCGCAAACTACGATTCCCTGGAATTCTTCAACGTATCGGATGCGCCATGGCATTTATCATTCCGTATGCGAACAGTCCAACGTACCAACCCACGCCGAGGACGGTGCAAACAATCGCCACAACGAATCCAGTTTGAGCTTGGGGATGGCCCTTCTTTTTCGCACTCACCGCCATTGTAATAGCGACGATTCCGGTGACGATCGAGATAATCGGGCAACAGAGCGAACCACCAAGCGTGAGCACGGACATGATCCACACCAGCGTCATGTCGCCGCTGCCGTTGTCAGCCCTCACATCCATTCTCGGATAGCTGGCATAGGGTGATGGCGGCAGCAGTCCACCTGCCATCGTCGGCGGAAAAATGATGCCTTGAATCGTCGACGCCTGCATCCTCGTCCCCGTCGCACCGTCTTCCACGATCGTCGAAGGCAGCACTCGGTTCCGTTGAGCCCACTCGTTCAGCCCGGCCAAATCGACGGGGCCATATTTTTGGCCATCGGGAGCTACAACAAAGTAGTTCATCGTCTCACGGTATGAGGCAATTGTAACCCATGCCCTAGTCGATTCCAAAGAACCACAAGTATGCAATCTGAAAGCTGAATCCCACCAGCATGCAAAACGTGGAAGCATATATCCCAGCGACCGCGCCTGGGTGGCCCTTCCGTTGGGCCCGCCGGGCACTCACGATGCCGGCGCTCCCCGAGGCAATCGCGAGGAAGCAACAGAAGATGCCACCGACCAGGGACATAATGCAACTCACCCACACCCAAACCATTTCCTTTGAACCGTCCTCCTCCGGCAAGACCGCATCGGGACGTGGATAGGCGGCAAATGCCTGGTTGCTTCGGAACCAATCGAGGACTTCGATGGCACGATAATGTCTCTCCGGTTCAAGTTGCGGAAGAACCGCATCGGGCAGCAATCGCCCTTCCTTGGCCCACATCTCCAGCGTGTCCTTCGGGACAGGACCAACCTTGTGTCCTTTATCGACTATGACGAAATAGTCCATTGCGGCTCGTGATCAATAACGCATTTAGAACCATTGCCATTCCCGCACCGGTTCACCGCGATTGAGCTTTGTCGCAACTAAAATCGCATCGACAAGCATGAGCGGATAGGCGACCGCCAAGGAAAGACCGCAGGTCAAGGCTCCAACTCCCATGAATACCACCAGACCAAACACCAGGCCCTTTGCATATTGGCGGTTGATGAGCATGCCAACCCACCCGCCAAGCAGAATGGATAAGATGATGACCAGAGCCACCGGGTGAGTACCAGGCGCGACTTGAATGACGCCCGATTGTGGCCCAAAATTTGTTCCCGGTCGGGGATAGGCGGCAGCTACGGGAGGATGGACAGGAGGCACGAAGTTCCCAGAAAGGGGAAACGCGCACATGCTGCAAAACTGGCCGTCCGAAGGGTTCATATAAGAACACTTCGGACAGACCTTACTGCCGCCGCCAAAACCCGCCACGGGTCTATTTTAACCGTTGAGGAGTTGTCGTAACACGAACTGCAGAATTCCGCCGTTGAGGTAGTAGAGGGTTTCCTGCGGGGTGTCGATTCTCACCTTCACCGCGATCTCCTTCACCGTGCCGTCCTCGCTGGTTGCCTTAAGGGTCAGAATCTTGCCGTCGTGGAACTCACTGGCGACTGCCGCCGAGAGGCCCTGGAGGTCGAACGTTTCTTTTCCAGTAAGTCCCAGGCTAGCCGCGTTTTGGCCGCCCGTGAACTCCAGCGGAAGAACGCCCATGCCAACCAAATTCGATCGGTGGATGCGCTCGAATGTTTCGGCGAGAACCGCTTTGATTCCCAGCATGAAGGTTCCCTTGGCCGCCCAGTCGCGGCTCGATCCCGTTCCGTATTCCTTGCCTGCGATGACCAAGAGCGGGGTGCCGGATGCCTTGTACTTCTGCGCCGCATCGTAGATGAACTCGACTTCGCCAGTTGGAAGGTAGGTAGTGTAGCCGCCTTCGGTTCCGGGGGCAAGGAGGTTGCGAAGTCGGATGTTCGCAAACGTACCGCGAACCATCACGTCGTCGTTGCCTCGGCGCGAGCCGTAGCTGTTGAACATCTTCGGTTCCACTCCTCGACTGATGAGGAATTGACCACCTGGCGTATTCGCCTTGATCGATCCCGCCGGCGAAATGTGGTCAGTGGTGACCGAATCGCCGAGCAAGGCCAGGGCTCGCATACCGTGCAGATCGGCGACGCTGCTTGGTGCCTGGGCCGACATACCGTCGAAGTAAGGCGGATTCTTGATATAAGTTGAAGCGGAGTCCCATCCAAACCGATCAGCGCCGGTGACATTGATCGCCTGCCACTTCTCGTCGCCCTTGAAGACGTCGGCATAGTGCTTATTGAACAGGTTCGTGCTCACCGCTCCCGCGACGGCTTCGGCGACCTCAGCTTGGCTCGGCCAGATGTCCTTGAGGTACACCGGATTGCCATCTTTGTCGTTGCCGAGCGGATCGTTGTACAGATCGATATTCACCGTTCCGGCGAGCGCGTACGCAACCACCAGCGGCGGCGACATCAGGTAGTTCGCCTTGATGTCCGGCCCAATTCGGCCTTCGAAGTTTCTATTTCCGGAAAGCACCGAGCAGACAACGAGATTGTCTTCGTTGATCTTTTGGCTGATCGTCGCGGGGAGCGGTCCCGAGTTGCCAATGCAGGTGGTGCAACCGTAGCCGACGATGTGGAAGTTGAGCGCTTCCATGTACGGCATGAGTCCAGCTTGGGTGTAAATGTCACCCGCGACTCGCGAGCCAGGAGCGAGCGAAGTCTTCACCCAAGGCTTGGTCATCATGCCTTTCTCGACAGCTTTCTTGGCGACCAAACCAGCGGCCAAAAGGACAGATGGGTTGGAGGTGTTGGTGCAGGAGGTGATGGCGGCAAGAACTACGGAGCCGTGGTGTACGGCGTCGGTCGCCGCATTGGCCCTAACTTCCGTAGCCGTTGGGGCGTCCGTCGCGGCAATGTCCGAGTAACTCTTTGCCGGTTCGGCGATG
>CAMFIS010000145.1 GCA_945952345.1 uncultured Fimbriimonas sp.
AAAGCGGGACTTGAAGTTGTCGAAGATGAAGCGGGGAAGGAGATCGGCGGTAACGCGAATAACCTCATCGCCAGGCTGCCAGGCAACCTGCCCGGCGCTCCACGAATCTACCTTTCCGCCCACTTCGACACCGTTGAGCCAACTCCTGGACTCATCATCGAGGAAGTCGATGGAGTCTTCCGCTCTGCCAGCGACACCATCCTCGGCGCTGACGATAAAGGTGGAATGGCGCCTGCAATCGAGGCGACACTATGCCTCAAAGAGTCTGGTGAGCCACATGGCGACGTGTATTTGCTGTTGTCGGTGGCCGAAGAGATAGGCTTGAAGGGTGCAGCCGCCCTCAAGATTGAAGACTTAAATCTCGACTTCGGCTATGTCTTGGACACCGGACCTCCTGTCGGAACTTACGTGACGAGAACTGCAAACCATGACAAGCTCGATATCACCGTCCATGGCTTGCCCGCCCACGCCGGCAAAGATCCGGAGAAGGGAATCAACGCCATCCAGGTCGTGGCCGACGCCGTGTCGGGAATGCGGCTAGGCCGCATCGACGAAGAGACCACAGCCAACCTTGGAGTGATTTCGGGTGGGACCAGTGCGAATGTCGTATGCGCCCAGGTCAACATCAGAGCCGAGGCGCGATCCACGAACTTGGCAACGTTAGATTCCCAGACCGCCCACATGAAAGAGCGATTTGAGTCGGCCGCGGCCAAATGGGGTGCAAAGGTTGAAATCGATCACCAGCGCCACTACCTGTCCTACGATATCGACCCTGACTCCACCGTCGTGAAAGTCGCTCAAGAGGCGAGCCGTAAGCTTGGATTGGAGCCAACGCTGCGCACGACTCTAGGCGGCAGCGATGCCAATATTTACAACACCAAGGGGGTCCCAAGTATCGTGGTGGCAACGGGAATGCAGCAGATTCACACCCACGACGAGTTCATTTCCCGGGCAGATATCATAAAAACAGCAGAATTGAGCCTAGAAATTTTACGAGGGGCCGCAAAAGTGAGCCGAAACGAGTTGTAAGGTGCTATGATTTTGAAGCTCTTATTAGAAAGGAGTAAAACTGGGGAAGTATGAAGAAGCAAATTGCAGTTTCTACCATGATCATGATCGGCGCAATGGCCATCGCTCAGGACAGCTCGACGCCGATTTCCGTACGAGTCGGCTTTGACTATCCCGTCATCGCGGCAACGCGAAATGCAGAGAAAGAGTTCTACGCGATTGGACTTCAGCGAAAGATCAGCAGCCTGAACAGCTCGGCTAATTACAACGAAGCACTCGAGCTTTCGATCGACTACTACGGTCGCGGTAATTTCCGACATATTCCGATTCTTCTTAACTATGTCGGCTACTCCAAGAAGGGAGACACGTACTTCGGACTTGGCGCTGGCTTCGGCTTCATCAAGCGACCTGCAGGCGCTGGCACCGAGAGCATCGGCCGATTTGCCTACGCAGGTACGGTTGGTATGAACCTCAGCAGCGGCGAAACGGCCTCGTTCGTTGAACTCAAATACTTCGGAAGCGAAGCATCGGGTCTCAACGTGTTCGGCGTGTATTTCGGCGTCCGATTCTAAATTCGCACGAAGGGCTCAGCCGTTTGGCTGGGTCCTTTGCGTATTACTGAACATCGGCTCTCGAAATTCGTTCGAAACATTTGCATGAACGCGAATGTAGGAATTTGGAGAATCGGAACGCGCACGATGCAATCTCGCCCGGAAGAAATCGAAAATATCAAGCCGGGGAGTGCGGAGTCGTTTTCCAAACTTGTCGATACCTACCAAAATCGCGTTTTCGGCTTTGTCCGCAGGATGGTGCCAACCGGCGAAGATGCCGAAGATATTACTCAGGAGGTGTTCATCCGAGCATTTCAGAGTTTCGATCGATACGATGCACGCGCTTCGGTTCGCACATGGCTTTTCCGCATTGCCTACAACCTCTGCGTCGACCGTGCCCGTAAATCGAATCGGGGCCTTCAGCAAGTTTCGCTGCAAATCAGTCCCGATATCGAAGACGAAATCGATGTTCCCGATACGCGATGGCAGCCGGACACCCTGCTGGAAGATTCTGAATTTCGACAGAAGCTGGACAAAGCGATCGAAGGTATGAGTGAGAAGCTTCGCAGCGTTCTCCTCCTTCACGACAAGGAAGATATGTCGTACGAGGAAATCGCCGATGCGCTTAAGATTCCGATCGGGACCGTGAAGAGCCGACTGTTTTTGGCCCGCACCCAACTGCAGCAGGCCGTAAAAGATTTAGTGGAGAACCAATAATGAATTTCTTGAAGCGAGAGGAAAGCGTAACCGACGAGCAATTGAACTCGGCTGGTCAAATGAAGATGGCGTCGCTGGTCAAATCGATGGGCGATGAGGAACTGAGCATGGCATGGCGCAGTCAACTGAATGCCAAGCTTGCCGAAGCCAATAAAGCGAAGTCGAAGCAGCGATACTCCCGACGGATCTTCGCCTGGGGTTCTACGCTATCGCTTGGCGCAGCCGCTGGTGTCTTTGGTTTGATGTTCATGAACACTTCTCATGTCGCCAAGCCCCAGATTCAACCAGATTCCACCACTCTGGCAAGCGAGCTAGTAAAGACTCATCAAGAGTCGATGGTACTGGCGAGCGTTTCGGGAACCGGAGCTGCCGCCCGAGAGACCTCCATCGACCAAGACGCTGAGAATTATCAAGAAGACTTATTATGAAATTGATTGGCGCTATCCTTTGTCTCGCTGCGATCGTACCTCTGAGTGCGGCTCAGAGAGGTGAACATTCCCAGAAGCTTGAACTTCCTCAGGAGCTGAAGGATGCTATGGAGCGTGCCAAAAGTATTCGGTTTAGCGGCAGGCGAACGGTAACCGTCGTCCGAGCTGGCAAAATCGAGACCCACACCGAGTACGTCACCAAGGACGGAGGCAATCTCCGCATTGAGTTCGCCAAAGATTCACCATACGTAGGCCAGATCATTGTCGAAACTCAAGAGGGTCGACGCCACTACTTCCCCGACCGAAACGAAATTCGGGTTTATCCTTCCATTGGGAAGCGACAGTTCGAAGCCTTTCGCGGCCTCTTCCGATCCTCACGCGGCGGCACACTCCACATTGATACGGCCCCCGGTGGGCAGATCGCTGGACTGCATGTAACGAGGTATCAGGTCGCGGATCGAAACAACAATCCTGTCGCCCAGATTTTCATCGAGCCCCACTCCGGCATGGTCGCCAAGCGCGTACTGTTTGACCCCACGGGCGCCATCGCGGGCTCTTACGAGTTTACATCGTTGACACTCAACCCCCGCCTTGCTCCTGGATCATTCATGATCATGCGCAAGGGGGCAAAGACAGTTTTGCCGATCGATGAATTGCGAAAACAGGTCTCCCAACTTGGCATGTCTGCGTACACGCTCAAGCCAGCCTCGGGATACCAGTTGGAAAGCGTCTATACGCGAGACATCAAGGGATCGAAAGTAGTCGTCCAAAACCTTGGCAAAGAAGATTCTCGACTCACGCTCTTTATGACAAAGTCGAGCTTGAATCCGGCCGACCTACGAAGAGCCGAACGTGGGGAACTTAGCAGCTATGTTTGGACGTTTAACGGTATCACATTCATCCTGATTGGTGATCAACCTGAAGAACGTCTCCGCGCATTGGCAAGCCAAGTCTCCGAGTAGGCCAACCCTGGCGATCGCCCCCGATCCGTCTATAATAAGCTTGTGGGAACCGCACGACGCACGTTAAGGCAGCCGCGGGCGCGGTCTTCGAGTTCTCCTTTCAAGAAAGGGATCAAGCGGTTATTCGTCAGCGTTCTCATACTTGGCTGCGTCGGAGCAAGCTATTGCTTCATTGTTCTGTTCAATAGCATCAAGGCGGCCGAATCCCTCGTCGACCACCTCGACGAGAAGCTCAAAACATACAACTCCAAGCCGTCGCGAATCATGAGCTCCGACATGAAGCTTCTGTACGAAGTGAAGCCGATTCACCGAGATTCGGTTGCGCTAACCAATTTGCCGGACCACGTCAAATACGCCATTCTTGGAGCCGAAGATCGGCGTTTTTATTCGCATCCGGGCGTTGATCCGAAGGGCCTTTTGCGAGCCGTGTTTCGTCGAGGTTCGGGTCAAGACGGAGCCGGTGGCGGCAGCACCATCACCATGCAACTCGCCAAGAAGCTCTTTTCGGCCAGCGAAATGACGATGAAACGCAAAGTGCAGGACATCGGCATCGCGATCGAAATGGAGAAGCGATACACCAAGGACCAGATCCTTGAGATGTATATCAATCAAATTTACTACGGCGAGCAGGCATACGGCCTCAACGCAGCCGCCGAGATTTACTTTAACAAGGAAGCAAAGGATCTCGATTTGGCCGAAGCGGCGATGATTGCTCGGTGCATCCGACTCCCAAGCACCCAGAACCCGGTCAAGAACTACCAAATCGCAGACACCAATAAGAAAGTCGTCCTCAGCGCCATGCTCGAGGAGCACTGGATCACCGAAGACGAGTACGAGAAGGCCAAAGCCGAAAAGCCCAAGGTGCGCGGCTTGTCTCGTCAGAAGTTCAGCCATACCGAATCGGCTCCTTACTTCGTCGCCGCCGTTAAGCGAGACCTGGAAAAGCAGGGAATCAATATTTCTGAAGGTGGCTACACAGTCGTAACGACCTTGGACTCGGAAGTTCAGAGCCGGTCGGAGCAAGCAGTCGAGCGCGGTATACGCCGCAACGAAGCCAACGTCGGCGCTTTCATCTGCATGGACAGCGAAGGGCGAATTCTGGCCGACGTGGGTGGACGAGACTTCCGCAAGAACCAGTTCAGCTACACGACTCAGAGTCCGCTGCAGCCAGGATCAAGCTTCAAATCATTCATTTATGCCGAGGCCATTCGAGGTGGAGTGATCAATTCGCTCGACTCCGAAGTGAACAACAACAAGGTTCAGATCGGCACCTATATTCCATCCGATCACCATGGAGCCGGAGGCACCGTCGAGTTCATTCGCGCATTCGCGCAATCCTGGAACTTCCCGGCCATCAACACCCTCATGACGATGACGCCCGAGGTTGCCATGCCTAAAATCAAGGAAGACTTCGGATTCGATTCCAAACTTCGGGCCGTTCCTTCTGCCGCCCTGGGCTCCAACGAAGTCAAAGCGGTCGAGATGCTGGAGGGCTATTCGGTGTTCATGCTCAACGGGAAGCGTGTCCAACCTCGCCGCATACTTGAAATTCAGGACCCCAACAATGAAGTGATATACCAAAGCAAGATGGAGTACGTCAACACCAATATCGGTCCTGGCGTATGCGAGATCATGGATAAGGCGATGGAAGCCTGCGTGAAATGGGGAACCGGAACCGAAGCCGGATCTTGCCCAGACGCCCATGGAAAGACGGGTACCACCAACGATGGTAAGAGCCTCTGGTTCTGCGGATACGCGAAAGGCGTTGTGGGAATTGCCGTTGCCGCGAACCAACATTACGACAGAAAGCGCAAAAAATGGCTTCTTGGACCGCTCGAGCAGTTCGGTGGTGACGTCGCCGCTCCAATCTGGGCCGATGCCATGAATGCTGCGATCGAAAGGCATGGCAGCGACGTGAAGCCCGACTTCAGCAAAGCTCGTGAAAGCGCCTCGATGCGGCACAAGAAGGAGGAACCGGCAGCCAACAATGAAGAGAATCCGATTCCTGACGATGCGAACAATGAACCCGCTGGAGGCGATACCAATATCCCCGTCACCATCGACCACGGCGACGGCGCCAATACACCACCGACTTCGCCAGTGGACGATCCTCGCCGCGATCCAGCTTCGAATCCGGGCAAAGTGGGCGACATTCCGCCCAAGACCGACACGCGGACAAAACCGGACGACAGTAAGAAAGTTCGAGACGACAACGAGATGGTCGAGGTAGAGATCTGCGCCGACTCCGGGCTGCTCGCAACCAAATATTGCCAGGAAACCATCACCAAGACGTATCCCAAGAACAAGAAGCCCAAGCGGCGATGTAACCTCCACAAAGCGCCCGTGGAAGGTGGTGGCGGACAATGAGCGTTCTTCACGCTCCACGCCGTCCCGAAGTAGACCGACGACTGTACTGGTTTCCCCTTTGCATCCTGCCTCTGATGGCGGTCCTGGGTGGCCGCATTTGGTATTACCAAGTCTATGCTTCGCCCCAACTGTTGGACGATGCGACCAAGATTGGCAAGTCGGTGGTTCCGAAGCTGGCGCCCCGGGGCACGATTTATGATCGACGCGGAAAGATTATCGCGGGCGTCAAGGGTCAACTCGTCGTCACGATCAAGCCAAGCGTGGCCAAGAAGCACAAGGAGATTCTCGAGAAACTCGCTCAATACTTGCAGCTCTCGGTCCAGGACTTGCAAGATACGATCGATGACGACGCGATTGGAGATCGTCCGGTCTCTCTGAAGTCGGGAATCTCCATCGAGACGGCGACCAAGATATCCGAATCGCCGGATCTGGAAGGTGTAGAGATCGACGAAAAGCCCATGCGGTCGTACTCTAACACCAAAGATTTCACCCACGTTCTGGGTTACGTCTGGACCCCCTCGGCCAAAGACGTCGATCGGATGTCGGCGCAGAATTTGAAGGCGGCCGATTATGTTGGCAAGCTAGGCGTCGAGCGAACCTATGAAGCCGAACTCATGGGCGTTCCCGGCAAGGATATAACCGAAGGCACCAAGAAGCAGAAGTTCGAAACCGAAGAACCCGCCGTACCCGGCAAACAACTCCACCTGTCGATCGATGCCGGCCTCCAAGAATATGCCCAAGATATCCTGCGAAAGGATGGATTCAAGGGAGCAGTTGCCGCTATCGACCCTCAAACCGGCGAAGTTTTGGCGCTCGTGTCGAACCCGACCTACGATGTTTCGCCTTTCCTTACTGGAATCAGCAGCGCTCAATACAAAGCTCTGCAAGACGATCCCGCCAAACCGCAGATCTTTCGTGCCATCGCAGGCGGCTATGCTCCAGGTTCAACCTTCAAGATCTTGACTTCCATCGCAGCTTACCGAGCTGGAATCCTCAAGCCCAGCACCACATACTATTGTGATGGTGCTTACCACTTCACGGCAAAGGCGAAGCTGCGCTGTTTAGGAAATCACGGCTACATCGGATACACGGACGCACTGACGAAGTCTTGCAACACTTACTTCTCCACGCTCGCCGTGAACACTGGCAAAGAAGAACTAACGAAGGCCGCCGTCGACTGTGGATTTGGCTCACCAACTGGACTCGACCTGGTCGGCGAAGCAAAAGGAATCGTGCCAACCGAAGAGTGGCTGGCCCGCGATCCCAAGCACCGACCGTTTTATAAAGGCAACCTCGCCCAATTTGGCATCGGGCAGGGATACATCAACGCCACGCCGATCCAGATGGCCAATCTGGCCGCTTTGGTGGCAAACCGAGGCATTCAATACAAGCCCCACACGTTGCATGCGATTCGTGACAGCATCACGCAGCAAACGACTTACATCAAGCCCGAAATTTCTCACCGCATTCAGGCGGAGGACTGGTTCTGGGACATGCTGCAGAATGCGCTCTGCAATGTCGTCGACCACGGTACGGCCGCGAAGGCGAAGATCGATGGAATGGAGTGGGGCGGAAAGACCGGCAGCGCCGAGCACGGTGTTCGCGCCGAGGGGCTAACGCACTCGTGGTTCGTTGGATTTGCGCCCAAGAAGAATCCCAAGATCGCCATTTGCGTTATCGCTGAGGCGGTGGGGCACGGCGGCGACTTTGCCGCCCCGATCGCGGGCTCGATCGTGAAGCACTACTTGTTTACCGACTCGAAAACCTTGGCGAAAGCTCCAGCCTCGGCAACGGGATCGAAGCCGGCCGGCAGCGCAACCCCCGTTCGCTGAAGCGAAATCAATTCGTTACACGCTTGCTTACTTGCGGTAAGGGCAGCGATGATGGTCGTCTTGTCTTCACCGGCGATCATGGCATTGGGCTCGATCTTGAGGGATCGCATGACAACCGGAACCGTGGTATCTCGGTAGCTGGCAAATCCTTTCACTGCATCGACCAGAAGGCGGGCCTTATCCACCTCGCTGTTGGAATGCGATGCCAGGAAGATGCGTGCGAAGTAGGTCTGCGTAGGAATGAACTCGGGCTGGCTCCGAACCGTGAAGTAAGTCGATGACTCCGTTGCAATCAATTGACGAGCTTTTTCCATCGCGAGTTCGTCGTTACCGGCTTTGGTGGCAACTTCGATATAGCGAGAAAGTGCCGCGGCGTTGTTCGGGTCTCGCTCAAGCGCTCGGTTCAGTGCCTGGTAGCTCTCTTGATACTTGCCGTTCCGGAAATACCAATCGGCCAGTGCACGGTATGCCTTGGGCGACGGGCTGAAGCGCGTGGCGTTTACAAGGTCGTCCTCGTTAGGATTCCCAATTGCGCGGAGGCTGAGAGCCTGGCCATCGCCAAACGTGACGCTCGCCGCCGAAGTCGCGGCTTGAACCAATGCCGGGCCATTCCTCGCCATCTTGAATCCCCGTGCCTCGCTGCGATACAGCTCGGCTAAACCGACCGAAAGGCAAAGTGGAATCAACATCAGGGCCGTAGCTCCGAATGCGACTTTGGGAATTGTAAAGATGAATTCGGGAGCCTGCGAGTCTGCCGAGGACGACGTGAAGGCCCCGCAAAGCAAGAACACAAACGCCCCGAGTCCGAAGATGTACATGTCCGAATCGACAAAGTTATGCGCGATGGATACCGAAAGTGCGCCAAGCACTCCCACTAACAGGATCTTTGTCTCCGGCGCAAGCGACCGTATGCCTCTTAAACCCCAAACCAAAACCGCGCCAAAGAATCCGAAGAGCACCAATGGCGCAATCGGCGATGCCTCACTTGCAAGCTGTAAGAAGGTCTGGTGAGCAAGGGTAGTTTGGGTCACGAGACCGGGACGAGTGGACTCAAATCCGTAGGTGCCAAGCCCCCAACCGTATGGGTGCTGCTTCGTTAGCGAAATTGCCGAAGACCAGAGGAGCTTCCGGAATCCAGCCGACTGCGCCGCTTCTCCACCAGCATTGGTGACGCGGGTGATGGCACTGGCTCCACCAGGTTTGCTGGCGGCTTTTTGGGCGGCGAAGGCGAGCCCTCCGGTGAGAGCAAGGGGAAGGACAAAAGATGCGACTAATGCGCCAGGCTTGGCGGTTTTGAGTACAAGCGAGCCAACAAGGACGACGACCAGGCCGATCGGTAGGCACAGGATCGCACCCTTCGATTGGGTAAGAACCAGCGCGAAGGTCATGAGAATGCCCGCCAGGACCAGCGAGAGTCGGGCGACCCGCTGATAGCGAAGCGACATGGTCAGCGTAAGAATTGCCGAGGCCGCGAGCATCGCTCCCGCTTGGTTAGGGCTGATCTGGTGGGCAAAAATTCGATACCCAGGGTCCTCGAGGCGGGCCAGGGAGTATTCGAAGATTCCCATCACCGCCGCCAGGGTTGCGCCAGCAATGTATCCCATCACCGGAAAAGTGGCGTGGCGACGTCCGCAGCAGAGCGTTACGGAAAAGAACGCCAGCGACATCATTGCCCAATCCAGAATCGTGAGAATCGTGTTGGCGGGGAACGAAGAAACGACGATGCTGACCCCAATGCATGCCCCGAAAATGGCCAAGAAGGATGTGATCCGAAGGTTCACAACTTGGGAGATTCGGTGGGCGAACAGGGAATAAGTAAGCGGGACGAAGAAGATGAGTGAGAGCAGGAAATGAGTCAGGAAGGGAGCCGTTGAACCATCAAGAGCTGCCATCAAGGGGCTCTCTTCGGGTTCCAGCCAACCGGCTTCGATGCTAAGATGTCCTCCCAGGATGGGAAGGAGAAACGCTCCGAACGTCACCATCAAGATGGTCCAATGCGGAATTCGGACGGTCGCCCCGGGTT
>CAMFIS010000146.1 GCA_945952345.1 uncultured Fimbriimonas sp.
GTTCTGGAGTGATATCCACTTCGAAGTCCGGCTTCACACCGTTGTCTTCCATGCTGGAGCCATCCACTCGCCATACGCCGGTGCCCGGCATTCGAGCGTTCGTGCCGTCCACCAGCGGGAAGCCGCCAGTGTAGATGACGTAGCCCGGAGTTCGATGTCCGACGAGCCGTGCCAGCTTGCGCGTTCGCATGGCTTCGGGGAACATCTCGGCGTTCGAGAAGCTCGTCTCGTCCATCATCACGATAATTGGCACGTCGAGGACCGTTCCCGGACCCTTGATAACGCCCTCATCGCGAGGGATGTAGTTCATGTTCTGGCGTCGCTCCAGGATGTCGATGATTTGGTCCGCCGTGTTGCCGCCGCCGTTGCCACGCACGTCGATGATCACGCCCTTCTTGCCTTGCGAGTACTGCCAGATCTGCTGCTGGAATCGCTGCAGCGCCGGACCATTCATGCCAGGAATTTGAACGTAGGTCAATTGGCCGTTCGACTTAGCCTCGACGTACTTTCGGTTCTCCTCCAGCCGGTTCGAGTTCTTGATTCCCGAGTATTCGGCTTGGCCGCTGAGCGCTCGGTACTTCACGTCGCGGGTCTTCCCATCCGCGCCTTGAACCGTAAACGTTAGGTCTCGCCCCTGCTGGTCGTTCAGCACGTCCTTGTACAGCGATTCGTTGAGCGAGACATCCTTGCCGTTGACCTTGAGTACGATCTCGCCCGGGTTCAATTTGGTCTTAGCATAGCTGCCAGGAGTTCGCTTCGGAACTTCC
The DNA here is from genome assembly GCA_945952345.1 of uncultured Fimbriimonas sp. GTDB lineage: Bacteria > Armatimonadota > Fimbriimonadia > Fimbriimonadales > Fimbriimonadaceae > Fimbriimonas. Next base: position 768 of record CAMFIS010000146.1, read on the forward strand.
TTGATCTTGATGCCGGGTCCGCTGTACGAGTAGTCGAAGCTGAAGCCCGGATGCGCCGATTGCGAAGTTGGGCGTCCGCCCGGTCCAGCGGAGACTTCGGAGTGCGAAGACTCAAGCTCGCCGACGAGCATGTACAGCAGGGTCGCCATCTCTTGCCGAGTGCCGACCGAAGGCAACATCCGCTCGTACTTCTTGCCCAGCGCAACCCAGTCGCGTCCATGGAAATTTGGATCGTAGAAGTTATCGTTGAATCCACGCCAGAACTGGTGGAACGCAGCGGCCCGGACCTTGGTCAGGTCGCGCGTCGTCTCGCCGCGGAAGGTGACCGGCTGCGTCGGAAAGTTCGGAGCCTTCACATTCGTGAGGGAGATCTTTCCGGCCTGAATCGAAAGAAGGGTTTTCCCATCATCCGACAACTCGAATGCGGTTCCACCGGCAACTCTTCGGGGATTCTCCCCGCTGTAGTCGGCCTTCATGATGTTGTCGCCAGACGCAAAGTAGAACGACCCGTCTTCTTTATCGAATTCTAGTCTGGAACCAATGGCAATATTCGCAATCGTTCGCCCGCGCGTTTCGATGTCTTCGAAGTCGATGTCGACCTTAACAGGTCCGGTCGGCTTGTCGTACTTCATCTTAATCTCGCTAGCAGGCGTGTCTTCAGGCTTTAGCGGAACTGCGACGAGACTGCCTGCCGAAAGGTAGTAAAGGTACTTGCCATCTGGAGTCCAGACCGGTGCACCATGCCCCGTGTTGAGCTTGGTGATGTTCTCCTTATGGCCGTTGGTGGTGTCCACAATGAAGACGTTGTTACCGTACTCCCAGTAGTACATGCCGCTATTAGCGAGCGTCTCGACGTAGGCGATGTATCGTCCGTCAGGCGAGATCGAGTATTGAAGATCGAGTCGTCCAGGTCGAGCGGCGACCAAGGAAGGGTTGCCGCCTTGGACGGAGACCTTATAGATGCCACCGTTGGCGCCGAACTGCTGATACATCACCCATCGCTTGTCGGGCGAGATCTGCACATTGCCGACTTGGGCGTCTTCGGTGGAAACCATCGTGACTTGCTTGGTCGCGATGTCCATGTGATACAGCCGCTCGGATCCGTCGCGGTCGGAGATGAAGAATAGGCCCTTGCCGTCGGGAGCAACAACCTGGAGTTGGTCGATGCCCGCCCAATCTGTAAGCTGTGTCGCATCGTCCTTGTTCGGACCTTCGCCTTTCTTAACCGGCACAGACCAGACTTCATTTTGAGCCGAGAAGTAGACCGTGCCGCCATCGGGACTCAGGGACGCGCTCGATGCGCCATCAGTGAAGACAATGTGCTCGTCGGTCGAGACCTTCTCGTCACCGTTGATGGAAACGCTGATCATCTTCGCTTCTCCACCCGGCTTCATCACGTACATGTCGCCGTTGCGCTCGAAGGCAAGGGTGTTGCCATCGTGCGATGCGGTGAGGAATCGTGCGCCATCGCCAGCGAAGTTAGTCAGCCGCTTGGCGGTTCCGTTTGCTTCGATGCGATAGACGTTCGGGGTACCGCCAACGGTAAACGACACTTTGCCGATGTTCTTACCCAGCGGGCTGCTGCTCGGGACTGGCTCGGTCATCGTAACGGCGTAAAGTCCGTTCGTGGTGGCTTGGGGCCACAGGTGCTGGAACGTCGTGTTGCGCAGTTCGTGGCGCGAATTATCCTTCGGGTCGAAGATCCAAAGCTGCTCGGCGGCGGAACCGGTGTAACGGGCACGCTGCCAAGGAAAGCCGAAGCGACCGTACAGGATTCGACCGTCGGCCATGGCTTGCGGATCGGCGATGCCCATCTGATCGAGAAAGAATTCGTGGAACGAACCATTGTCGACGTTCACCGAGTAGATGCCGCGGTAGGCGTCGTCGAGGCGGCGCATCATGAGGACTGACTTGCCATCCGGCGTCCAGGAACTTGGAACGTCGGGGCCCGAGAAGTAGGTGATGCGTTTCGGTCGTCCGCCGTCGGCATCGACCACATACAGATCAGCCGCGCCGTTTCGGTCGCTGGAGAACGCGATCTTGGTTCCGTCGGGGCTCCACACAGGGTGGTCGTCCAGTTCGACGTTGTCGGTCAACGGTATCGCCTTGCCACCGGCAGATGGTGCAACCCAGATGTCGCCTTGATAGCTGAAGGCGAGTTTGCTGCCGTCGGGGCTCAGCGCCAGCCAGCGCGCACCGACGATTTGATCACCAAACGAAATGCCGGCAAACGCCGATACGAGAGCAAGAAGAGGTAGTCGACCCCACATGCCCTAACGTTACCGGAATCTCTCGCCACGCCGAAACCCGATTTCGGGCGACGCCTTGAACGGAAGGTGAAAACTTGCGCGATTTCTTATGCCGCGAATGGCTGCCTAACGAAGTATCCTGATGTCTCATCAAGGGTTCTGCTGTCGTGGCAGAACTGAAAACTGGGGAAAGTCCGGTGAAAATCCGGCGCTGTGCCGCAACGGTAAAGAAGCAACTCTTAGCCCGAATGCCCACCTTGAGGAAACGACACGCTGTCGCCAACGAGCATTGGTGGAAACATGCAGAGCTTCTTGCTCGGCACTTTTCGAACCTCTCTGTAACGATGGCCAATTCGCCCCGGCCAGGGCTTTGTCTCTTGCCGCCGGCGAGAGGCAATTATGAGAACACACAATTCGAGGGCGTTCACCCTCATCGAACTACTCGTCGTCATCGCGATCATCGCTATCCTCGCTGCCATCCTGTTTCCAGTTTTTGCTCAAGCAAAGGAAGCCGCCAAGAAGACTCAGTCGATTTCGAATCTCAAACAGATTGGGTTAGCGTGGACGATGTATGCAGGCGACTATGACGACGTCCTGATGCGGGCGCGAGTTTCAGGGCCGGCAACTAAGATCACGTACTGGTGGGGCTCCTTCGATGGCATCAAGCTTCGCGAGGAAGAAGGCTTACTGTATCCGTATACAAAGGGCAAGGGAATCCAGAAGGATCCGAGCTTTGACAACCAACTGCGAACGGCGATCGGCGAGACTGGCTACGGCTACAACTACGTCTATCTCAGCCCATCCACCTATAGTCCACCGACATACGATGAGACTCCGATCCCGGTGAACTATTCGCAGATCGGAAATGTCTCCGAGACGGTTGCGTTTGGCTCATGCGCATCGATCGACAATTGGTCGAAACCGACGCCATTCCTGATTTCGGATACCTACCTCGAACCGCCGTCAAGTCAATATCCTTCGTTCCATGCGCGGCATTCCGGCAAAGGCACGGTTCTTTGGGTTGATACCCACGCCATCACTCGTACTCCGGTTTATCGAACGGGGACCTTTGGTTATGGGTTCAATGCGGTTGATTTTAATAAGAACAACATCGGTGAGATCGACAAGGACGGCGATCTGAACACGGACGAACTCTTCGACTTGCAGTAGAAGTTTGACTTAAGCATCGTCGTGGCACTGGCTCCGATCACTGGCTTGACGTAGTCCGCCGAAGCGAAGCATGAGCGTGGGAGGAACGAAGTGAGCCTGGGAGAAGCCAGTGTTCTTGAGCGCTGCCTCGGGTCGAATGCCGGAGTGGAATCTTGCGCATTGCCGTGCCTCCGCTCCGAGGCTAAAGAATTCTTATAGCCTCAGGGCCGCGGATGCCTCCACCGGACGTCGAACCTCCCCAATTGGACCTGAGGCAGCGGTGCCACAACTATGAATCGCTACCCAATAGTCCCACTAACCGAACCTCGGCGGCATAGTATCGTTTGAGTAGCCATGATCATCGCCGCCATTCTCTTTGCGACCCAGATCAACCAGATGGAAAACGTGACGCTCGACGTCGACGGAGTGAAGCGTCAGTTTTACGCCTACATTCCTAAGACTCGAGACGCCAAGCCGCGTCCAGTGGTCTTTGCCTACCATGGCCATGGCGGGAACTCAACCTATTCTGTCCGCAAGTATCATGTCAACACCCTCTGGCCCGAGGCGATTTCGATCTATCCCCAAGGGCTGCCAACTCCCGGAGCCATCACGGATCCGAAAGGCGAAAAGAACGGTTGGCAAAAAGACATCGGCGACCAAAACGACCGCGACCTCAAGTTCTTCGATGCGATGCTGAAGTGGACGCACGAGCGGGCCAAGGTCGACGATAAGGCGATCTTCTCCCTCGGCCACTCGAACGGCGGGTCGTTTACCTATCTACTTTGGAAGGCCCGCCCCGAGATCATGCGAGCCATCGCGCCTTGCGCGGCAGGCGGAGTTTCGGCGCGGGGTTCCAAGCCTATTCCGGTCTTCCTTACTTCCGGGACTAACGATCCTTTGGTTAGATTCCAGCTCCAAACTCGATCCCTGAACTACGTGATGGGCATCGACCAGTGCGAGAAGGATGGCAAGAAGCTCGACGAGCATATGACGCGATGGGAGTCGAAGGTCGACGCGCCGGTGGTGCGATACGTGTTCGACGGCGGGCATGAGTTGCCGGAAGAGGCGCTGAAAGATTCGGTCGAGTTCCTCAAGACTTTCGCCAGTAAGTAAAGCCTATTTGGAGTGCGCGGATTCATCCGCGCTTTTGTGTGTCGGAATTCATTCCGACCACGCTCTTCGACAAGGAGCAGTTTTGATGCAGCGAGATAAATCTCGCAGAACAAAGCTCGGATAAATCCGCGCACTCCAAATGAGTTGGGGACGACCGGAAGCTGCTTCTCACGCTGGCTTTGCCGCTTCTCTGCGCTTCCCTCGCTTCCTCAAAACGCTTCAAAACACAGCGTCGGCGATGGCGTCAGTAGCCTTGCCGCTGCCTCGAGGTGCTTCGCGTCACCAACCTCGACGAACCCATTACTCGCAATCGTCAGCAGTGAAGGCTCTCCCAAGAACGCCTGGGCGAAGTGTCCTTCTCCAATGACTATCTCAGCTGAATCCGCGGGCGTCACTTCGACCCCGGAGGGCGAGAACGCCACTCGCCACGGACCAGCATTCTGGGGAACAATCTCGTCCAGAACCTGAAGCGTAAACACTCCGGACGAGGTTGGTTTCAGCCCTTCCAGCGCCTTCTTCACGTTCACAACCCGGTACATCAGCGGATTGGTGATCTCCAGCGTCGCGCCGTTATCCCAGAAGTAAGTTCGATAGGGACTGTCGGACGGCTCGAACCACGTCACTGACGACTTATTTTTGCCGATCGCTCGAAGTACGGCGAGGATGGATTCATAGCCTTCGCGCGAGGTCCAGACGAATTCGATGATGTCCTGGTTGATCCAGAAATCGGTCTTGTGTTGAACAATCGCATATGCCTCGACTGGGTTGCCTGCGGTGTAAATAGTTCGATTGGATTCGCGCGGAAGCAGCCGTTCCCACTGACCTTCGTGGCGAAGGTTCAACCCCGACCGACGATGCGCAAAGGTCTCATAGCATTGACGAATTTTCTCGACGCCCTCGACCCCGTACTGGTGGACCGGAAGCGAGCCAGCGACCCGGGGGAACTTGGCCGAGTCGACCTTGATCTTATAGCGGACTCCGCAAACTTCGTATCCAAATCGGCGGTACCAAGACTCGCGGAATGGATACAGATGCATGAGCTCGTACCCCTTGTCGTAGTAGTCGTGGATAGCCTTGCGCATCATCTCGCTGCCCACGCCGGAGTTGCGGATGTGGGGCATCACCGCGACCGCAAGTACGCCGCCACAGCGAAACTCAGCCTCGCCTCGCGTGGCGGTCATCGGGCTCACGCCGTAACCACCCACCGCCTCGCCGTCCAGGTAAGCCACGTAGTTTTCCGACAAGTGTTGACGGGTAGGGTCGACCACGAAGGGTTCACCGTCGCGATAGGTGATCGACCAGACCTTGCCCAGGTCCTCGATGTTGGAGTCAATTACGGGTCGAATGTCGGTCGCCACTGCTTAACTATTATTGCAAACTAGGCTCGAATTACGCCAAGTTCAAATATTTCAATTATTTCATTTATTTCTGAAACATGTGGAATAATAAAAGTATGAAGGTTGCGATTACAGGTGGAACGGGATTCGTCGGACGCAACCTCGCCCGACGATTGGTGGACATGGGGCACGAGGTGGTCCTGATATCTCGAGGTGTGGACAGCCGGGACCTTTCGATCATCGGCCGGCCCGGGGTCACGGTCGCCAATGTCGGTGTTCGAAACGTCGATCAGCTTGCCGAAGCCTTCAATGGATGTCAAGCCGTTGCCCACCTCGGCGGAATCAACCGCGAGATCGGCGAACAAACGTACGAGAAGGTCCATGTCCGTGGAACGGCCAATGTGGTCGAAGCGGCCAAGCGAGCGGGAGTCCAAAAAATTCTCCTCCTTAGCTTCTTAAGGGCAAGACCGAACTGCGGTTCGCCATACCACGAATCCAAGTTTGCCGCTGAGCAGATCGTGCAGAACTCCGGCCTCGACTACACCATCTTCAAGGCCGGAGTGATCTATGGTCGCGGCGACCACATGTTGGACCACATCTCACACGCTATCCACACCTTCCCGATTTTCATGCTTGTGGGTTTCAAAGCCCACCCGGTCCGTCCGCTCGCGGTCGAGGACCTCGTCGACGTGATGGCGAAGTCCATCCTCGATGGCGCGCTATCCAGACAAACCGTGCCTATCACGGGACCAGAAGAGATGACTCTCGGCGAAGTCGTTCGCCGCATCATGCGCGTCATGGGCAAGCGACGACTCACATTCCCGGCACCGATCTGGGTGCATTCCGCGATGGCGTGGTTCTTCGAGCGAACGATGGCGGTTCCCCTCGCGGCCAAGGCGCAGGTTCGTATCCTTTCCGAGAGCCTCACCGAGCCCCTCGAATGCCCCGACAAGTTGCCAACAGAATTCCAGCCAAAGACCACTTTCTCCGATGAGCAAATCCGGCGGGGCCTCCCGGAACCTGGGAGATTCGGCATGAAGGATTGCCTCCATCGCCACCCTTCGACGGGTAAGGTCTGAGAAAGTTGGGACCCTCGTTGGTCACCAAGTGGGAATAAAGTTAAGCCGATAACGGTTGATAGCGGCAATGAATACTCTCTGGCTTCAGTTCCTCAATGTCTTCTTTATTGTGTTCCACACGGCAATCCTGCTGTTCAATGTGTTCGGCTGGATTTGGAAGAAGACCCGGCGCTGGAACCTGTACGTGTTGCTCGCCACGTTCTTCTCATGGCTCGTCGTCGGACTCTGGAAGGGCATCGGCTACTGCCTGATTACCGATCTGCATTGGCAAGTGCGACGTCAACTCGGACAGAAAATCCTCGATGGCTCCTTCCTCGACTACATGATGCGTGGCATCGCGGGCGACGTCCCAGACCCCAATCTCACTCGCCTTGTGTGCGGCATTTCCTTCGCGTTCGTGGGCGTGATGAGCATCGCACTCAACATCCGCGACAGCATTCGAGAAAGACGTGCTCAACTTCAAGCTGCATAAAAGTGCCGCATTGCCCGGTCGCAGATTGTAAACTGCCGACTATCATGAGCGCCCCCCTCAATCTCGCCTGGATCGGCGTCGCCCACATCCACACTCCTGGCTTCTCGAACGAAGTGAAGAAGCGTGGCCATCATTGCGCTGGCGTGTACGATCGCGACGCCGCCAAAGCGGCCAAGAATGCCGACAATCTTGGCGGCAAGGTGCGCACGATCGCCGAGATGGCAGCCGACAAGTCGGTCGACGCGTTCATTATTACGAGTGAAACCGTCCACCACCTGGAGCTGCTCAAGCAAATCGCTCACGCGGGTAAGCCCGTGTTCTTGGAGAAGCCCTTGGGGACGAACATGGAAGTCTCCACAGCGCTTCACGACGTGCTCACCACTAACAAAATCGTGTTCCAAACCGGCTACTTCCAGCGAGGAGGAGCGACGATGCAGACCCTCAAGAAGAAAGTGGACGAAGGGCACTTCGGCAAGATCACTCGGGTTCGGGCGAGCGTTTGCCACAACGGCGCGCTGGGCGGGTGGTTCGACACCGATTGGCGATGGATGGCCGACCGAAAGCAGGCCGGAGTCGGCGCCTTTGGTGACCTTGGAACTCACGGATTGGACCTTCTGATGTGGCTCTTTGGAAGCGTGAAGGCCGCGACCGGAGCGCTCGGGATGGGTACGGCGCGATACGAGGGCTGCGACGAATTTGGCGAAGGCCTCTTGAAGTTTACGAGCGGAGCCATCGGGACTCTCACTGCGAGTTGGGATGACGTCGCCAACCCGATTCGGATGCAAGTAAGCGGCACTAAAGGTCACGCACTTCTGAACGGCGACCTTAAGTTGTGCGGCGAGGATGGCAAACTAGAAGTGGTTACCGCTCTCGAGCCCACGGCACCTTCGGGTTTCCCTGGCTTCCTAGATTACTTGGAGGGGAAGAAAGTTGCGCTGGTCACGGCTCGTGAGGCAACGATGCGAGACATCGTGATGGATGCGATCTATCGCGGCGCGGAGACTCAGAGCTGGATCGAAATCTGTTCGGATTGGCAGTAAACCAGTGCAGGCGAGCAGGGCGAGTGCCAGCCTTGCTAGGAGAATTGTCAGTCCAAAATTTCGGAGCCATCGTGGTAGCATGACGACTCCACGGTGAGGCGATTTTGATACTTGTTAATCTTTTCGGATCGCCACGGATCGAGGTCCGTGGCGAAAGCATTAGCAAGTTTCGTTCGAGCCGAATTCCAGCATTGTTCGCTTTGCTCTCTTCTCGACTTGGGCCGTGGTCTAGAGAAGTTATTGCAGGCATGTTGTGGCCGGACTCTCCGCCGGAAGACGCTCGCCATAATCTCCGCCAAATCCTTGTCTATGTTCGCCAAGCCGTTGGCGAAGAAACATTTGAGGCGACGCGGCAATCGATCGAGCTCTTGCCAACCGTTCGAACAGATTTGCAGTTCGTC
>CAMFIS010000147.1 GCA_945952345.1 uncultured Fimbriimonas sp.
CAGGATCTTCGCAGCGCGATCAAGCAGCGATTGCACAAGGACGGCATGCTCCTGTTCTGGGTCTATTGCTCGGGAATCTTCGATAACGGCCGCGAATCCTTGGAGCGTGCTCGAGAAGTTACGGGAATTGCGGTTCGGCCTCAGCCGATCTTTAGCCGAGCAGGGACCTCGATCCTCGACCGACGAAATATCTTGGCGCAGGCGTTTCCAAGCAACGTTATTCAGACTGACGCGGCGGTCGAACCGACTTATTTTGCCGTTCCTGAGGATGGCGTCGTACTTGGTGAATACACGCAGACGGGGCTTCCTAGTTTCGTGACGCGCGATATCTCGGTGGAAGAATCGAAGCAGACTTGGACGAGCGTGTTTCTGGGTGAAACGTCGATTAACTCCGCCTTGGTTCGAGCTCTGGCCCAGCGCGCTGGTGCCCACGTGTGGAGTTTCCACGACGATGTGATCCACGCTCGCCCACCGTTCTTGACCGTGCACTGTACGGGAGACGGCCAGCGCACGATCGCCCTGCCTGGTAAGTGGAGTGCGTACAACTTGCTCACTTCCGAATGGGTAGCGGTGGACTCGACCAACATTCGATTCACTTCGCCCGATGGCGTTACGCATATGTTCTTGGTGGGGACCACGGACGAGATTCGCCACATCCTTGAGGCTGACCCGCGAACGATCCTCCGAATGGATGAGTTGCCGATGCGAGAGTCGAACATCCGAATCGACGTTAGCTCGTTCGATGTTCCGATCATGCGATTGGGCGAATGGGCGACGGAATCGGATGCCGAAGACCATATCGACGAATGGTTCCTGCGACCCCGCGACGACGAACCTTATGTCGAAGATGCGTCGCTGGCACCCGATGCCATTCAACGCACCACGGGTCGCCGACGAACCAAACAGCGCGATCGACGTCAACGCAAGCTCAGCTTTGCCGAACAGGTGGATTTCGATCCGACCGGCGAAGAGAAGCTAAAGGACAAGGGCGACGTCGAACTGAACATCCTGTTTAGGAAGCGAGATTGATGGCGCACAAGTTTGGCCATGTTGCGGTCGTGGGGCAGCCCAATGTGGGCAAGAGCACGCTTATCAATCGCATCGTGGGCCACAAGGTCAGCATTGTTAGCAGCAAGCCACAGACGACACGCAAGCGGGTCATGGGTATTGCGACGACCGACGACTATCAGATCGCGTTTATCGATACTCCGGGAATCCATGAGCCTCACAACCGACTTCAGCGGTCGATGGTGGAACAGGCTCGCGGATCACTGGATGGAATTGACCTGATCCTGGTGGTTGTGGATGGCGCGAAGCGAGCCGATGAGATCGACGAATCAATCGCTAAACTCGTTCGCACAAACATAAGCATCCCAGTTGTGCTCTGTCTGAACAAGATGGATCACCTGAAAGCTGAGCACGTGGTGCGCAACGTCGAAGAGTACTGCGGAATGTTTGGCACAGACGAGTACATGATGACGACGGCGACCAAGGGTGAGAACGTCGACAAACTTCTCGAACTCGTCCTGAAGCATCTGCCTGAACGGGCGCCGTTCTACCCGGCAGATGAATACACGGACCAGTCCTCTCGGTTTATTGCCGCCGAGTACGTGCGGGAAAAGATTCTCCATAAGACCCGGCAAGAAGTCCCTCATGCCACAGCCGTGGTGGTTGAAAGTTGGGAAGACAGAGAGGATGGCCTCGCCATGGTCAGCGCCACGATCATTGTAGATAAGGACAGCCAGCGGGCGATCCTGCTGGGCAAGCATGGCAGCTTGATCAAGATGATCGGTACAGAAGCCCGTGTCGACCTTGAGGAAATGCTCGGCCAGAAGGTATTTCTCGAGCTGCATGTTCGAGTTCAGACCGGGTGGCGGCAGAACCCGCGAATGCTCCACGAACTGGATTACGAGGGTTGAACCATTTAGCCCATCCCTCATGGGATGGGCCAAATGTTCTTCATCAGCTACTGAAACGCGGACGCATGTTCGGTTTCCCACTGCGTATACTGCTCGCGAACTCCGACCAGTGCGCGGTCGTACTGAGCCGTGAGGAATAGTCCCAACAGTAAGAACCCGACTGGAATGAAAGCAGAACCGATCCTCGCTTGATCAGGATCGAATTCGAACTTGGTGAACGCCAGGATGGCAATTGAAACCAATGCCAAGAGCGCCACAGCAAAGAATCCGGTAGAGCTGAACGCAAGTTGCATGGCGGTGTGATACCCCAGTAACGTAATGATGAGCACCGCGAGCCAAGGACGGAGCGGCAAGCTCCAACGCTGGACGAGGAGGATCAAGAACATCATCATCGTAACCGCCTGGATCGGGGGCCAACAGAAGCCAATGACACCCATGATGAGCGTCGCCGCGAATTTGAGGAACTTGGCCTTATCGTCCGATCTCAAGGTTCGAATCGCGACCCAAACTCCGAGAAGAACGTACGGGATGTTCAGGTAAGCAGAGCCAAGCGTGAAGTTGACGAGGTAGCGCCAGTCGCCCCAGCAAGCAGCCAAGACAGTCGATGCGACCCAAAGTCCGGGAAACACAAGCCAATGGGTGGGAACCGCCTTCTTTCGTCTCTTGGAGATCAAGTAGATTCCCATCGACGCTAAGATTCCAGCAATTCCCCCGGCGGTGAAGAACGGACCGAGGTGGCCGAGTCTGACCGGCATGAAGTCGGGATCCGTTGGAGAGGCGAATCCCATGTTTTGCTCGGCCTTGTCCAATGCCCACTTCCAGTTTGCTTGTCCGAACTCTTTAACGTAGGCAGGTTTCAACTCTTCAGCATGTTCGGAGTTCAGTTTCTTACGGTCAGGTCGATCGTTCGCGACCGACGTCCAGACCCCGGTTTTGACCATTCGAAGGCCAATGATCTTGCCGATCCAAGAATCTTTCGAATGCATCATGCATTTGCCACATTCGATCGTGGCGGCGCGGAGAGCAGAATTCTTGGTGTCTTTTCGGACTTCGTCCAAGTACACCGCTGCGCTCATGAAGTGGGGGAATAGTATCCCTGCCCATTCTGGAACCAAGATTGCTTTAGGCAGATTGCGATTCATTGCTCTCATCGCTGCGTTCCTGGCGGCTTCTTCGTCACCGGTGTAATCCTCGTACAGGGTCGGAAACGGTTTGGCGACGAACTTCTGCAGGCCGTCTTGCCGCTTGCCCAGAACTGAGCTGAAATGCACAACCCGGTCTCGCCAATACCAGTTCGAAGGATCGGCCTTTGCGGTCGCGTTCGCGATCACCAGTAGCTTTTCTACGAGGGGTAAGAAAGCCGGAGCAGCTATCGCCGTCGACGGAGCCTGAACCCCAAGGCGCAACAAATGGCCCTTGGCGGCCAAATCTTCCGGATGCGTCTCGCAATATTGGTAGAGCTCGTGGATTCGCCGTTCAACATCTTCTGGCTTCGAAAGGGGGCCAGAATTTCGATAGGCTATGTGGGTAAGGATGAGACCCACCTCTTCGTCTCGTGAAGACGGTTTGAAGTCGGGATGGCTGGACACCGACCATGACGAAAGCGTGGACTGGTTGTTTGGGTCTTCGCCGACGGTGATCAAGCTGGTACCACTGAGCGTAATGCTGTTCCCCGTGGGTGCAGAAGTAAAAAGCACGGCGCCCATGTTGGCGTAACTTCTCAATTGAGGGATGATGACAATAGCCAGTAGGATCACTGCGAGCAGCGTCCACGCTCTCCGGTCGGTTCTCATCGAGCCGCCCTCGTAGCCACGAGCTCCTCGCGTGCTATCTGAGCTACTGGAGCCGGTTGGGCTTTGAGACCCGAACGGAACTGGCAAGTGGCAAGGAATAGCAAGACGGCAGTGACGGCAACGGTGCCGAGGATGTCGGTCGCAATGGCTCGACGCTCGGCCCGTTGGTAAAGAGACGGCGGCAATTGAGTTGCATGGATTTTGTCCTTGGCGTACTGCAGCCTGGTTTCGAGGTCGTTCATTCGCCGATCCTCCCCGCCAGCAAGGACTTGGCTTTGTTCAGTCGGCTGGCAATCGTGCCTTCCGGAACTTCTAACGCCTTCCCTGCTTCGCCGTACGAGAAGCCGTATACCGAAACGAGGAGCACAACCGCGCGCAGTTCTTCTGGCAAAGCGGAGATTTCGGCTCGGAGTTGGATGATGGTGGGATCTTGTTCACCTGGCGCCGGAATTGTATCTTGGAGCGGCAGCCACTTCTTCGTTCGTCGCCAGTAGCTCCGGGCCTTGTTGGTGACGACTTTAGCGATCCAAGCTTCGGGGCACTCGAGTTCTGCCATCCGGGTCCGGTGCTGCCAAATTTTGATGAGGCAATCTTGGGCCAGGTCCTCGGCTTGGGTGTAGTCGAGAGTCATCGCATATGAGAGCCGGAAGACGAGTTCACGAAGCGACTCGAGGTCGAGCTGCACGGTTTCGCAACGCCGCTTGGCAAAGGTGAGGGCTTCGACCGCGTTCCAGGTTAGTTCCGCCATAACTCTACACACCCACGATCTCGCCGAATCCTTCATGGGATTTTAGCGGATAACACCCTAGGGTGTGGAAAGTTTCTGATTTCCGTTCAAGGTATGGCGAGTAAAGTTCAACAAATCTATGTATTGTCTGCAGATGCAGCTATGCATTAATGACAAGCGTCTAAGGGGGTTACGGACAAGCCATCACTAAAGGAGTCATTACTTAACTAACATTGAATTCAATTCATATGTGCTCAGTACTCGAAGGTTTCCACCAGTAGCTTCGATGACCACCGGTGTTGCCGACACTTTCAAGGACTTGCTGAGTACTTGATCCAATTCCACTGCTTTCAATGCTTCATCCTTGTCTCCAACACTAGGTATTGCTTCAATAGACTGGATCGTCCAGTTCTCCGAAGCAAGTATCGTCCTGAGGAATTCGGACTTAGAAGTTGGGTCAGGGTGACGATACATCGCGATCGCTTCGCATCGAGCTATCTCGCCTCCGCCATCGAATGCACAAAAATATAGATTGATTGGTGCGTTGGTCAGAGTTCGTAGGGCTCGCCGACAAGCGTGGCACTCGAGGTCCGCTACAACTAGAAAAGTCCTAGCTCCCGGACGATCTGACTGTCGAATGAGTCTCCGTTTCACCAGAACTGAGCCAGCATCAATTTGCTGGACTGCGTAAAGGTCTGCCGTGAACCTGAATTGGCTCTGGAACACGCCAAAGAACATGGCACCTGCCACTCCAATTGGAACTAGAGCAATGCCCCCCAAGCGCTTCCTACTGGAGTTAGGCGTGAGCCATGTTGAACATATCGCGATTGACACGCTGCAAATAGCCGAACACAGGCAATATGGGCAGACTCCACGATACTTCTCCGAGGAGTAGAGCACAAGGGCGATCGAAACAAATGCACCAACCGAACTTGAGACAGCGAGGTACTTTACCGTTCGGTCCTTCCCGGAGAGTGCTCGAACGGCTAAAATGCCAGAAGCGAGGTAGAAAGCGAGGCCAAACGCGGAAATTGGAATGTGAAAGAAATGGTTGATCGGGTCTGAGGCAACCAATCCACAGATAGTCGAAGAGCAAGGCAAAATAATAAGTCCAAGGTCATTGGCGAAGAGTGAGGTCGCGACTAGAAGACCAAGCATTATGAAAAAAATTAGAAATAGTCGAATAGCCTGTTGCACGTTTTGTTCGTTATACCTATAATGAAATGTGCATAAAGCATGGAGAACTAAATGATTACTGCAAAACAGCTAAGAATCGCTATCCTGTTAGCATCCCTCATGGGGCTATTCGCCGTTACGACGAGCTCTTTTGCCGACGACACCTGTGAACCGATGCCTGCAGATCCAGGGATTACACAATAATGGGAAAGAAAATTGCAGCCACGCTGATTCTGCTTGCGGCAGTTGTCATTGCCTATGGTCGATGTTTTTCGTACTGGACCGTTAATCGAGTGGTCAATGACAGCGGGAAGTGTCTGCCGATGCAACACGGTTCCTTCAAGACCACCTACAATCCAGACGATTGGTGGGATTGTGGCGGTATTCCAACCTACGGCTGTTGGCTGTGCAACTCGAAGAGTACGACTCAAACCAGCACTACAAAGTACTACGATGACTTGTCCTGCAACGGAAATCTCGTATCCACGTCGTCTGGTTCGGCTTCGATCAACGAATTCACGAAATGGACAAGTTGCTAAGCAACTTACCTTACATATCGACACGAAAGGGGCTAAGTTTAACCTTGGCCACTTTCGTGTCTTCGTTATGTCAGGCAGGGAATTTGATTGATCGAGATGAGCAATTTAGGGTTGGCTCATTCGAAGTCTCGGTTAAGGAGACTAAGGGAGGAAAGGGCACCTTCCAGGCTAAGTATTCTTGTGCTTACCGGGCCAAGGATTTTCTGATCAAGATTGACGGGGAGGACTTAGTACGCAAGGCTAAGATTGCCCGAGTATTCGGCCATTTAGGTAGCGATGAATTCTCTGTTGAGCTGACTGGAGACGAGAAAACAGTCCGATTCCAAAATTCACCAATCGAGCATGGTGTCGATACGCCAACAGCTGGACTAGCTCTCGGCCCCAATATGGTCTTCGGAGCCGGATTTACAAAATTTCGTGGCATGTCCGCAGATGACTTGGCAAAAGATCGACCAACCGAGATCAAAGTCAATAGTGGAAAGCTTGAACTTGCCTGGCAAGACACTGCGTTTCCGAAATCTGTCACCTGGCGCACGGGATCAAATGTTGAGTTGGCCCGTTGGGATTACTCAGATGCAATGGATTCCGGCAAAGGATCGAGTGTTCCTACTCATGTGAAGTTTGTGTCCCCAGATATTCAGAAGGACTTCGAAGTACTTGCTGCAAGTTTTGGTGATCCTCCCTCAGATCAAACTTTGACTTATCCCTGGTACTCCACCGGGCATCGAATCGTCGATACGAGAACGGATCCTCCCGTGTCCTATTCCTACGAGGAGCTAGTGAAGATTTCTGGAAAGTCTGCTGGACTAACTTCGAAAGAGTTATTAAAGATATCGCAGTCTCGGTCCAGTTCGTTGGGTGTTGAACTAAAAGCCGCCGCCGAGCGCGCTCAAGCGATTGAGGGTGAGCAGAGAAAGCGAATCGCGGTTGCTGTTGGCGTTGCGCTTTTGACATTGATTAGTGTTGTGTGCGGGTTTGTTGTCTGGAATCGGCGAAAGGCTCCGTAGCTCATCAGCCTTCATTGCTGAATTGCCCGGTCCACGCGCCTCCTATGGGGGCTAGGCAAGCGTCCCTAGTTCAGAATAGGAAGATTCCAGGTGTTGGGCCGCAGCGTTATCGATCCGCGCTGTAACCAAAATCAAAAAGCCCCGACACTCGTGTCGAGGCTTCTTGACAACTGCTAACTGCAGACTGCCAACTATTCTAGTCGATCTCTTTCCAGCTGTCCTTGATCGTGTCCTTGGCTCGGCGTCGGACCTGGCCGTAGGAGCGTCCGCCCTCCGCGGTGTTGGTCGTCGACCTAGGAGCGGTTTGGACTGCACCGGTTCGGACTTGGGCCATCCGAGCTCTTTCGGCTCGGGCAAGACCAACCAGGCCAAAATTGTCGCCCTTCTTGGCCACCACTGCTTTGTCCCACAGATACAGAATCGGCGAGGCGTTATAGATGGAGGAGTAGGTACCGGAGACGATACCGATGAGCATCGTGACGACGAAGAACTTCAGGTCCGGACTCGGGGTACCGAAGAACACCAGGATCAGAAGGGTCAGGACGACCGTGCCCGAAGTGTTGATCGACCGCGAGAACGACTGAGTGATCGAGCGGTTCATCAGGTGCTGGAGGTCTTCCCCACTTTCCGGATGCTGAAGGTTCTCACGTATTCGGTCGAAGATGACGATCGTGTCGTGAACCGAGAAGCCGATGATTGTGAGCATCGCGGTAAGGAACAGCGAGCTGATATCCCACTTGAAGAAGAATCCGAACAACGCCGCCATGAAGATAACCACTAGGATATCGTGGAGCAGCGCGCCGACAGCCGAGAGACCAAACTTCAAACCTTCCTTGAACCCGCCGACTGAGAAGCCGAAGCGGAGTGCGAGGTAGGAAATGATCAGCAGGATCGAGATGATCACGCCCTGAATGGCGCTCATCTGAACTTCCTTCTGCAAGGTTGGACCGACGGTCGTAATTCCAGCCGGAGTGGCGTCGGCAATGCCTGCAGCCGTAGCAATCTCGTTCGATCGCTTGCCGAGGTCGACGGCGTGGCCCTTCGGATCCTTGAGCGCCGCATCGTCCTCGGCCTTAAAGATTTCGCTCGGGACCGAGATGATGGCCGTGGTTCCCGAGCTGCCGGTGGCAAACTTGACCGTCGAACCCTTCATGCCGTTCTTCTCGAGATTCGCCGTAATGTCGTTGCTCGCGATATTAGTTTTGAGGGAATACGAAGCCTCGGTACCACCTTGCAGTTCAACGTTAAGTTTGAATCCGCCGAGGGGCCAGAAGACGGCGCCGACCACGATGGTGAGCGCAGAGATCACGAACCATTTCTTAGCCTTCTGAAGGACGGGCATGATGTGCTCACCGTTGAGGGTGAACTTGCCAAACCAGTCGCGGTCGATGGCGAAGTACTTGGGATCGTGGCCGATGCCCGAGCCAACCAAGAAGATCAGCAGCGATCGAGTGACCGTCACGGCGGTGAACAAGGAGACGAGAACGCCAATGATCAGCGTCGTGGCGAAGCCCTTAACCGGTCCGGAACCGACGCTAACCAAGACGAGACAGGTAAGGATCGTACAAGCGTTCGAGTCGATGATCGCCGGAAGCGCACGCTTAAAGCCGATCTCGATAGCCGGTAAAAGTTGCCTGCCATTCTTCATCTCCTCTTTGAACCGTTCAAAGACTAGGATGTTGGCGTCAACCGCCATACCCACCGAGAGGATAAAGCCTGCGATACCCGCCAGGGAGAAAGTTGCTCCGATGAACTTCAGGGCGGTCAGCGTGAGGCCGGTGTAGAGCAACAGGGCGAGGAATGCGATGACGCCGGGGAAAACGTAGTAGACGATCAGGTACACGCTGATCACCGCAAAGGCGATCATGCCAGCCGTCAGAATCTTGTTGTATCCTTCCGCGCCAATGGTGGGGCTGACGGCGTTCGAGCCCAGCGATACCAGGTCGGCCGGGAGCGAACCGCCATTGATGAGGCTCACCAACTGCTGAACGTAGATCGTGGTGAACTTACCGTCGATCTGGCAGCCTGTTTCGAGAATCGCGTCCTTCATGACGTTGGCGATACTCAAGACTTTGCCATCGAGGACGATCGCAATCGGCTCTTCCTTGCCGGCATAGAGGTGCGACCATGCGGACATTTTGTGCGTGCCGTCGTTGCTGAATTGCATCGTCGGAATGTAGTCCGTCGAGTTCGATTGAATCTGCGAAGCGGACGCGACGTCGGTACCGGAAAGGATTTCCGTCCAACCTGCGATCATTTGCTGGTATTCAACCGTTCCTGGCTGGATTGCGTGGCCCGTTTTGTCTTCAAAAGCGACTTCCGGTTTGTTGGCGTCGACGTTCCTTTCGAGGATCCGATAGCGTCGATTCTTATCTTGGCCAGAATCCACCGACTTCGCATGAAAGAGCTG
>CAMFIS010000148.1 GCA_945952345.1 uncultured Fimbriimonas sp.
GCGATGAGGGAGACCGCGTCGAAATCATGGAGACTCGCCCGCTTTCGAGAGATAAGCGATGGCGCGTAACCCAGATTCTCGAGAAGGTTAAGTAATACTTCGTCCTCCGAGCTTCGGTTTGGAGGACATGATCTCACGCCTACTCCAGGCTTGCGCTTGGAATGGCCTCTGAAAAGGAATTCAACTGACGAAAAATGGTTCAACAGTTCACAAGATTAAAAGTAGCCGACAACTCGGGAGCACGCGAAGTTATGTGCATTCGCGTTCTCAAGGGTTCTCAGCCGCGCTATGGTGGCGTCGGAGACGTCATCGTTGCAGCGGTGAAGGCGGCTACGCCCAACATGCCCGTTAAGAAGGGCGACGTCGTCCGCTGCGTTATCGTCCGAACGAAGAAGCCTTGCCGCCGAATTGATGGCAGCACGCTTCGATTCGATGAGAACGCTTGCGTGGTTATCAACCCCGCCAACATGGAGCCCCGAGGTACTCGTATCTTTGGCCCAGTGGCCCGCGAACTCCGCGATGCGAACTTCATGAAGATTGTTTCGCTCGCTCCTGAGGTGCTGTAATGCCAACGAAAGCAGATATTAAGAGACTTGCCAAGCCGATCAAACTCAAGATCCGCCGAGGCGACAAGGTCATGATCATTGCCGGTAAGGACAAGGGCCAAGTTGGCTTCGTGGCCGCCGTCAGCGCCAAAGAAGGCAAGGTCATCGTCCTCAAAGACAATCCGGACAATCCGGAGCAGCCGCTCCCGCTGAACCAGGTTATCAAGCACCGAAAGGCAAAGTCGCAGGGCGAGCGAAGCGCACGCATCGCACTCCCAGCTCCTCTCCACATCTCAAACGTGATGGTCCTGGACCCCAAGACTGGCCAACCCTCGCGAGTGGGACGAAAGAAGGAAGGCGACAAGCTGGTCCGATACGCTAAGAAGAGCGGGTCGGTCATCAAGGTCGAAGAATCGAAGTAACGGCGAAAGCCCCGTCTATGACAGCCTGGTCAGAACTCAGGCATTAGAACTATGGCAAAGAAAGAAAAAGAATCCTCAGCTCCGGTCGGCACGATGCCGAAGTCGCGAATGCGGGAAAAATATGCGAAGGAAGTTGCTCCTAAATTGCAGGAGCAGTTCAGCTATAAGTCGTCCATGCAGGTCCCTCGTCTCGAGAAGATCGTGATCAACATGGGCACCGGCTCGACCGACAAGGACAGCAAGAACCTCGAGAACTCACTTCGAGATCTGCAGATCATATCCGGTCAGAAGCCGGTTGCGACGGTCGCGAAGAAAGCAATCTCGAACTTCAAGCTCCGAGAGGGCATGAAGATTGGATGCAAGGTCACCCTCCGCGGTGAGCAGATGTACCACTTCTTCGACCGATTGGCGAACGTGGTTCTGCCCCGAATCCGAGACTTTCAGGGTCTCTCGCCCAAGTCCTTCGACGGCCGCGGCAACTATGCCATCGGTCTGAAGGAGCAGCTGGTTTTCCCTGAGATTCCTTACGATAACTTTGACCGCATCCGCGGTATGGACATCGTGTTCTGCACGTCGGCGAAGAACGACGAAGAAGCTCGAGTGTTCTTGAAGGCCATGGGTCTTCCGATTCGAGAGAAGTAAATTCTCCTGGCTGGAGAATGAAAAAGCCCCATCCGATTGCGATGGGGCTTTTTGTTGCCTAAGCGGCGCTACCAGCTACTATAAAGTGTTCCATCCATAGCTCGACCTGTCCCCGTTAGCCGCCACGAACCTACCTGATAAGGTGCGCCGGTGCCGTATCCAAGACCAACACCCGCGATCTCGATGGACATCCCATTCAAATTCATATAAGGGCCGAAATAGGTTCCCGAGGGAATGCTCTTCAGCGTGCCAGAATCGTCGTATCCTTGCGTTGGTGTGGCACCTGTCAACAAGTCTGCGCTCTTTGGCCACAGCGTGGTATCGGCATGAAATCGCAACGACGCGTCGCGTAGCATCCGAAGGTAGGTTTTCAGCCTGGCTTCACGGGCGCGAAGAGCGGAGTTTGCGAACTTAGGAATCGCAATCGTCGAAATGACGGAAATGATGATGACCACGATCAACAGCTCGACCAAAGTAAAGGCCCTCTTCCTCATGTTCATCTCTAACAAGTATTGGCAGCAATTTGAAGATTCTTACCCTCAATCCCAAAAGAATGCGAGTGTGAACTTCACCTTCCTTTGCCCATTCGTTCAGCTTGTGTTCAGATTCAATATGTAGTCTCGGTTATGGCAGTCCCGATGGATCGACCGACACCCGCCATGAAGGGCATACTGAAGACAATTTTCATTTCTGGACTCGAACAGCTAGACGGCATCGCTCGGTGCGATGCAATCCAAATGGTGTCCTGTGACTCGGAACCTTTACAGACCGCCTGCGAACCCGATATTGTAGAAGACAGTGAGTAAGCGATCCGAACGTCAAGCCTCGCTTCGAATGCGAAGCCTCCTCCCGCCCGAGATCGAGCACTCACTCCGGGCGGTTCTCGGTGCGGTCGATTACGGAATCCTCGTCACGGACCTTGAGCACAAGTCGCTCATCTGTAATGGGAAGTTTGGCGAGTTGTTCGGAATCCCGGCCGAGCACGTCGTTGAAAATGACGTCGAAGCCGTACGTCAAATGGTTCGCCATCGAATTATAGAACCAACGAGTTGGCAACGAAATCTCGACGAAGTTTACGCCGACCTGGAATGTGAGCAAGAAGACGAATTGCACCTGATGAATCCAGATACGATTCTGCGCCGATACACCGGTCCCGTTCGCAACGAAGATCGCCAAGTGATTGCCCGACTCTGGACGTTCTTAGACATCACGAACTCGACGCACAAGCGGCGCTACCAACTCGCATTGAGTCAGATTGCCACTCTTTTTGACTCCGATCCAACTCAAGTTGTCAAGAAGATTATCGACAAGATTTCCGATTTCTATGGCTCGATCGCGATCCTGTCGATCCTCGACGATGCGTTCATGCGGTTTCATACCGCGAGTGGCGTTCCGCCAGAACTGCCGCCGATTCCGGGTAACAATCTCACCGAATCTTATTGCCAGTTCTGCCTCTCGATCAGGAAACCAATCATCATTCAGGATGCAAACAAGGATGATCGGTGCAGCAATCTGATGCCGGTGAAGTTAGGTTTGACTCGCTACGCGGGCGTACCCATTTACGATCTCGACGGAAATGCGATTGGTACGCTTTGCGTTTTGGACCGAAGATCCGAGCAGCAACTCACGGACGACGACTTGGACTTTCTCTCGGTTCTTGCCATGCGTATCAGCAGCGAGCTCGAACGTGAGGCCCGCATCCAAAAGTTGGAAGAGTGGCTTCGGAACACCAAGAACGAACTGCAGGCGGCGCAGGACAAGCTCGTGCAAAGCGAGAAGCTGGCGGTTACGGGCACGCTGGCGGCTTCAGTTGCCCACGATATCCGAAATATCCTCGCCTCGATCAGTGTTCAGTTGTCACTTGGAGCTGACCAACCCGAGCGTTCGTTGGCCTACGTGCAAGATTCTCTCGGCCGATTCAACGTGATGGCCCACCGGCTCATGAGCTACGCCAAGCCATCGGAGGCGATGCTGGAGCATCTCGATCTCTCGACCGTGGTCGATACGGTTTTGAATTTGATCGAAGCCCAGTTCCGCATCTCACGGGTGCAACTGGATGTGTGCTTGCCCGAAGAACCGGCGGTGGTGATGGGTGATGAGGGACGATTAGAGCACTTAGTTGTGAACTTGCTTCTGAACTCACTGAACGCCGTAGGTCAAGGTGGCACCGTGTCGATTTCCATTATGAATCTTGAATCGAGCATCAAGCTCTCGGTTAGGGACAACGGGCCAGGAATGACCGAGGAGGTTCAGCAAAAGCTCTTCACGCCTTTCTCCACTACCCGCTCGAACGGTTTCGGGCTTGGATTGTACAGTTGTTCGCAAATTGTCCAGGACCACGGCGGAACGATTATCTGTGAAACTGAGCTTGGACGCGGCACCGAAATGTCGGTAACTTTCCCGAGGGCAAAATGAGCGAAATCCTGATTATCGAAGACGATCCGTTCCTGATCACCAGCGTTCGGCAACTGCTGGAAGCCAACAGCTTTACGGTCCGTGAGGCTAGCTCCGCGAAGGACGGGTACGCCGCCGTAGCCGAAAAGGCGCCGGACCTGCTCTTGTTGGACCTTGGCCTCCCAGACGAGGACGGCGTTTCGCTTTGTCGCCGAATCCGGATGAAGTGGAAGTTTCCTATCCTAATGCTAACAAGTCGTACGGATTTGCTCGATAAGATTATCGGTCTCGAAGTTGGAGCGGACGACTATGTGACCAAACCGTTCGAGTCGCGAGAATTGATCGCTCGTATCCGTGCTTGTCTGCGCCGCACGACCGAATATAAACCGGAAGACGAAGACAAAGAAGTTGTGCGATCGGGCGAGCTCACGCTCGACCTTCGTCAACGCCAGGCATCGTTTGGAGACACGAAGATCGTGCTCACTGCACTCGAGTTTCGCTTGCTGCACTATTTAGTCGTCAATGCCGGACGGGTTTTGGAAAGGGAACAGCTTTTCGAGACGGTGTGGGGATACGACGACGAGTTCAATTCCAATAGCCTCGACGTGTTCGTGTACCGCCTGCGAACCAAGCTAGAGCGGGCGAGCGGAAAGAAGGCGATCCAGACCGTTCGTGGCTTTGGCTATAGGTTTTCGCTCGACGACTAATTCATTTGCCGTTCAGTTTGCCGTCAAGATCGGGTCAGCTTGCCGCGGTTTCATGTTGATGCAATGAAGCAAAAGGCAATGACCCTCGTGGTCGCACTTACGATTTCGTCCCTGGCGATTGTCGCCAACGCTGGAACGACAAAGAAGTCTCTCTATGAGCGAATTGGCATCCACACGATCGCGCAAGCCGCATCGAACTGCATCGATATGGAGTTCGCAGACTCGATGCTGCTAATGAATGAAACGGTGAAGATGGAAGCGACTTCGGTTCCGAAACCACTCATGAAGTACGGGCTGACGTCGTATATGGCTCACCTTGCCGGAGGCCCTCAGGTTCCCTCGATCGATGTCGCCGCCCTCGACAAGGCGCTGAATCTCACGCCCGAGCAGCGCGCCCACGCTTGGGAAGAGCGAGAGGTCGCGTTTACCAAAGCGGGCATGCGCAAGGCGGACTTCATGGAGCTCAAGGCGATGTACCTCAAGAAGTTCGATATGGCTAAACCGATGATGCCGAGCGAAGAAAAGTTCATGAAGCCTGATTCGCTGTACGCTCGATTGGGTGGCATCGCGCCGCTGTCGATGGTGGTCAACGATTTCGTCGACAAGTTGGCGATGGATTCGACGGTGATGTCGAATAAGAATGTGGTGAAGTCTCTCACTTCTGGCAAGGTTTCGGTGGGTGGAATCAAGTATCTCGTGACCGAGCAGTTGGCTGCCGCCGCCGGCGGTCCATTCAAGTACACGGGGCGCACAATGAAGGAGTCGCACAAAGACCTGATGATCTCGGAGAAGGAGTGGCAGGCGTCGGCGGGAATTCTCAAGAATGTTCTGGACATGTACAAGGTCCCGGCGAAAGAGCAAGGCGAAATCTTCGCAGCAATCTCGGCGAGCCACAACGATATTGTTAAGAAGTGAATTGGCCTTGAGCTAAGAATATGCCCCGCACAAGACTCAGTGTGGGGCTAGTTAGCTTAAGATAAGGTTGTGATTGCTGGAGTGCTAGGTGGTTTGGTGGTGACTGCCCTCTACCTTGGTCAATGGGCAATTTTCGCAGTTCAACGCAGATTCGAAGAGTTCCCAATTCCTTGGATTCAATTCCTATTCATCCTTTTTGTGCATGAATCCAAAGGGGGCTTCATCGATCGAATTCTGTTACCTCCCGTCGGATACTTGCTCTGTTGCATTCCACTGGGCCTGGCTATTCATTTCCTAATGTGTCGCCGTTTCCAATCTTTGGCGAAGCGGTTTCAAGACGAAGGTCGGACTTATCGTCTGTACCAATAGCAAAGCTCTGAGAAGCTAAGCAATACTCAATCCAGTGCTCGCGTCGATCCGCAAATGGTTGGCCTTCTTCGTTGTCTACTTCAAAGACGGCATGGCATATCGCGTCAACGGCGTGATCTGGATTCTCACCGACGCGTTCACGATGTTCACGATGCCTCTGGTATGGACCAGCGCGATGGGTTCGTCAAGCATCGCGGGATTCCACAAAGGCGACATCGTCAAGTACTACCTGGCAATGCTGATGGTCAGCGGATTCGTGGTCTGCCACTTCATGTGGGAGCTCGCGATCGAGATCAAGGAAGGGCAGTTCTCGGCGCAACTCGTCCGACCAATCTCGGTGTACCAGGTGTACTTCCTGCGCAACTTCTCGTGGCGCATCATCCGCATGACGCTGTGCGTCCCATTCCTGCTCCTCTTCATGTGGTTCTACCGGGGAGCGCTCACCGGAACCTCTTTCTATTGGGGCTGGGAGTTTTGGGTGAGCTTGTTGCTCGGGCACTTGCTGAGCTTTACCACGGTCATGATGCTTGGCTTCATCGCGCTCTTTGTCGAGGAAGCGATGGCGCTGTTCGAGCTGTACTACTTCCCGATGCTGTTTCTGTCGGGGCAAGTGGTGCCGCTAGCGATGCTTCCAGGCTGGGCTCAGTCCCTGGCCAAGTATTTGCCTTTCTATTACACGACGAATCTGCCCGTCGATGTTGGAATTGGACGGGTGGTGGGTAGCCAAATCTTCACCGTGCTCTTTGTCCAGTTGTTCTACATCGTAGTCACATTTGGAGTCTCGAAGTTACTTTGGGCGAAGGGGTTGCGCCAGTTTTCGGGCGTTGGACTTTGAATGAGTTGCTAATTTCAAGTTGCAAGATGAAATTGGGATACGTCGACAACTAGCGAGCATATCCTTCATATCGTAAGGCGGACGGTGAATTGTGCGAGCGTGTGTCGAGCTTTGTCGAAAGCCTCGTCATCCCGGGCAGGTCTCAAGTCTTAGGCAATCAGGCGCATTGTTGGGGCCCTAGTTGACGAAGCATCCAAGTGGACACCGCCACTCAACTATCTGTCGAATCTATGACGAATTTGGCGAACCTGACGGGCACTCATTATCAGATCGACATCTTCGTCAAATTTGCACTATGAGTACTTTGTTCCTGCATCCAGCATGAAACAGTATGAAGCGCGCCTTCACTTTGATTGAACTTTTGGTTGTGATCGCCATTATCGCGATCCTTGCAGCGATTCTTTTCCCGGTCTTTGCCCAAGCGAAGCTCGCGGCCAAGAAAACGACGAGCATCAGCAATATGAAACAGGTTGCGCTCGCATCGCAAATGTATCTCCAGGATTATGACGACGTCATCGTCCCACTTCGCTGGTTCGACCCGCTCAACAATTCGCTCCCGTCGTCCAACGGCTTCTACTTCTATCCGGTGCTTCTGCAGCCGTACACAAAGAACGTTGAATTGTTCCTCGACCCGAACGACCGAGCCGACGATCCGGCGATGCACTTCTCGGGTTGCCCGCAATATGGACGATTCGACAAGCAGGGCTGTGCTTACTGGTATCTCACCGGCGCTTACCCGAGCTACGGATTTAACCGAAAGTATCTGAATATCTCGTGGACCGGTCCGTTTGGCGCGGCCTCGTACTCGGGCGTTTCGGCGACTTCGCTCGGAAATACCTCGCAAACGGTAATGCTGGCAGAGGCAAGCGGAAAGGACGTCGTGGCTCCTTCGCAGCCAACGGTTCGCGCTGCCGTCGGATACCACCGAATCGACGCTCCAAGCTTCTGGCTGCCGGCATCGCAGGCCGATCCGAACGCGATTGGGCTCGACGCCCGAACCCAGGGGCAACTCTGGGGCCGATACGATCCGAAGTACGTGATTGTGAACTGGCTGGACGGACACACCAAGTACATTGCCATCAATTCACTGGTGGGTCAGAACACCTCGACGGAGAGCCTCGACCGATTCTGGAACGGAATTGGAAGCAATTAACCACCACGACCTGTCAAACTAAATAGGGTCTATGACCCACCAGAAAGTTTTGGTCGTCGATTTCGGCGGACAGTACACACAACTGATTGTCCGCCGAATCCGAGAGAATAACGTCTACTCGGAGATGGTCCCCTGGACCGAAGCCTTTCAGCGAATTTCCTCTGAGAAACCTGCCGCCGTGATCCTATCCGGTGGGCCCAAATCGGTTCTCGAAGACGGCGCTCCCACCCTCGACTTCTCTTGCCTCGAAGGCATTCCAACATTGGGAATTTGCTATGGCCAACAGGTCATGGCCCACGTTCTCGGCGGCAAAGTCCAAAAGGCTGGCCATGCGGAATACGGTTTGCGCCAGATTGGCCAGCGAAGCGGTCTGCCCGGATTGCTCGAAGATCCGCAAGTGTGGATGTCGCACTGGGATCAAGTCGTGGAAGTCCCGGCCGGATTTACCGTGACCGCCGAAACCGAAAGTTGCCCAATCTCGGCGATGGAAGACCCCGCCCGCAAGTACTACGCCGTGCAGTTCCATCCCGAAGTCACCCACACTCCGGACGGCAAGAAAATTCTCAAGCGATTCTTGGAGATCGCCGGATTGACGGGAGACTGGAACACCGCCAACTTCATCGAGGATGAAGTCGCGAAGATTCGTGAGAAGGTGGGAGAGAATGAGAAAGTTCTGTGCGCGGTATCCGGCGGCGTGGACTCGTCGGTCATGGCGGCCCTGCTCATTCGAGCCCTCGGCGACCGCGCGGTTTGCGTCTTCGTGGACCACGGTCTACTTCGAAAAGGCGAGGCCGCACAAGTCATCGACACCTTTGGAACTCACTTCCACGGCAACCTCATTGCGTTCAACGAGCACGACCGATTCTTTGGCGCTCTGAAGGGCGTCAAGGAACCCGAGGCCAAGCGCAAGATCATCGGCGAGCAATTTGTCCGCGTTTTCGAGGATCATGCCAACGAACTGTCGGGCTGCGACTGGCTGGCCCAAGGAACGCTTTATCCCGACGTTATCGAGTCAGGTTCACCCACTGCCAGCAAGATCAAGACCCACCACAATGTGGGCGGACTTCCGGATTGGATGCGAATGAAGCTGATCGAACCACTGCGATGGCTGTTCAAGGACGAAGTGCGCGCAGTTGGCAGAGCTTTGGGATTGCCCGACGACATGGTGGATAGGGAACCATTCCCCGGCCCGGGCCTCGGCGTCCGAATTCTCGGCGAGGTGACCCCCGAGCGAGCCACGATGGTGCAAGACGCCGACTGGATCTTCCGTTCTGAACTCCGATCGCGAGGCCTCAACAAGGGAGTCTGGCAGTCTTAT
>CAMFIS010000149.1 GCA_945952345.1 uncultured Fimbriimonas sp.
CACGAGCCACGAGCCACGAGCCACGAGCCACGAGCCACGAGCCACGAGCCACGAGCCACGAGAGAAAGACTAACTGATTCAGAGTCGAATCCTGCAAATGAAATCGACAATCTCTCTGCATGCCTCCAGATTCTGACTTCCGACAAACCAGCCCCAACGGGGCGGCAACAAGTCAGCCCAGTCCGAGCAGAGGGAGCCAAAGCGACCGAATGCGCTGGGCTGGGTTAAGAGTCATAATCGCAAAAGTCCGAGGAGCGCAGCGACCTGCGCGATAGCGAGAAGCAACACTCCCAACCCCCGTCCGTTCTCACTCCTGCCTCGCGAAAATGAATGCAAGGCAGGGATCGTTGACCATGCCACATCTTTTCTCGCTTTCTATGGCTTGCCGCTTCCCACGCTTCTTTGCGCTGGCCGGGACGCTTCTTCCGCTTCTTTCGCTCTTAACTAACCGGGACCTTAAACTGCTCCACATGCTTCAAACAGCACGCACGTACCCGACCCCGAATCCGATTGATATACTTCGCGCGCTCCGTCACGCCAACCGCGCCGCGCGCATCCAGAAGGTTAAAAATGTGCGAACATTTCAACGCCAAATCCAACGCCGGATAGACCAACCCCAACGGACCCGCGCCCTTTGGTGGCAAAACCTTATCGCCACCCGGATCGGTCGACGTCAAAATTCCCTGCTTTGCATCCCAAAACACTTCCGTCTCGATGACCCGCTTCGACTCCGCCTCGTACATGTCGAACATTTGGAACAGCATTTCGGTCGATGCGATCTCGAAGTTGTAAACGTTGTCTTGCAACTCGAGCTGGTAATCCACGTCGAAGTACCGCAGGCTCTCGCTCCACTCCATATCCTTCCAGAACGACTGCTGATTGTTCAGCATCAGGCACAGCCGCTCGGGTCCGTACGTGATCTCGGCGCATACTGGGTTGCATTCGATGCCGCCCATTTGCTGGAAGAAGGTGAACTGCGTAATCTCCGCGCCGTTGATCCACACTTCCCAACCCACACCGCTGGCACCCGCAGCTTGGCTCTCCCAGTCGTCCTCGACGAACCGGATATCGTTCTTCGTCGTGTCGATCCCAATCGCGTCGAGGGAACCCAGATACAGATCCACGATGTTGTCCGGCGACGGCTTCATAATGACCTGATACTGGTAGTACCGTTGACTTCGTTGAGGGTTGAGAGTATAGCGTCCGTCCGCCGGGCGCCGCGATGGCTGAATGTAGGCCACGTTCCAATCGTCAGGTCCCAGTACTCGCAGAGTCGTCGATGGGTGCATGGTTCCCGCGCCGACTTCGATGTCGTACGGCTGCAAAATGGCGCAGCCCTGGGCGGCCCAATACTCATCGAGGCGGCGGATCAACTCTTGGAACGTCATGCTCCCATTAGTTTGACATGAGATTCAACTGCCGTTCTCGGTTGGCGTCGGTCCCTCGGCCGGTTTGGAGAACCGCTTGACTACCGTTCGGACCACCCACATGCCGAGGGGAAGAAAGATAATCGCCACAACGTACTCGAGCTGTCGCATCTTAGCGTAGGTTTCAGACGTGAGGTACGACGGCCGAGGTGCGGCGGTAAGCCCGAGCGAGATGAGACCGATGATCAGCAGTCCCAGGCCCATAAGACCGGCGATCACCATCCCGAACTTCGTCGCGAACACGGGGCTAGTTTACAGCTATCGTCTTGGGAACGCTCGGGCGATTCCCGCCATATAATAACGATATGGACCAGCGCGAGATGCTCCGGCAATTGGAGGAACACTTCCGCCACGAGGACGAACGCCTGGCCGAGCATCGCCAACGTGTTCGCGAGCAGCAGGAAGCCATCTCTGATGAGGAATGGTGGGAAGAAGCGAAGGCGAAAATGGGCAAAATGCGCCCCGAATTCCTGGAAATGATGGAACGGAATAAGGCTGAAATGATCAAGAACCGATCCCTCAAGTTTTTGAGCGATGAAACTTTTCGGGAACGGCGGATCAAGCGGCAGGCGGCCGAACTCCTTCCCTTCGTAGCCGCCCTCCGAAGTGAATCAGAGGCAAGCGGCGACATCACATCGGATGAAATCGCCAAAGCTTCGATGCGGATGTCCGCGAAACAGATCGACAGCGGCCTCAGCAAAATGGAGCAGAACGCTCACAAGATCGAGGATCCTTGGCGCCGGCAAATGGTCGAGAAGTTTACAGAGCTTGGCCGAGAAGACCAAAAGGATCTCCAACGATTCCAGGGCGACGAACCGCTAACGGACGAACTTGTGAACGAAGTTACTGACAAACTCCTCGAGCGTAGCCACGAGATGATGGAGTACATGCGTACCCATCGCCGAATCGACCTCGACGAGTTGAACTAGTCGTCGGAGCGAATAGCCCTTCCCCTTGCTCTTTGGGAGGGGGAAGGGTTGGGATGGGGGTTTCTGGCCCGGGCTGCCCAGCTTGGATATTGTTGAACTTACATTTGGCACGTAAGCGTCCCGCCTGCCATTTCGCAAGCGGAACACTTACGTTCCGACCGCCTTCTTCAGCCACCCCTGCAGAATCCCAATGATATTCGGATTGAACTGCCGGACGACAGGCTCCCGCCTGTAGAAATCACGCGGGCAAGATGCCCACGCCCCCAAGCTACCCAATCGCCTTCTTCAGCCAGCCCTGCAAGATCCCAATAATGTTCGGGTTGAACTGCCCAATCCGCTACCCCTTGGTGAAGGGGTCGGTGAGGAACGAGCCGGGGGATTGAAGACAGCCCCAGAACTACCCAATCGCATTCTTCAGCCAACCCTGAAGAATCCCAATAATATTCGGATTGAACTGGCCGCCCCGCCCCCACTTCTGCATCGAATCCAGGAATGAGTCCGTCTGCGAGAAACCGTGGTCGCTGTGGGGAATCATGATGAACTCCGCCGAGCCCGGCTTCTTCTTGTTCATCATATCCGCGATGAACTCGTGGTCGTAGCGGGTCGAGATGAAGTCATTCTCGCCCCAAATCGCTGCAACTTTCGCGTCGATCTTCGCCCATGCACCGGGCAGATTCTTCTTCGCCAAAGCCTGGAAAAACTGGATTCCCACGCCCGAATACGTTTTGCCGTCCGGGATCATTCCATTCAGCCGTGCCTTCAAGGCCGGGTACTTGGCCGCAATATCCGCTGGCTTCATTCCTTCATAGAATAAGTGGTGACAAAGAGCGTCGAGCTCGACCATTTCCTGGTCCACAGCCTCCGGCGCGGCCCCACCTAGTAGCGACTGCCGACGGGTGTTCTCCAGCATGTACTCGTTCCAAGTCTTCGAGATCGTGGCACAGGCGCCGATCGCCGCAACTGGCTCTTGGGCGGCAACAAGCGGAGCGAAGACGCCGCCCATCGAGTGTCCCACAATCGCAATCTTGTCCTTGTTCACAAAAGGCAACGTCTTGGTCAGCTTCACCGCCTGGAGATAAGCTTCGAGTTCGGTATCGAACTCCAGATCTGGATAGGCCGGACCTTCGCTGTCGCCTTGTCCCGGCTTGTCGATGCGAACAATTGCATAATCTTTCGAAAGCGGACCCATGATGTTGCCATACGCGATGCCGGGAAACTCGCCGTCCAGTGAGTAGGCGCCGATTCCGCCGATCCAGAAAATCGTCGGAAAGGGCCCGGCGCCTGCCGGGTGGGTTTCGATGACCCGGATCCGCTTTCCATTGCTGACGACCTGATCATAGACAACCTCGACGCCATCGCCTTTTTGCTTTGGACGCTCGACCGTTTTGCCCGTGAGGTCCATCTTCTTTCCGCCTCGAATAATGGAAACCTTGACATCCTGTCCGCCGAACACGTCGCGCATCATGCCGACCACTTCCGCCGACGTCGTTACCGACTTTCCCTGCACCGAGGTGACGACATCGCCGACCTGAAGCTTCATCGCCTCGGCTGTCGTTCCCGGCACTACCCGGGTGACCTCAATCGAGTTCAGGGCCACGCCCAACTCTTTCGATCGTGCCTCATTGGTCGCGACCAATGAGGCACCCAATGTAGCCTTTCGGGGCATCGGCGCTCCACGTTCGACCTGGGCGTTTGCCGCCCCAACTAACACGAAACACCCTAGGACAAAAACCGCTCGCAACTTCTTCATTGAATCCTGACAGGATACTTTCACTCGCCAGGTAGGAGTTCCCTACAGCGATTAGATATAGTGATCTCATGAGTCTTGAGATCGTTAAGAACTACATCACGAAGCAAATGGAATTCGCCCGCGACAGCTATGTAGGCGACCTTGAAGCGATGTCCGAAGAAGTCCTGCTGAACGGCGTTGGCGGCGAAGAGCGCAAGCCGATCGACTTCTCGTACGAAGTCGCCTTTGTCAACCGCCGCTTTGCGACGCGAATCTCGGGTGGGACTCCAGAAGCGTGGCCCGAGGGCGGTTGGATGGTCGCACCGGAAGAGTTCCGGTCGAAGGAGGCCGCAGTTGCCGGTGTTCGAAGCGCAACTCAAGAGATGATCGAGGCCTGGCGCGCAATTCCGGTCGACGAAATCACCAAGGTGATTCCATTGCCAACCGGCGAAACCAGCCCCCTCGACCTCGCTTTCTCGATGTGCTGGCATAACGGCTATCACGACGCGCAGCTGAACTATGTGCAAGAGTTGAAGGGCGACATGACGATGCATTGGCAAGACTGATATCAGTGAGCAGGGATCAGAAAACAGAGAACAGCAATTCCAGTTCTTCCCTTTTCCCTGTTTACCGTTCTCCGTTCACTGTTACTGTTCAATGTTCCCTGCTCACCGTTCACTGTTCCCTGCTCACTGAAATATGCCCTGCCCCTTCGCTCTTGCCCTCAGCCGAGTTCCCCGCCAAAAGTGGGCGACTCGCGCTGAGCTGCTGGAGCGCATCGAACTCACTCGTGTGCTCATCCAGGACGCCCCCGGGCAAGACCTCGACGTCGCCGGGCTCGCGCGAGTCGCGGCGATTTCGGAGAGCCACTTCATTCGCCTCTTCCGCGACACGTATGGAGTTTCTCCAATCCAAATGCTGGCGAACCGACGACTGGACCTCGCCTGCGATCTTCTCAAGAAGGGCCTTGAAGTTCAAGATGTGGCATTTGAGATTGGCTACTCGAGCGTGCCGACGTTCTGCCGTCGATTCAAAGAACGGTTCAGAATCACTCCCAAGCAGTTTCAGAAGCGCAATATTGGATAATTATTTGGCCGAGGGAGTCTGTATCATGACCTCGTCATGAATACGATTTGCCACATCGAATACTTCGTCACCGATCTCGACCGGTCACAGGCTTTCTATCAAGGCCTCTTCACCAACTGGGAGTTTCGCAGCTTTATCGAGGGCATGGTGGTCTTCGGAGTCGGAGACAAGCACATCGGTGGTCTGATGAAGACAGATAAGGTGGAAGCTGGTCGCTCGCCAGGAATCTGGTTCGACGTGGAGAACCTCGATGCGATGGTCGCAAAGACCCTGGAACTTGGAGGGACGTCGCCAAACGAAAAGAGCCCAGTGCCCGGAGTGGGTTGGTCCATTACCGTCCGCGACCCCGACGGCAACGACGTCGGCTTCGTGCAATTTGAGAAGTAACTCCTAGCCCCTCCCCTTGCTCTTTGGGAGGGGGAGGGGTTGGGGTGGGGGTCAAGGTCCACTTAGATTTCGATGCCTCAACCACGAGTTCCGCGAGGCGTTGAGGCTACCGAATGGAGCCAAACGGAACTGAAGCATCTCTCGCTCCCGTAACGTTGTACGATTAATCTCATGCTCGCGCTGCTTACCGTCCTTGCCCAAGCCACCAGCCTCGACGACATCGAGCGCGCCGTCCAAGCCGCAAGCAAGAAGAGCCCGCCTGACTTCGAAGCGCTGACAAAAGCCAACGAGGACATCGCCCATCTCCTCGAACAGAATCAGCTCTCCACAGCCGACCAATTCTTTCGCGCTCAAAAGATCTTCACCATAGGACGCATGCGTTTCGACCGAACCCGCGTTCGGCATGAGCTCACGCTTGCCGCGCTCGCCAGTGGAAGCAAGGAGGCGAGAGCCACCGCGAAGCAAACCTGGGACCAGTTTCTCGTTTCCGTTAGTCGCCCGCAGCGCATCGGTACGATGACCTTTTCGAAGGAGCCAATGTTCCGAATAGAGAAAGCGCCGAAATCCGTGGTAGATGTCTTCCAAGACCCCGACAAGGCTCTGGAACGTGCCCAAGCCGCGAAGGACAACGACGAAGTGACCAAGATTTGCGACGCCGACCAGAAGGAGCGCGAAGGCGACTTTAGCAAGTTCACCGCCAAGCAGATGAACGAGATGCGAGAGCACGACGCGGTACGGCTCAAGCGCACCATCGAAATCCTCAATCAAGGCAAAATCGTCACCATCAACGACTTCGACCACGCTTCGCTTGTGCTTCAACACGGCGGGTACTGGAACGACTATTGCCTCGCCCACGAACTATCCATCTGCTCTCTCCTCCTCGGAAACCAGAAAGCCGCCTGGCTTGCCGCCGCAACCTACGACCGCATGCTCGAATCCGGCGGATTCCATCAGCGCTTTGGGACGCAGTACTCCAGCGAAGGCAACAGCCCGTTCAAACTCGATCCGGTCGATACCGAGGCTGTCGGCGACGCTGAGCGCAAAGCCATGCACTGCCCGACGCTGGAAGAAGCCAAGAATCGGAAGTGGGATTAGTCTAGTTCGGTAAATTGCGGAAGCCAATCGTCGGGAGGATTAAAGTGGTCGATGAAAGCCAGGAGTCTCCTTTGCTCTGCAAACCAGGGTTCTGCCTCTTCCCAATCGAAATCGTCGGCAAGTTCACAGACGAGACTTTGAAACAATCCTTCTGATTCGCGATTATCAACATTGTTCATGACTTAAAAAACCGGTCGTCTGGAAATCGAGTTTGCGACAAAAATCGTTCTAGGACAAATTACCTGTCAGTAATAAAGACGGACTGTAACAACCAAATTTGGCACTTGAAATACCAGCCCCAAAGGGGCGGCTCTATATTAGCCAGGGTTGAAGCGAGCTTGCGAGCGTAGGCCCTGGGAAGTTTTCGCTCCCGAAAAAGTCCGAGGAGCGATGGTCATTGCAAAACCTCTCAAGCCTTCCAACGAAGCGACCCCGACGATAGTCGGCAAACCTTTTCTTCACCGGAAACCAAATTTCCCTCACTCCATTTCGGTTCGTCTGCGCCTTTTCAGTTAAACCGAATCGGCCCGCCGTGATGCCGAACCATCTCAGCCGCCGCTAACCCAAGCTCCTTCCCAAAGATTGGGAAGGTGGCTCGCTCGCCATAGAATTCCTTAAGGGTACAAACCCATCGCGAGCGAGACGGAAGGGATGATTATCACAAACAAATCAGTTGAATCGAATCGCCATACCCCTTGGTGAAGGGGTCGGTGAGCTTGCGAACCGGGGGATTGCCTACCAACTAGCTAGTTGAACCTAATCGGTCCGCCGTGGTGCCGAACCATCTCGGCCACCCTCGCAAAGTCCGGCACTGCAACCGCAGGCAGACTTACCGACTCGCCCGTCAGCGTCTGCCAAGCCTCGGCCGCCTTCGCGTTCAGAGCCCCCTGAACGCAACCCAGAATCTCCGAAACCCCGAGCCGAGCGGCCCGCAACCGTGCCGACTGCTCCGCGTACGAAAGCAGCAACAAATCCGACGCCGCCCCAACGGCAACTTGACCATTCAGTTCAAGCTGAATCGCCCGCACCGCCAACTCTTCGATGAATGTCTCCCCCGACCCAACCGCAGCCTGCCCTGCCCGAAGCTTTCGCTGGAACCGGTCGGCAACAAATACCCGATTGATCTCGTTCGTCCCTTCGTAGATCTTGCTTACGCGGGCGTCGCGGTAATGCCGCGCAATCGGAAACTCTTCGGTGAACCCATACCCGCCAAAAATCTGAAGCGCGTCGTCGATAATGTAAGACTCCACCTCGGTCGAAAACACTTTGCACGCCGAGCACTCGATGGCGTACTCCTCCGCCGCCTTCCTGTTCCCGTCGATGGTGCCGCCGTACAGATCGAAGGCTTCATCGATCAGCGCTCCGGTGCGGTAGATCGTCGACTCGGCCACAAAGAACCAAGCCGCCATCTGTGCCAACTTCTTCTGAATCAAACCAAACGACGCGATGCTTTGGTTGAACTGCTTTCGGTCGTGCGCATACGCCACCGCTAGTTCGATGGCGTTCCGAGCTGGACCAATCGACATCGACGACAGCTTGAATCGCCCAACATTGAGCGCATTAAACGCGACATGATGCCCCTTCCCAGGTTCATACAAGAGATTCTCCAGCGGAATCTCGGCATCCTCCAGCACGATG
Source organism: uncultured Fimbriimonas sp. (assembly GCA_945952345.1). Taxonomy (GTDB): domain Bacteria; phylum Armatimonadota; class Fimbriimonadia; order Fimbriimonadales; family Fimbriimonadaceae; genus Fimbriimonas. The sequence continues at coordinate 8,292 of CAMFIS010000149.1, forward strand.
CGCGCCGTCGAGGATCCCTTCAATCCCATCTTATACTCTTCGCGGGCGATGGTCAGACCTGGGGTATCGCGCTCGACCAGGAACGCGGAGAACTGTTCGCCGTCGATCTTCGCCATCACCAGGAAAAGCTTCGCCCATTTCGCGTTGCTGATCCACATTTTGGTGCCGTTCAGCACCCATTTGTCGCCCCGTTGAATCGCGTTCGTGGTGGCCGAGAGTGCGTCTGAACCGGAGTTCGGCTCCGACAAAGCATAGGCGCCCATCCACTCGCCGCTCGTCAAGTGCGGAAGGTACTTGGCCTTCTGATCTTCATTGCCAAAGAGGCTGAGTCCGACCTGGCTGATGCCGCTCGTGACGCCATAAGTCACACTGACCGAGCCGTTCAGGCTCATGAATTCCAGGATTCTCGCCGCTAGATTCTTGCCCAGACCCAGCCCGCCGTATTGCTCCGGCGAATCCACTCCGCACAATCCGAGTTCTCCCGCCTTGCGGATAATGCTGGGCATGAGACCATCTTCCTGTGCGTCGATCGCCTCGAGGTGGGGCATCACTTCGCTTCGGCAGAACTGCTCGGCGGTATCGATCATCAGCTTCTCGTCGGGGCCGAAGACTTCGGGCGTGAAGCTGCGAGCGACATTGCCGGAGAGGAAAGAAGCACCAGGGATGAGGTTGTCGGACATCGTTGTACCGCTGATATTATGAATTCTTATGTGGAGTGCGCGAATTCATTCGCGCTTTGTCCTGCGAAATTTATTTCGCTGCTTCTTCCGTGCACTGCCATCTTCCAGCCTCGCCTCAAAAAAGCTTGCCTTCGTGGCAACCTTTTTCAAGGGCTCTTGCTCAAGGCAGAGGTCGTTGACAGTGGCACAACATATTTTCAAACTCCGGACAAAACTCGTCGACGTCAAACTCACAAACCGGCGTCGCCACATATTCCCGAATTAGCGTGGATCCATCCACTAAAGGCGAAGAAATAGGAATACTCGCCTGTACCAGTGC